>CBDVCA010000001.1:0-70129 GCA_965372365.1 uncultured bacterium
ACACCATGGAATCCCTGCCGAAATACTTGACAATCAACACAACCGCTTCGGGGCTACCAGCAACCTAACACTGTAATACAACGGCTCATAGGGCATGCCACAAGGAAATCTCACCCGCCCGTCAGGCGCCAACGTCGCACAGCGGGGCGTAGGGGCATAACCCGCAGGCCGAGGGGGCGCATCGGGGCCAGATTCCGCTCGATCGGCATTGGCCGAGTTGGTCGGCGAGGGCGGTCAGGCGCGATTCGGCCGCGGCGGCGGCGACGTGCTCGGCGCTGAAGACGTGCGTACGCCCCGGGCGGAGGAAGTAGAGCGTGGCGTCGATCTCCGGCTCCGACCCGGTGGCTTTGGCGAGAAACCGCCTGGCGGCCGCGGCGTAGATGAGCATCTGCAGTTCGTACCGCGCCCCGCCGGCTGCGACATGGTCGGCCGACACCCGATCGCTCTTGTAGTCGACGATATGCCAGTCGCCGGCGGCGTCCTGAGCGAGCAGATCGATGACGCCCTCGGTCTCCAGCCGGCCGAATCGCGTCACGAACGTCAGTTCGGCCCATCGCCTCCGGGCTCCGGCGAGCAGGGTCCACAAGGGATGGGCGCCGAGCGTGGCGAGCATTCGCTCCAACTCCGCCGCCAGCGGACCGGGGTCGGCCTCGGCGCCGACGTCGGCCAGCGCCCGCCGTGCGAGCGTCGCGGCCGGTTGGGGATCGGCGAAGTCCAGCAGCTCCATGCAGCGATGGTACACCGTCCCGGCCGTGGCGGCGTCGAGACCTTCGGCCGATCGAACGGGGGCCGCCGAAGACTGCGCCGCCGGGCCTGAACCAATCGAACCACCACTGACGCGAAGCTCGTACCGCCAGCGGAAGCGAGCCGGACACGCCTCGAATTCCGACAGCGCCGTAACGGCCAGCCGCTCGACCGCCGCGATCGGCGGCGCCGCCAGTAACGGCGCCGCCCCATCGGCGCCGGCCGCGACGGGGGCGTTAAGTTGGATCGCGAGGGCCTCGGGCGAATCGGCGGCCGCGTGGATCTCATCCAGCCACGACGGGACGGTTTCCCTCCGGGTCGCCGGAGCCGCCCAGAACCGGACCGACGCTTCGACGCCGTCGGCCACCGCCACGCCCCCATCGGCAATCGCTCCGGCCAGGTCGAGCGCATCATCCAGCAGGCGAAGGGCCGAATGTGCTACGCCGAGGCGATCTCCAACTCTCTCGGCCGCCGCTACGAAAACGATGTGATCCCGATGACGCGTCACGGCCACGTACAACGTCCGGCAATCCTCCTGGAGAGCCCTTTGGCGTTCGCCCCATCGGGCCAGGGTCCAACTGACCGGGTCGACGCGGTCGCCGTCGGGATTGTCGCCTCGAAGCGTGAGCCCCCAATGGCTTCGATGACCCAGCCGGGGGGAGTCGTTCTTGGGTGCGTGGTTCAGATCGGCCAGGATCACCACCGGGAACTCCAGCCCCTTGGCCTTGTGAATGGTCATGATCCGCACCACGTCGCCGCCCTCAGCCTCGGTCGCGGCCTGCTCGGCGCGAACCTCCTCAACCGTCAGTTCCGACAGGTACGCCACGAACTCACTCAGCGTCGCCCCGTCGCTGTGAGCTTGGCGAGCGTGTTCGAGCACGCGATGAACGTTGCCGCACTTGCGATGACCGTTGTACTGCCCCAACAGCACCGCTTCGTACCCGGTCGCCGCCAGCAGGCGTTCGATCAGCCCATCGACCCCGCAGGCGTCCTTGGTCGCGGCCAGGTTGTCGAGGGTTTCGGCCGCCCGGTGCAAGGCCTGCAGTTCAGCGGGAGCCAGCCGTTCGGCGAGCCGGTCGTCCCAGAGATTTCCCCGATGCGGCGGCTCGCCCATCGCCGCCACGTGCGCCAGAATATTATCGCTGAGGCCGACCATGCCCCCGCGAAGGAAGCCCATCAACGCCACGTCGTCGGTCGGGTTGTCGATCGCCCGAAGCGCGTTGGTCAGTTCGAACACCTCCTGCTGGCGAAACAGCCCGGCGCCGGCGACCACGTAATGATCGACCCCGGCGTCGCCCAGGGCGTCCTCGTACGGCGCTGTGTTCTGCAGCCGCCGAAGCAGAATGACGATATCCCCCGCACGCACCGGCCGCCAATCGCCGGCCCCCGCGTCCCACACCCGACGCTCCCGGTCGCCGAGCATCTCGGCGATTCGCCCGGCGATGGCCCGGGCGGTGGCCTTCACCCGATCTTCGGCCTTGTCCGCCGGGTCGGACTGGACGAACAGAAACTCCGCCGCCGGGTCGGCCGGAGCCTCGGGGCGCTGGGCCGTCAGGGGCTCGTACCCCTCGCCCATCAGCGGTTCGAAAATCCGATTCACCAGGGCCACGCCCTTTGCGTGGGTGCGGAAATTCAGATCCAACACCCGCCGGCCCTCGGCGTCCATCGCTTCCTGCGCCCGGGCGAAGACATCGACCTCGGCGCCTCGGAAGCGGTAGATGCTCTGCTTGACGTCGCCGACGAAGAACACCCTGCCGGCCGGGGGCTTGTCGCTCACGCAATCGACGGCCAGGTACAGCAACTCCCGCTGCAGCGAATCGGTGTCCTGGAACTCGTCGATCAGCATCTGGCCGATCTCGCCGGCTACGCGACGGCGGACGGCGTCGTTGCTCGCCAGCAAGTCGCGAGTCAGCACCAGCAGGTCGACGAAGTCCAGCACGCCCGCCGCCCGCTTGGCCGCGGCGTATCGTTCGGCCGCCCGATCGGCCAGAGCCGTCAGCGCCATCAGGCAATTGGCCGAGCGAAAGTCGGCGTCGCCCATCGGCGCGAACAGCCAGGCGATTTCGCCGAACCGTTTGGCGAGGCTCCGCAACTGATCGCGGATACCGATCATCGCTTCCTTGCCCCCCCAGGCCGCCGCTGAACCCCTGTTCCCGGCCGACTTGACGCGAGCGAAGTTGGCCGGCGTTCTGGCGTCGGGGTTGGCGAGTAGCTCGCTCATCAGCTCGATCTGCTCGCCAAGATGGACCGCCAGTTTGTCTGATGGATTCGAGCAGGTCGCCCCGCCCAGGTTGTCGAGGCTGCGCTGGACGTCGGCCGGATCCCACGCCTCCCACGTCTGGCTCTGGGTTTGCGCTCGCAACTCGGTCCATCGCCGCAGCGTCGCGTCCGGATCGGCGTAGTCGGCCGACGACCACCGCCATCGTTCGTCCACCGCCGCGGCCAGCATGTCGCAAATCCGAGCGAAGGGGACCGCATCGAGCAACGCGTCTTGATGCTCATCGGGCGAATCGAACGCCTCCCGGGTCGCCTCGGCGATCGCCTCGCGAAGCATCCGCCGACGGGCGAATTCGTCAGCCCCCACGCCGAACGCCGGGTCCAGCCCCGCCTCGATCGCGTTGGCCCTCAGCAGCGAACTACAGAACCCGTGAATGGTGCTGATCCGCCCGTCGGGAATCCGACTGAGCCATTCGGCGTACAGTTCCCGGTCTTGCTCGTCGGTGGCGGCTTCGGCCCGTTCGGCCAGCAGCGCCGCGACTCGCTGACGCATCTCGATGGCGGCCTTGTCGGTGAACGTCACCGCCACGATTCGCCCCGGTGCGTCGGGGCGGCCGTCATCGAGAAGGAGTTTCACGTAGCGACGGGCGAGGACGAACGTCTTGCCGCAACCGGCGCCGCTGGTCACCGCCATGCTCAAGTCGGTCCGCTCGATTCCGGCGGTCTGGGCCTCGGTCAGCGTGAATTCACTCATCGGTCGCCCTCTCATCGGCGGCGCCGGCCTTAATCGAACGCCTCGCGTCGCTGTAGCCGCAGATGCGACGGAAGGGGCAATACGTCTGGACGCATTTGTGGGCGGCCATCACGGCGAACCGCCCCCCCGCCACGCCGGCGACGGCCTCCTGAAGTTTGTCCTCCAGTGCGGCCAGGTGGTCGGTGTAGACGTCATCGTCGACGACCTTCTTACGAGCGATCTTCACTTCGGCGAGATACCGATCGGTCTTAGCGTCTCGGCTGACGGCGTGGAACGCCCCGCCGGCGACCGGAAGGCCGGTGAGCGCCGCGGCCGCGTGGATGTAGACGGGCAATTGCACATCGTCGGCCAGGTCGGGCAGTCGGCCGGTCTTATAGTCGATCACGAACGCCTTGGGGCCGTCGGCGGTGTCGATCACGTCGACCCGATCGATCATCCCTCGCAGGCGAACGGCGCCGCTGGGCCCGTTGAGCACCACCGGGTCGGCCGCATCGCCCCCACCGGGGCCGGCCATGCCGAAGGGCGCCTCTAGCATGTTCACGCGCTGACCCGGAAGCGGCAGGCCTCCGTGGCGGAGCAGGTAGGTTGCGACGTCGCGACGGAGCTGGCGAAGTTCGTTCTCCCACAGCCCCCGGCACGCCACGCGACCCTCGGCCGCGGCCGCTTCGGCGGCGATTGCAGCGTCCAGGGCCTCCATCGCCGCCGGGGTGGCCAGGTCGGCGGCGAAGACGTCGCCGCGTTCGCTCATCGCCGCGATCATCCGCCGCAGAACCGCATGCACCAGCGAGCCCCGATGCCGCGGCAGCATCGTCTCGGTGGGCTCGGGCAGTTCGGCCAGGTTCAACACCCTCTCGGCGAAGTACCGCCACGGACAACTCAGATACGTGTTCAGCCGACTGGCCGAAAGCACCACCTCCCCGGGAATCCGCCGACGAAGATCGGCCAGCAGGGCCGGGTCGTCGAGCACGCCATCCCAGGGGCCGCACAATTCCGCCGCCCATCGCCGGCGCCAGGCGAACAACGGCCCGGCCAGGCGCCCCAGCAACTGTTGACAGCGCGCCAGGTGCAGGGCGACGCGTCGGCTGGAGTTGTCGGTCGGGTCCGACCGATCCGCCGCGGCCCCCATGGCCGAATTGAGCAGTTCGCGCCGGCTGATGATCCGCTCGATCGGCGGGGCGAACTCCGCCGGCGGCAGTGTGAGAATTCGCTCGGCCGGTCGGCCGGTCGGCCTCAGCAGCGCATCGACGAACCCGCTGGCCGCGGTCGGTCGGCCGGCGTCGTCGCTATAGTGCCAACTGATCGACAGCGTCCGGTCGGCCCGGGCCAGCGTGAGGTAGAACAGCAGCATCTCCCGGGCGGTCAGGTCTTCCCGCACATCCAGCGGCAGTCCCGCCGCCTCGGCCCAGCGCCTGCGGTCGGCCTCGCCCATGAGCGCCTGATCGCCCGCCGGGGCCGGGAAGGCCCCCTCGTTGAGACCGGCCAGCCAGACGTGATCCATGCGACCCGCGCGAGCGTCGAGGGCGTCGGCCAGCAGGATCGCCCCGGTGACCCGAGCCGCCGGGGCCGGCGTTTGGTCAAACACGGTCGTCAGTTGCGCCCGAAACGCCGCGGCCGTGAGCCGCCGGCCGGCGCCGGGGACGTCTGCAAGCGAGATCAATTCGTCCAGCGCCGTCGCCAAGGCCGACCGAGCCCGCAGATCGGCGGCGATCGATGCGTCATCGCCGGCGGCGATCGGCGCCGTCGCCATCGAAAGCAGGGCCGCACACGTTTGGGCCAATTCGGCCAGCGACCCGCTGGCTGCGATCGCGTCGACCGACGCCAGCAGCCCCTCGATCATCCGCCCGGCGGCGGCGATTCCGTCAGGCCCCATCCGGGCGAGGTAGGCGTCCAGGGGCGTGACGAATTCATCGTCGCCGTCGGCGGTGATGCGAGCGATACGCCCGGCGATTCGCTCAACGGCCGCGGCGTAGGCTTGACGGCCGCCTTGAACATTGGCTCGACGGATGATCGCCCCGGCGACGTCGACGGTCTCGGCGGAGAACGCCTCCAGCGAGGCCGCCCGGAAATAGCTGGACCCCAGCACCGCCAGCACGTCGGCGGAGGCGAATCCGTCGGCCATCCGCACCGCACCCAGCAGCATCCGCCCCGGGGGCGTGTCGGCCAGGGACAACTCCGCTGACGGGGCCGGCAGGCCGGCTTCGGTGAACACTCGATGCAGGGTCTTGGCGTAGGGGTCGATTCGTCGAGCGATGACGGCGATCTGGTCGGCCGCGACGCCGGAGGCCAGCAGGCCCTTGGCCCACCGCGCAATCGCCCGGCACTCGCTGTCGAGCCCGGCCGTTTCGACGGCGGCCAGCCCTTCGGGCCAGTCGGCGGCCGGCGCGATCGGCGCGAACAGCGTATCGAGCAGCCCGCCGGTGGGTCCGCGGTCGTCGGCAGCCGCGGCCGTCACATGCTGGCACTCGCCGCCGAAGGTCCGCTCGATCCGCTGCAACTGGCGCGAGGTCCATCGCCACAGCTTTTTCCGCTGGGGCTGGGCGTCATACGGCAGCGTAATCACCAGTCGCTCAAGGTCGGCCGACAGCAAGCGGAGAATTCCCAACTGCGTCGGCGTAAAATCGGTGAACCCGTCGGCCACCACCGCCGCCACGCCAGTCAGCGGCGAGCGGTCCATCGCCGCCAGATCGTCACGCGCCTGCCACAGGCAGCCTTCTTCGTCGTACAGGGCCGACTCATGAAGATACTCTTGGTACGCTCGATAGATCGTCAGCAGGTCGCGATGCTTGCCCGCCCCGCCGCCGCAGGCCGCGGCCAGGGCGTCGGGCTCGACGGCGGCCCGCTTCAGTTCGGCGACGGCGCGATCGACCGCCACGACCAATCCCGGCGTATCGGCCACCGCGCCGAGGGCTTCCAGTTCGCCGGCCGCGACCCGGTCGGCGATGATGCCTTTGAGCGCCATCCGCCGATGCACCGGCGAAATCCGCCCATACCCGGCTCCAGCCGCCTCGGAGATGAGCCCCGCCAGGGACGTGAACGTCATCACCGCCGGCGCGACCAGCACCCCCGTCGAGCTCCGCTGGAGCAACCGCCGGCGAAGCTGCTGCACCGTCAGCCGATTCGGAGCCAGCAACACACATCCGGGGGCGGTCGGGTCGGTGAGGTAGTGCTCGTACAGGGCCAGAGCCGCGTCGGTCTTCCCCGAGCGAACCGGTCCCGTCACCACCACCGCGCCCGGTCGACAGGCGAGGATGGCCCCCGGCAGATCCCGATGATTCGATGCGTCGCCCATGGGAGCCATTGTTACCGCGACGGCGGCCGGGCTCAAGAGGCTGTCGAGGCGAACCGGGGCAATCGGCCGGATTTCGCCGAACTTGCTGCTAGTTCCAACCGTTTATAACCGATATAGATAAGCGCCCTAAGCCGGCAACGACGACCCGTAGATCATCGGTGGAGATTCATATGACGGTATCGCCCGCGGCCAACACCTACGAGCAACTCGCCGAAGCCTTCGACGCAGCAGGCGTGGTTCGGCCCATGCGGATCGACCGCTATGAGGCCGGAGCCGAGCTGACCTACGCCGTCACCGGCGTCGCGCCGGCTGCCGAGGCGACCGTGCGACTGGTCATCGACAAGTTCGTCGGCGGCGGATTCGCCGGGCAGGTCTACCGGGTTATCGTCAAAGCCGTCGAAGGCGGACCCATCGCCGGGCTCAACGCCGGCGACAAGTACGCCATGAAGATCCTGATCCCCCCGTCGGGAGGGTCGATCCGCTTCCGAAACCTCATCTACTGGATCGGGTTCCAGGCGCCGTTCTCGCTACAGGTCAACCCCGACGCCGCTCGCTCGGGCGCCTTGTGGCAGAAGTTCATCCGGCGGGCCGCGTCGATCGAATTCGGCTCCGAGCGAGCCGTGGTCGATATCATGGCCACGTTCGTCGATGAGCGGATGGGCAGTTGCGGGGAGCTCAGCGAATGGCTGGAAGGCCGCAATTGGATCTTCGAAGTCGACGACAATCTCGCCGAACGCAAGAAATGGCGCGTCGGCGAGCCGATCGAGCAAGAGGGCCTCGGCGCCCCGGAGTATCGGGCGAAGAAGGATTTCATGGCCCGGATCGTCAAACTGTTCCACCAGGTGGGCGCCCCGGAGTTGGGTCGTCAGTACGAATGGTGGACCTGCAAGAGCCAGCCCAACTGCCTCAAGCGGCTCGACAGCGAAGGCGACCCGGCCGCGGGACTGACGGCCGTCGATTTTCGGGCTGGGCTGGCGCTGCTGTGCTGTCTACCGATGAGCCCCGGCGATATCAAACTGATCGGCGACGGCCTGTTCCAACGCGGCAGCCTCGTGCAGTTCGATCGCGGCAACGTCGACAAACTCCAAACCTACGTCGACGCCCACGCCGACACCTTCGCCGACATGGGCGACGCACTCGACGAACTCAAACGCACCGAAGGCGCCTATCGCAACTCGATGATCGACGTCACGCACAACCACGTTCGCCTGCTGACCAGCGGGAAGTTGTGGGGTTCGATCTTTGACGCCGCGGTGACCAGTTGGCGCGTTCGGTCGATCGCCGACGACGCCTGCTGCGAGAAACTCGGCCGCTCGCGAATCCGAACCGCCCTGTTCGCGATGACGGGCCTGTGCATCGCCATGGCCTCGCTGGCGAAGGTGGCCGGCGTGCTGGGGCTGATCGGCGCCGGCATCGCCGCAATGTTCAGCCGGCAAGGCGAACCGGCCATGACCTGGGCGACCCTCGCGGCCGGCGGACTCGTCGGCGGAATCGTACTGGGGGGCCTCGCTCGACTGATCCGAGCCGTATGGGGCCGGGCCGACCTGCGAAGCCATTACGGGCGGATGCTCACGTCGCCGGCGTACTTTCAGCGCGCCGCCAAGGCGCGAATCGCCGAGAACCTCATCACGTGGACCCGCCACGGACGCGTATCGCAAGAACGAGCCCTGCGCGTGAAGACGTCGGTCCTGTTCTACGCGGCCAACCTTCCGCTGGCGGTGCTGCCGGCGGGGTTGCATCGGTTCTTCTCCGATGCGAAATTCGCCGCGTCCAAGCTGCATTACATCGTCACGCGACCGTTCAAACTGTACTTCAACGCCGATGTCCGCGAGCAATGGATGCTGGAAATGCTCGATGACGGGCTCGCACATGGGATGGTCAGCGCCGACGAGGCCGAGACGATCCGTGGGCAGTTGAGCGAGCCGTTCATTCAGAAATACCTCAAGAGCCTCGCCGTCCACGTCTGCACGCTGCCGGTAACGCAGATCGTCTCGGTGGCCGTCGCGATCTTCTACTGGGACGGCGCCCTGTCGCCGAAACAGAACCTCGTGCGGGCCGTCGCCATCCTCGCGGCCTTCCAGGTGACGCCGATCTCCCCGGGCTCCATCGTCCGCGGGCTGTACGTGGTGGCGATGGTCATCAAGGACCGCAATTACAAAGACTACAAAATCGCCGTGTGGATGGGCTTCTGGAAGTACATCGGATACCTGTCGTTCCCGATCCAGATGGCGTATCACTACCCGGCGATCGCCCGGTTCATGGCGGGCCGCTTCTCCACCGAGGCGGTGCACATTCTGCCGGTCTTCGGCGAGCACGGCGCCCTGGCCGAGCACGCGGTGTTCGACCTGTTCTACAACCGCCCCCTCACGATTCGCCGGCAGATGACCCTTCGCGCCGAGCAGCGAAAATCGCTCAAACCGCGACGGTGGCACATGCCGCTGATCGCCCTGGCGGCCTGGATCGTTGTGGCGCAGATGCCCGCCTGGATCGCCACACTCGGCGGCCGGCCGCTCGCCCAGCCGATCGTCGGAGGGTGGATGATGGCCCTGGCGGCGGTGCTCGGGGGGCTATGGACCTGCCGGCTCGCCGCTGGCGCATCCACCGGATCGCGGATCACCATGGGCGCACTGTGCGGGCTGCTGATCGCCGCGTTCACCATCACAGCGAGCGTACTGTGGCCGATTGCCGGTGTGGCGAGTCTCTCCGAATCGATCGCCATCGCCCTCGTGCCGGCCTTCCTCTCAACACTGCTCGGGCTGCTGGCGGCGCTATCGACGGAGCTGTCGGCGACCGAAACGAACTGATGTCCTCCCCACGCACAGAAGCCATACGCTCGCGCGGACTATGCCCATGTGAGGTTCATCCGCGATTCGTGGGGAGTCCTTCCGATGAGCGCCCGCCGTTACTAGTACTCTGTCACACCAAAACCTGCTAGGTCCGCGCCGTGCCGGATGGTCAGATGCAAGGAAGAAAGACGATGGCATATTCGAGGATATGCCGAGTTTTTCTGACGAAGCAGATGACCGTTCGCCACAAGCGGAGTTAGTAGGTTTTGGTGTGACAGAGTACTAGCCCCCCGCAGTGCGGGGGGTCGAGACGGGAGCGAACGGACAGAATGCGGATCGAGCTTTCGGTTTCCGCCGATCAGCGTTACATCCACAATAGGAATACCATCCGTCCCCATACCCCCTGCACTGCAGGGGGCTAGTAACGGCAAGCTTCCGGCGGAGAGAACTCCCCGCTACTCCGTCATGGATCAGAAGAAACGCCGGCGACCCCCCCCAGCGGGGCGATCGCCGGCGGTGCGTGCGGTGTATTAGAAGTCGGCCAGGCCGGACTCACCCGCTGCAACAGTCGATTTGGCCGTCGAAGCCGCAGGCGTCTGAGCGATCATGTGCCAAGGGTCGTCGCTGCCGGAGGAGGCCGGGACCGCTCCCGCCGCCGAATCGCTTCCGTCGACCAGTTGGGCCAGTAGGCGGACCTGCCCGGTCATCGCGACGGCCTGGGCGTCCAGTTCTTCAGCAGCCGAGGCCGACTCTTCGGCGTTAGCGGCATTGGCTTGGGTGCTCTGATCGAGTTGGGTTACGATCTCGTTGATCTGCTCGATGCCTTGGGCCTGTTCGACCGTCGCATCGGAGATCTCGCCGATCAGGGTGTCCACTTTGCGAACACCGTCGGCGACGTCGGCCAACGACTCTCCCACCGACCGGGTGATTTCCACGCCGCGATCGGCGTTGCGAGCGGACTTCTCGATCATCGAAGCGGTGTTCCTGGCCGCCTCGGCGCTTCGCTGAGCGAGGTTGCGAACTTCCTCGGCGACCACGGCGAACCCCTTGCCGGCCTCACCGGCCCGAGCGGCCTCGACCGCGGCGTTCAACGCCAATAGATTGGTCTGGAAGGCGATCTCATCGATCGTCTTGATAATCCGGCCGGTTTCGTCGGAGGACTTCTTGATGTCATCAATCGCGGTGGTCATCTTCGTCATCGCCTCGGCGCTCTGTTCGGCGGTGGAACTGACTTGGGCGGTAACTTCCTGGGCGAGCTTGGCGTTGTCTGCGTTCTGCTTGCATGACGCGGACATCTGCTCGGCGCCGGCCGACGCCTGCTCGAACGAGGCCGCCTGCTCGGAAGTCTGCTGGGCCAACGACTGGCTCGCTGTCGCCACTTGGCTGCTGGCCTCGCCGACCTGGGCGGAGCCCTCATTCAGGTTGGCAATGATCTTCCGCAGGGTCTTGGAGACGCCTCGGGCGATAATCGTCGCGATCACAACGCCTGTGACAATGGCGATGATCGATGCGACGGTCACGATCAGCCGCGTCGACGACGCTTGGGCGAACACGTCGGCGTTGACCTGGTCGGCTGTCTCCTCTAGATGCGAGTTGGCGCCGTCCAGAAGCTTCTGGAGCTTGGCGAGCGTCGGCAGCGTCCGGGTCTGGAACGCATTCCTCGCCAGTTCCATGCCGTCAGCGCCTTGGGCGGCGTGCCCTTGAATTTCGATCGCCGACTCATGCAGCGTCGCGTGATAACCTTCGACTTCCGACAGGATCGGCGCCAGAGCGGGCGCCAACGCCTCCGAATCCTTGCGATCGGGGCCGTAGAGCCACTTGCCCAGCGCGCACTTGTGATCGTCGGTCTGGACGTCCACCTGCGTAACCTCGTCGTCGGTGAACAGGGCGCTGACCTTGGCCGTCCAGTTGAGATGATCCACCTTCCTGCACAGCAATTCGGCATTCAACTTGCCTACGTCAATCGACGTAGTCACCCCACCTCGCATGCCATTGACGCCATAGACGGCGGCGCCGGCCAACACGACCAGCAGGGCGAGCACCGTAGCGAACCCCAGTCCGATCTTCTTCCCGACAGTTAGCTGCTTGAACATACTGGACCTCTCGAAATGCGAGACGCTGGGCGCGCCTCTGGGCAATTATGAATTCGCCGCATGGTTGTTCCGGACAGTCGCGGCGGCTGGCACAGTCGCATCAGAGAACCGGCGACAAGCCGACAGTAATGCCTGCATTCCGGGCAGGCGCAGGCTTGTCTTTGGCGAAACTACCGGGACGAGGTGAAACTCCTGGCTTCCAGATCACATATCATTCCAAGCTCCCCGCCGAGCGGGATGAGCCTATCTAGATAGCGACAGAATTGTCGTTCGACTTGAGCTGTACTCCGGCTCTGGAGCCATTCACGATTGAGATGCGGGAACCGAGCATGAGCGAGAACGAACGTGGCGCGGACGTAACAGCAGCCATAGCAACGCTATGGCGATACCGCAGCCGGCTTGGACCCATCGGTCAATCGCGCACCGCTCTAATAGAGATTTATTCCAACGGCAATGGCCCTACCCCCCATCCGGCGGCCCGCACTAAACGACAAATCGCACGATCATCTGAGCGGCGATGTTGGCGTAGACGCCCGCGGCTAGATCGTCGCACAGTACACCCCATCCGGCGGGGAGTTTCTCCAACTGCCGCGCCGGCGTTGGTTTGAGGATATCAAATACGCGGAACGCCACGAACGCCACACCCGCGGCTGTCAGGGCGCCGCCAACGCCGGCGGCCGGAAGAGCGATCAACGCCACCGCCTGTCCGGCCCATTCGTCGATCGTGACCTGGCCGGGATCTTTCTTGCCGAAGTGACGCTCAGCGAACGGCCCCAGGGCCACGCAGATGACGCTGCTGACCACCACCACCAAGACCATCGCGGCGTCAACCGCATACGAACGCTCGCCGTCGATCCGGCCGATCAGCAGATACAACGCGACCACCACCGCCGAGCCCCACGTGCCCGGTGCGATCGGCAGATACCCGGTCCCCAGGCCGGTCACCGCCAGCGTCTTGAGCCTATCCACGGGTCGCCTCCACCAGCAACTTGCGAGCCCGACCCACGTAGGTGAGCCCGCTGAGAATCGTGACGATGACGGTTCCCCACACCAGGGCGATCTTCAGAACCACCGCCCACGCCGCCTCCGGCAGCAGGGCGACCTGGAAGAGAACAACGCAGATCGCCGTACTCTGAACGGCCATCTTGATTTTACCCATCGACGTCGCCGGGAACGCCAGTCCCTGGCTCTCGCTAAAGCCGCGAATGCCCGAAACGATGAACTCCCGGGCGATCAGCACCACCACCATCCACGCCTGCACGGCGCTGGCCATACCGCCGTGGAGCCAGGGGGACATCGTCCGCTCCAGTTCGCTGGTGGCCTCGCCGCCGGGGAAGACGAAGTTGCTCCCCGAAAGCAGCGCGTAGGCGCCGCAGACGATGACCTTGTCGACGAACGGGTCGGCGATCCGCCCGAACGCGCTGGTTACGTTCCACTTGCGGGCCAGGTAGCCGTCGAGGATATCGGTAAGAGCCGCGATGATGAAGATCACGAACGCCGCCATCAGCAGCCCGACGTCGGGCTCTGGAACGATGTCGGCGACGGCCAGCAGCGAGAAGAAGACAATCGCCAGGACCAATCGGCCCAGCGTGATCTGGTTGGGCAATTTCGGATACACCATCGCTGTCCACCCATCAAGGGCCGCCAAGTCTTATCGGCGGCGGCGTTTGCGTCGCGAGGCCGCCTTCGAAGGCGTTACGATCAGGTCGTACTCGCTGTACTCGGCCACGGTCGCTCGCACAAAGGCTCCCGCCGGAGCCGGGTCGGTCAGGTAGCACACACTGTCGACGTCGGGCGCCTGTCCGGCGTGCCTGCCGACACAATACCCGTTGGAATCGACGCCGTCGACCATTACCTCGATCGACTTTCCGATACGGGCGGCGTTGGCGGCCAGCGCGATCTCCTGCTGGGCGAGCATCAACTCCTCCACCCGCTTGGCGGCCACCTCCGGATCGACCGCCCCGTCCATCTTCGCGGCCGCCGTGCCGGGCTCGGGGGAGAAGGCGAACACCCCCATCGCGTCGAAGCGGGCCGCCTCCACAAACGCCAGCAACCGCCGATACTCGGCGTCGGTCTCGCCGGGGAACCCCACAATGAACGTCGTCCGAATCGTCATATCCTCAACGCGGCTGCGGAGCCGCTCGATGAGCCGCTCGGTTTCGGCCTCGCTCGTCCGGCGCCGCATTCGCTTCAGCACGCCGTCGGCCACATGCTGCAGCGGCACGTCGATGTACTTGACGACCTTCTCGCACTCGGCGATCGCGTCGATGATCTCGTCGGTCACCAGCGACGGATACGCGTACATCAGGCGGATCCACCGCACGCGATCCAGCCCGTTGAGTTCGGCCAGCAGCCCGGCCAGGCCGGCGTCGTAGCCGATATCCCCGCCATAGCTGGTCGTATCCTGACCGATCAGATTCAATTCGACCGCCCCGTCGGCGATCAACTCGGCCGCTTCGGCCATGATGCGGTCGATCGGCTTGGAGCGGAACGGGCCGCGAATAGCGGGGATGGTGCAGAAGCTGCACCCTTGGCCGCAGCCCTCGCTGATACGCAGATACGCCGTATGCGCCGGCGTCAATCGCAGCCGCGACGTGTCGTCGCCGACCGCCGGACTGTCGGCGCTGCGCCGATACGCATCGACCGCCGTAACCTCCGTCGTCGCCGTCACCGCCTCGACCAGATCGGCGCGATTGTTCACCCCCACCACCGCGTCGACACCCGGCAAGGCCCGGCGTAACTCGTCGCCGTCCCGCTGGGCCATGCACCCGACGACGACCACCCGACGGACCGATCCGGCTTCCTTCATCGCCAGCGCTTCGGCGATAACTTCGGTCGATTCGTCCCGCGCCGAGGCGAGAAACCCGCAGGTGTTCACGATAATCACGTTCGCTTGGTCCGCGTCGGCGCCCACGATGCAGCCGGCCTCGGCCAATAGGCCGAGCATCTTCTCGCTGTCGACGAGGTTCTTCGGACAGCCCAGCGAAATCAGGTTGACGATTGTCGGTTCTTCATTACTCATAGACCCGTTATTCTACCAACTCGGCCCCGCCAAAGGAACCGGGCCGAGCCGACCGGATTTTCGCCTCGAGTTCCCACTCGGCCCCGCCAAAGGAACCGGGCCGAGCCGACCGGATTCTCCCCTTCGAGTTCCCCCCCCCTCCGCCGGCTGCTATACTATCGGCAATGAGTGCTCCGATGAATGTCCAACCTCTCCGGATCGGCCCGATCGAATTGACCGCCCCGGCGGTGCTGGCCCCGCTGGCCGGGTATACCGATCTGTCGTACCGGCTCGTCTGCCGACGGCTGGGCGCCGAGTATTGCGCGACCGAGGTGACGCTGGACACGTCGATCAACCAAGGCGAAAAACTCCGCCGCAAGCTTATACAGATCCCCGACGAGGACCACCTCATCGCCGGTCAGATTATGGGCCGCGAACCGGCGTCGGTGGCCGAGGCCGCCGGGCGCGTTGTGGCCATGGGCGCCGACGTGATCGATCTGAACTTCGCCTGCCCGGTCCGCAAGGCCCTTCGGCGCCGTCGCGGCGGGCACATGATGCGAGCGCCGCAAACCGCCATCGCCACGCTCAAAGCGGTCGCCGAGGAGGTCGATGTACCGCTGACGGTGAAACTTCGACGGAGCTTCGACGACGATGATACGACCCACGACGCGTTCTGGCGAATCGCCGAGGCGGCCTTCGACCTCGGATTCGCCGCCATCTGCGTCCACGGCCGCTCCGTCCGCGCCGGCTACGGCGGCCCGGCCGATTGGGCGTTCCTCGCGAGCGTCAAACGCCGCTTCGCCGACCGGGTCGTCATCGGATCCGGCGACCTCATGACCGCCGCCGACGGCGTCCGCATGCTGGTCGAAACCGGCGTCGACGGCGTCTCCTTCGCCCGCGGCGCCCTGGGCAACCCCTGGATCTTCGGCCAGTTCCGCCAACTCCTCGCCGGTCAACCGGCCGCGGCTCCGACCGTGGTCGAGCAGGCCCGGGTGCTCCGCGAGCATTACGCCATGTGCCTGGAGTTCTTCGGCCCGCGAAACGGCCCGGCCATGATGAACCGCTTCGGCATCCGCTACGCCAAGGTCCACCCCACCCCCCGTCCGGTCCGCACCGCCTTCATCCAGTCCGACTGCGGCAAGGACATCCCGAAAATCCTCGACACGTACTACGCGTAGGACTCTGTCCCATCGACAATGTGGAGTTGGCTGGCTTCCCGTTGAGGCGCCGTCATGGCCGCCGCGTCGGTCGACCGATAATCAGCCAGGCGTATTTGCCGCCGATGATGGACAGCAGGTTCGCTCCGGGGGGAACCAGGCGGATCATCATCGCCACGATAGCGGCGACGACGCCGGCGATGAAGCCGCCGATGTGAGCCCAGTGAGCGGTGCCGGATTCCAACTTGGCGGCCACGTACAGCACGTCGAATGCAATATAGGCGCCCACGACGATGATGCCCGGCAACGAGAAGATCTTCTTGAACAGTCTGAACCCTGTGATGAGCCCCATCCGTAACCATACGACCATATGGACTTTCTGGAGCGGGAACAGGATCAGGTACAACCCGCACATCCCCATGACGGCCCCGGAGGCGCCGAGCATGGGGATCGGCACGCCGCCGGAAACCGAGGCCATGTGAGCCCACCCTGCGATCACCCCCAGCAACGGGTAGAGGATCAGCGTGGGAACATTGCCGATGACGCTGTTCACACGCGTACCGAACACGATCAGGAACAGCATGTTGCCAGCCAAGTGCAGCAGCCCCCCGTGCAGGAATGCGTGGGTAATGAGCTGCAACGGCTGGAACTGACCGATCTCTCCCGACAGTTCATAGGTCAGATCATCGACGGCCGCATCAAGCTCGGAACGATCGACAGTATCTGAGGTTCCGTCTGCGTACTCGACCTCCCCGACCGCCGGGTTTTCATCGAAGAACGCCTCGTCCACACCGGCGTCGATATAGGCCGCGACAGCGTATTCCCGGGCCGACATGGCGTCATTGTCCCAGAGCATCAAGTTCATTGCGGCCTTGCCGTCGCCGCCCATGTTGGCCGCGAAGAACCCCACGCTGGCCAAGACCGTAATCGCGAAGATCAGCCACGTAGCCACCGGCCGTTTGCCCCCGCCGGCCTCGGCGGCGATCGGATGCAGCCCTGTCGGGAACAACCAACTGAGCCAGCCGACAATGGTCTCGGCCCGGGTGTAGAGGTCGTCCAGATCGGGCTCGAATGATGTCATGACAGGCCGACCGCTGCTCGCCTTCACGCCGCAACGGACGCAGATCACAGCATTGGCCGCCAAGGTCTGATCGCAACTGGGGCATATCGACCTGCCGCCGGAGGACCGGGAGACCTTGGCGGTGGGGATCGGAGTCGCCATGCGGGGATCGATCAACTCCTCGGCGAAATCGAGTTCAGCCTCCGGCGAGGGAATGGCCAGCGCCGCGCCGCACTTGGGGCACTTACCTTTCTTGCCGGCCTTGGAGTCGTCAACTTTGAAGTTGGCGCCGCATCCATTACACGCGAATCGGATCATCACCAGCCCTTTCGTGGTAGTTATATGCACAGGCCGCGATATGTCTGAGGCCCGGACCGGCGTAGGAGGCGAGCCCCCAAGCGATGCCCCAGTCAGAATGGAATCGGTCATCTGCCCGCGATGAAGACAATCTCACCCTCTCCGCAAGACGCCTGCCATGCATCGCCACACACCAGTGTACTCACCTCGCCCCCGCCGTCAACACCGCCGGGGGGACGGGCCTGCGCCGTCTCGATCCACGGACCGCTGTCGCGGCCCTGGTATTCTGTCCCTGGCATGAAGTCCAGCATGAGATTATCTCCGCTTGGGCGCCGCGGGTTGCCCGAGCCAAGCGTGAGCGAGAACGAGCGTGGCGAGAACGAGCGTGGCGATGACGTTGAAGCAGCCATGGCAGTTCTGTGGCGATCGAAACGGACAATGCCAGAAGGACTACCAGGCGCGCGATCCTCGCCATCGCATTCTTCATTGGCTCGGGGCCGCCGCGGTCGCGTCGGCGATGGAGTCACGACCGGTCCATCACCCCTCGCCCCCACGGGCACAGTTCCAACAGCCGACAATCGTCGCAACGCGGGCTCCTCGCCCGGCACACGGCTCGGCCGTGGGCGATCAGCAACAGGTGCATCGCGTACCGGTCCCGGGGGCGAATCAACGGGGTCAGCAAGTCGTGGGCCGCCTCGGCCGACGTTCCGGCAGGAAGAACCTCCAGGCGAATGGCGATGCGGAGAATGTGGGTGTCGACCGGAAAGACCGGCATACCGAAGCTGAACATCAACACGCAATAGGCGGTCTTAGAGCACTTTGCATAATAGATGTCGTGTTCAGGCGTAGGTGAGGACGAGGCTGGCAAGGACGTTGAAGCAGCCATAGCCTTTGCTATGGCGATGGAAACGGACGCCGCCAACCGATGCCGCAACCAGCATGAAGGCGACAGGTATTATGCAAAGTGCTCTAGTACCCTGTCCCAGCAATACTGTGGTGTTCTGACTTGCGGCGATGATGCGTCTGCTGCGTCAGAAAAGCTCGGCATATCAACCAATATGCCGTCACTTTTCTTCCTTACATCCACATCACCGGCGCGGCGTCATAACACCACATTATCCCTGGGACAGAGTACTAGGGCCGACGCCCTTGAAACGGCATAGATACTCGAACGCCGCGGCGGGGGTCGCGTCGCCCAGAAAAGCCAAATCGATCGCTCCCCGCTCGGCGCGGATGTCGCGGAGGATCTTTCTGATTCGAGGCGCCTTCTGGCGTGACAAGCCGCTGACGCGAATGCATCGCTCGATGCGCCCGACCGGGACGTCGGCCGCGGCGTCCCAGGTGGACTCGGCGCCCGAGAACGATTCGACAAGCCGTCGGTATCCCGCTCGACTGTTCGCGCGGCTGGTCGACTGCGACAAGATCGTCCCGATCAACACGTCGACCGGCGGACCGTGCGATTCCCACGAACGCCGACCGTACTGGTCGACCAAGCGGCAAAGGACATCGGCCAGAAGGCGACGGGATGTGAGGGCCGTGGGCATGGTGACGGTTCCGAGAATGCTTGCTCCGGCGAAGGGCGATCCAGGTGCCGACCGCCATCAAGCGCCGAAGACCGCTGCGCGTCTACTCAGATCGGACCTTTTCGGCGGCCATCCGGACGGCGCGGCGGCGGAGCCATTGCATGCGGAAGCTCAGAATACTGACGTAGTAGAAACCGACGGTGAAGATCACCAGGAATGGCGCGCCCATCAGCGACCGAGCGTCCAGCAAGGAGAAGACCGTGCAGACCGTCAGGTAGATCGCGAACAACAGTTCCAGCCAGGGGACGATATCGAACTTCCTCGCCGTCGATGAAGGCTCGTCGGTCGCGTAGATATCGACGCCTTCGCCGACCTTGGGCGTGCGGACGAACTCGCTCTGGCGGCCGAACAGGGCCTCCAGCACGGCCTTGGTGTTGGAGACGCACATCCCCACTCCCAGCGCCATCAGGAACGGTAGATACTTCAACGTGGTTCGCCACGAACCGAACAGTTCCTGTTGACTGCACACGTAAAACGTGCTCGCCGACAGCGTGGCCAGCGAGAAAATGCTGATATCGAACATCATCCGCCACGGCGTTCCGTCGGCCAGCGGGACCGACTGAATGAACATCGCCGGAAACAGCATCATCACCAGGATCGCCATGTACAGGTGCACGGTAAAACTGGTCAGGTGGAACGTCGCCTCGATCTTGGCCTTCAACGGAGCGTTCGACATCCAAATTCGCGGCAACAGTTTCAACGCCGTCTGCGTGCCGCCCTTGGTCCAGCGATGCTGCTGGGCCTTGAACGCGTTGATGTCCGGGGGCAGTTCGGCCGGGGCGCCTAACTCCGGAAGAAAGATGAACGTCCAGCCGCGAAGTTGGGCGCGGTAGCTGAGATCCATGTCCTCGGTGAGCGTGTCGTGCTGCCAGCCGCCGGCGTCGGCGATGGCCTCGCGGCGCCAGGTTCCGGCGGTGCCGTTGAAACTCATGAACCGCCCGCTGCGGTTGCGGGCGACGTGCTCGATGACGAAATGGCCGTCGAGGAAGATCGCCTGCCCTCGCGTCAGGAGGCTGTCCTTGCGATTGAGGTGCTCCCACCGCGTCTGAACGACGCAGACCTTCGGATCGGTGAAATAATGAATGCTCCGCCGAAGGATGCTGGGCTCGGGAATGAAGTCGGCGTCGAAGATCGTTACGAACTCGCCGGTGGCGCTGGTGAGCCCGTTGGCCAGAGCGCCAGCCTTGAACCCGGTGCGATTGCCGCGGTGGATATACTGAATATCGACGCCCGCGGCCCGCGCCTTCTCGACGGCCGCCGTTGCGATGACGACGGTTTCGTCGGTGCTGTCGTCGAGGACCTGTATCTGCATCTTCTGACGAGGATAATCGATCTTGCAGGCCTCTTCGATGATCCTGCGTGCGACGTACTTCTCGTTGTACATCGGCAACTGCACCGTCACCAGCGGCAGTTCATCGAAATTGTTGCGAGGCACGCTGGGCCGATTGCGATGGCGGTAGTACAGGTAGACCAGCGACCAGCGGTGGAAGCCGAAGATCGAGACTGCAACCAGGACGACGGTATACAGTGTCATGAACAGCGCGTGTAGTAGTGCCGAAAAAGTCATTTATGATCGCCGAGACAAAGGTATCCGGTTTCCCCCTCTCAGGCAACGAAACTCACCGTCGAGGTAACTGCCCGAGTCGGCCACACCCAACCGATTGTGGTGTAAGGATTATACGTGTACCGAACAAGCATCGTCAACCACCCCCGAGGCCGCTCCGACGCCGCGTTGGCGGCGACGTGCGTGAAAGGCTCAACGCCTCTAACCTTCCATCGCGGATCGGATCTTGGCCAGCATAGCCTCCTGCTGACCTTCGCCATATTCTCCCGCGGGCCAGTTGAACTGGAACGGATCGTCGCAATCACGTGGGATGATATGGAAATGAAGGTGCATCACCGCCTGCCCAGCCGCACGTCCGTTGTTCTGCAGTACGTTATAGCCGCTGCATTCGGTGGCTTGCCGCACCGCTCGACCGAGAGCGGGCAGGTGTCGCAGCATCAACCCGGCCTGGCTGGCGTTCATCTCGTCGAGGCGAACGATGTGACGCTTGGGAATCAGCAGAACATGCCCATCCGCCAGCGGAGCGACGTCCAGGAAGGCGAGGGCGTCGTCGGTTTCGAGAACCTTCGCACACGGAATCTCACCGGCGACGATCTTGCAGAAGATGCAACTTGGATCTGCGTTGGGTTCCATCCATCCGCTCCTACCTGTGCCGCATGCCGCCAAACGCCCCATCAAGCACGACGAGCCCGACCTCTAGAAGCCGGGCTCATCAGAATACTTGACCGATAGAGTCTTTGCTAGGCTTTCTTCTCGTCGTCGGCGTCGGCCGCCTCGGGGGCTTCGCCTTCGGCGGCGGCGGCCTCGGGAGCTTCGGCTTCGACGGCTTCGGTCGGCTCGTCGTCGACAGGCGCTTCGGCGACCGTCTCGCCGGTCCCGGCCGCGGCGGCGGCTTCGTGACGATTGACCGCTCGCTGCTTGCGACGAGAGTTGGAACCTCCGCCGGCTTCGGCTTTGATCTCTTCGACCAACTGCAGAATCACCTGCTTACCGCCGTCACCGAGCCGTCGCTCGGCGATGCGGATAATGCGGGTGTATCCGCCCGGGCGAGAGGCGTAGCGGGGGGCGATATCGTCGAAGAGGATCTGGAGAATCGTCTTATCCAGTTCGTTCTCGTCGCTGTCGTACAACACGCCGCGTTGCCCGCGACGGTTCCCCAACTCGGCGCTAACCAACCGCCTGGCGTGAAGGGTGCCCTTCCGCGCGGTGGTGATCAGCTTCTCGACGAAGGGTTTCAGCTCCTTCGCCTTGGCCTCGGTGGTGCGAATTGCCCCATGCTGGAACAGGCTGATGGCCATGTTACGGCGCAGCGCCTTCCTATGGGCAGAGTTACGATTTAAAATTCTTCCGCTAACGCGATGGCGCATAATGGCAACCTTCAACAAGACTCATTCGATTCGGCGCCCGAGGGGGCCGGACCGATGCTATTGCATTTCCTCGTGGTTTGCATCACCGACGCCGTCGCCGTCGACGCCGTCATCATCATCAATTCCCAATATCTCGGGCATTTCCGGCAAGTTCACGTTCATCCCAAGCGTCAGTCCGATATCGGCCAGCTTGCGTTTGATCTCACGCAGGCTCGTCTTGCCGAAACTGCGAACCTTCAGCAACGTCGATTCGGACATCGAAGCCAACTGGCCCACGGTGCGGACCTCGGCCGACTCGAGGCAGTTGTTGGCGCGGACCGACAGATCCAACTCGCTGATCCGCATCGCCAGCTTTTCCTTCAGCTCCTGGTCCTCTTCGCTGGCCGGCTCCGGAGCCACGCCAATGGGCAGATCGCTGCCGAGGTCGAAGTACTGAACGAACGGATTGAGGTGCTTGCGGAGGATCTTGGCCGATTCGACCACGGCCATCTCCGGCGTCACCGTTCCGTCGGTCCACACTTCCAGGATGAGGCGATCGTAGTTGGTCTTCTGCCCCACGCGCGTCGCTTCGGTTTCGTACCGCACACGCGTAACCGGCGAGAAGGAAGCGTCGACGTAAATGATGCCGATGTCCTGCTCGGCGTCAGCAGGCGCCAACTCGACGGCGGCCACGTACCCGCGCCCGCTATCGACGGTCATCTCCATCTCGAAGTCGAGATCTTCCGAAAGCGTCGCCAAGATCAGATCGCGATTGATAATCTCGATGGCCGGATCGGCCTCGATCATATCCGCGGTCACCGGACCCTTGGTCGAGCTGACAACCCGCATCGTTCTGACGCCGGGGTTGTGCATCTTGACGATCAAGCTCTTGACGTTCAGGATGATGTCGGTGACATCTTCCATCACGCCGGGCATCGATTGGAATTCGTGGAACGCCCCGGCGATCTTCACGCTCGTTACGGCCGCTCCCTGGATGCTCGACAGCAAGACGCGCCGCAAGGAGTTTCCGATCGTCGTGCCCAGCCCCCGTTCGAAGGGCTCGATCGTGAAACGATTGTACGTCGGGGTCGACACGTCTTGATCGCTGACCACACGCGTCGGTAATTCGAGACCACGCCACCGTATTCGCATCGGCTATTGCCTCCGTCCTCTGGACTTTCATGTTCGGCTGACGTTCCCGCCGATCGGCGGTCGTCAACCAGGACCGTTTGCTCTTGGAACTCCCGAGGGAGTTACTGACTGCAAAACTCGACGATCAGATGGTCTTCGACGGGGATCTCAACGTCATCCCGCGTCGGCAAACCGACGACCGTACCTTCGAGCTTCGTCATGTCCAGGGTCAACCAGTTCTGAAGAACCGGAGCGCCCAACTCTTCCAGGTTCCGGCGGATCAGCCCCTGGCTACGGGGGTTGTCCTTGATCGTCACCACGTCGCCGACGTTCACCAGGCAACCCGGACGATCACACTTGCGACCGTTCACGTGAATGTGACCATGCACCACGATCTGACGAGCCGCAGAACGAGAGGGCGCGAAGCCCATCTTGTGAACGGTGTTGTCAAGACGACGTTCGAGAATCACCAGGATCGCGACGCCCGTGTTGCCCTTGGCTCGCTCGGCCATGCGATAGTACCGCATGAACTGCTTATCCCAAACGCCATAGTATCGCTTGACCTTCTGCTTCTCCCGAAGCCGAATGCCGTATTCGCTGGTGCGACTGCGACGCCACCCATGCTGGCCGGGGGCGTTATCATGGCCCTGCCGCTCCAGCGGATGCTTGGATGTGCGGGAACGGATGCCCTTGAGCATCAAGTTGACGCCCTCGCGGCGATCCAGCCGGAATTTCGGTCCTGTGTACCGTCCCATCTTTACTCCTACTCCTATGCGATCGTTCGATCCGCGGCGGACATCGCCGCGGCCGGTCGTGCGTGTGCTGACGGCCGGACCCACTTGGGCTACGCGGCCGCTTCAGACGAATCAGACGCGGCGTTTCTTCCTCGGACGGCACCCGTTATGCGGCAACGGGGTGACGTCCTCGATGGACGAAATACGCATGCCGGCCGCCTGCAGGGCCGTCACGGCGCCTTCGCGACCGGGGCCGGGGCCGCTCACCCGAACCTCCAGTTCGGCCAGACCCATCTTGCGAGCCTTCACCGCACACTGCTCGGCCGCACGTTGAGCGGCGAACGGGGTGCTCTTGCGAGAGCCCTTGAACCCGACGGTGCCGGCGGAATCGAAGCAAAGCGTTTCGCCGTTCATGTCGGTGATCGTGATCAATGTATTGTTGAAGGACGCCTTCACATGGGCCACGCCCTTGGCGACATTCCGTCTGACTTTCTTGCGGGTCTTAGCCATATGCTCTTCTGCGTTCCTATCCTGGGTCTACACGACCGCCGTCATCGGCTGGACGTGCTACCTCATTTCCTTCACGCTCTTCTTGCCGGCGACCGTCTTACGGGGGCCTTTACGCGTCCGGGCGTTAGTCTTGGTCCGCTGGCCGCGAACCGGAAGCCCGCGACGATGACGGAGGCCGCGATAGCAGCCGATGTCACGCAGTCGGGCGATATTCTGCTGCACCTGACGGCGAAGCTGACCTTCAACCGTGTACTCGGCGCCCAAAATGCCGGCGATCTTGCTGAGCTGACCTTCAGTGAGGTCCTTCGCCCGCATCTGAGGGTCCAGATCGGCCTTCTTGCAAATCTCTTCAGCAAGCTTCGGGCCAATACCGTAGATGTATCGCAGCGCGATTCGCGTCGGCTTGTCGCCCGGGATGTCTGCACCAACTACACGAGGCATATGCCTACTCCTTGCTATTAGCCTTGCCGCTGCTTATGACGGGGATTCGTGCAAATCACACGAACCACGCCCTTACGGCGAATGATCTTGCAGTTCTCGCAAATGCGTTTCACTGAACTTCTTACTTTCATCGCTCTATATCCGATGGGGCCATTCAAGGTCGTCGGCACTCGGGCCGATACCAAGAATACGCCGAACTTCCTGGGTCACTATTACCGTCCGTCGGTCAGAACATCAACGCCGTCGGCCGTAATGGCCAGCATATGCTCAAAATGAGCAGACGCCTTTCCGTCGGCCGTCACCACCGTCCAACCGTCGTTCTCGACTTTCACATCGGCGGTTCCCACGTTCACCATAGGCTCCACCGCCAGCACCAGTCCTTCGCGGAGCACAATATCGTGCGCCCGCAACGCCGAACTGGCGTAGTTGGGCACTTTGGGCTCCTCGTGCATCTCGGTGCCGATCCCATGCCCGACAAACTCCTGAACAACGCCGAACCCGCGGTCGCCGGCGCTGGCCGCCATCACCTCGGCGATCCGGCTCCAACGTTCGCCCGGCGCCGACATCTCCACGGCGATTTCCAACATCCGCCGCGTCGCGTCGACCAATTCAGCACGTCGCTCATCGACCTGTCCGATCATCAACGTTGTCGCCGCGTCGCCGCAATAGCCGCCGAGACGAACGCCAAAGTCGATACTCACCAGGTCACCGGCCGCAATCTTCCGCCCGCCGGGTATCCCGTGGACGACCTGCTCATTAATCGAGCAGCAAATATTGCCCGGAAACGGCCCGCTCGGTCCGGGAACACCCTTAAACAGGCATTCGCCGCCCATCTCGCGGCACATCCTTTCAGCCTCGGCGTCCAACTCACCGGTCGTCACGCCAGGGGCGGCAATCTCACCCAAACGCTTCAGAACCGAGTACACGACCTTGCCGGCCGCTCGCATCAGTTCAATCTCACGTTTGCTTTTCAGCTTATAGGCCACCGGCGGACATCCTTTATCAGAGCCACCCGGCTAGGCCTTCAGTTCCGCTACCAAATCAGCGGTAACGTCATCGGGGCTCTTGTTGCCGTCGAAGATCATAACCTTCTCGGCAGCGCTGTCCTTATAGTACTCAATCAACGGCGCCGTCAACTCGTTATACGCCATCAGCCGCTGGCGGACAACGTCTTCCTTGTCATCGGCACGCTGGTCGAACTCGCCCGCAAAGCCGCACTTATCGCAAACGCCCTCGACGGCCGGCTTGATGAACGTAATGTGATAGATCGCACCGCACTTGGGGCAACTGCGACGGCCGCAAATACGCTCGACGACCGCGTCCTCGCAAACGTCGATCACAATGATCTTATCCACAGGCGTTTGCAGTGTCTCAAGCTGAGCGTCCAACGCCTCGGCCTGCGGTGTCGTCCGGGGAAAACCGTCCAGCAGCAGACCCTTTCCCGCGGCCGGATCGCTGATGGCCTTGGCCATCACGCCAACGACAACATCATCGGGAACCAGTTTCCCGGCGTCCATGTACGACGCCAGCTTCGCACCCAGGTCGCTCCCGGAGGCTTTTTCCGCACGGAGGATGTCGCCACTGGACAGATGCAACATATCAAAGGTTTCGGCCAGCCGCTTCGCTTGCGTGCCTTTGCCGGCGCCCGGTGCTCCCAAAAGAACGATTCTCATCAGCGTGATCCCTTAATCTTGATGTTGTCGCCGAGGAACCCGCCGTAATTCCGCATCACCAACTGGGCCTCGATCCGCTGAACTAGGTCCAACGCCACCGAAACCGTAATCAGCAGGCCCGTTCCGCCCAGGAACGCCGCGATGTTGTACGGAATACCCATCGCCTTGGTGATCACCATCGGGATCACCGCGATCAACGCCAGGAACGCCGCTCCGCAGTAGGTAATCCGCTCCATGACCTTCTCGAGATACTCCGCCGTCCGCCGTCCAGGACGTAGACCCGGGATGAAGCTGCCGTTGTCGCGAAGATTCTCGGCCATCTCCTTGGGCTTGAACTGGATGGTCGTCCAGAAGTAAGCGAAGAAGAAGACCAGACCGATATACGCGACCCAGTATAGGTACGTACCCATCTGGAAGTAAGTCATGAGGAACAGCGTCACGTCGTTCTTCCACCACCCATGAAGCGTGGTGAACACGACGTTGGGGAACATCATCAACGCACTGGTGAAGATGATCGGCATGACGCCGCCGTGGTTGACCCGCAGCGGGAGGTACTGCCGTTGACCGCCGTACACGCGGCGGCCGCGAGTCATCTTCGCCTGTTGGATCGGGATTCGCCGCTGGCCCTGAGTGATCAGAATCGCCCCGGCGACCACGAACAGGAACATCGCGACCAGGCCGATGAGCTTCAGCGGACCAATATCGCCGGGCTCGCCGCCGGCGAAGGTGAGCGTGGCGTTGTCGAGCAACGTCACCACCGCACGCGGCATGCGGGCGACGATGCCGCCCATAATCAGCAGGCTGATGCCGTTGCCGATGCCGTATTCGTCAATCTGCTCGCCGAGCCACATCAGGAACACCGTCCCTGCGGTCATCCCCAGAACGCCCATCAGGCGAATCGAGAACCAGTCGAACTCGGCGTAATACTTCGATGTTCCCATACCGACCCAAGCTGAGGCCTGAACCATACACAGCGCAACCGTCGCGTAACGGGTGTATTCCTGAATCTTCCGCCGACCGGCCTCCCCTTCCCGCTGCAGCCGCTCAATCGAGGGAACGACCGTCCCGAGCAACTGGAAGATGATCGAAGCGGTAATGTAGGGCATAATCCCGAGACCAAACAGCGTCGACTGCTGCAAATTTCCGCCGGTAAACAGAGCGACGGTTTCGAGAATCTGCCCAAGCGGCTGATCCTTCTGCGTTTCGGCAATCTGGGCCATCGCCGCCTGGTCGAGGCCGGGAATGGGGATCCAGAAACCGACACGGTAGATCGCCAGCAGAATAAGCGTGAACAGGATCTTCTTGACCAATTCGTGAATCGAGAAGATGTTCTCCATCGTCCGGTGCAAGCGCGTCTTGGCGATGAAAGTGTAGTAGAAACCACAAAGCAGCACTACCGAGGCGACCACTCCGGCGATAGGCCCGGCCAGCGTTCCGACGGCGCTCTCGCCGCCGATGACCTTGAGGATCTCCGGAACGGCGGCGGCGCACAGCCTCGCGGCAATCGCGATAACGCCTATGCCGCCGATCAACCTGAATATCTTAAATGCCATCAATCTCTCGCTCAGTTGAGAACGTTACGCGCCAGCTACTTCCAGCGACCCGCCCGCGGAGGCGACCTTCTCGGCCGCGGCCTTGGAGGCGCAAGTCACTTTGACGGTCAGTTTGCGGGCAAGATCGCCCTTGGCCAGCAGTTTGACGGTCACATCGGTCCGGTCGATCAGGCCCTTGGCGGCCAAGTCGTCGATCGTGACGGTGTCGCCGTCGGCGAAAACCCGCTGAAGGTCCGAGACATTGACGATCTCGACCACTTCGGCGAACTGCTTATTATTGAAGCCACGTTTGGGGACCCGGCGGATCTGGGGGTTCTGCCCGCCTTCGAAGCCGACCAGACTCTTGGCGCCGGCTCGCGAGCCGTAGCCCTTGTGTCCGCGACCGGCGGTCTTGCCGGAGCCGCTGCCGTGGCCGCGACCGATCCGTTTGGCCCGCTTGTGTTTGCCGGCGGCTGTGAGTACTTCCTGCAACTTCATTGCTCGACCTCCACGCCGCGAAGGCGACTGACTTGTTCGGCCGTCCTCAGGTTCGCCAACGCGTTCAAGGCGGCCTTCACCAAGTTCTTCGGCGTCGTCGAGCCGTAGGACTTGGTCAGCACATCCTTCACGCCGGCCAGTTCGAGCATCGCGCGAATGTTCTTGCCGGCGATCACGCCGGCGCCCTCAGGCGCCGGAACCATCACCACCTGAGACGCCCCGAAACGGCCAATGATCCGATGCGGGATCGTATTGCCTCTCAGCGAAACGTCGATGACGTTCTTCCGGGCGTCCTTGATGCCCTTCTCCACCGACATGGGCACTTCCTTGGCCTTGCCGTAGCCGACGCCGATCTTGCCTTTGCGATCGCCCACGACCACCAGGGCCGCGAAGCTGAAACGCCGACCGCCTTTGACGACGCAGGCGCAACGATAGATCTTCACAACCTGATCTTCGAAGCCGTCGTCACTTTCGCTCGACCGTCTTTGCCCACGAGGGGAATGTGTATTCAGAGCCAAGATCCTGCTCCCGCTACTTCGTAGCGATGGGTCAATCCTCCCCGCCGGCGGCGGCGGGTGCGAATCGACGTATCAAAACTACCACTCATCAAAGTCTAGAAGGTCAATCCGCCCTTGCGGACCGACTCGGCCAGTTCTTTCACGCGGCCGTGATACTTATAGCCGTTACGATCAAATACAATACTTTTGATTCCGGCGTCGCTCGCCTTGGCGGCCAGGGCCGCGCCAACCTTGGCGGCGGCGTCTTTGTTCCCGCCGTATCCGACATCGGCCAAAGCCTTGTCGCGGCTGGAAGCACTGACCAAGGTCACGCCCAGGGCGTCATCAATGATCTGGGCCGCGATATTCTTGTTCGACCGGAACACCGTCAGTCGGGGCCGTTCGCCCGTACCGGACACCTTGCCTCGCACGCGGCGACGACGCCGCTGGCGTTGGAAGATTTTCTTTTTGATTGCCTTCATTCCGTCACATCCTATCCGGCCGTCGGGGCCGGTCTTAAGTTCGATCGTCTCGTCCGTTAGCCGCCGGCGCCGGCGAAAGCCTTGCCAAGCTTGCGGATGATCCGCTCGCCGGCATACCGAATGCCCTTGCCCTTATACGGTTCCGGCTTGCGGGCCTTCTTGCACTGAGCGGCGAACTGCCCCACCGCCTGCTTGTCGCACCCCGAAACGCTGAACTTCGCCGGGTCGTTGTCGCCGCGAGCCTGCGGGGTCACCACCTCAACGGCCACGTCGTCGGGAATCTTCAGCACAACGGCGTTGGCGAAGCCGCACACCAACGATAGCGTCTTGCCCTGTAGCGTCACCGAGAAGCCTACGCCGTACAGTTCCATGTTGATTTTGTAGCCGTTCGCCACGCCTTCAATCATGTTGGCGATCAGCGACCGCGTAAGACCGTGAAGGCTACGCGAAAACCGTTCGTCGTCGGCTCGCTTGACGATGAGGCACTGGGTCGCCTCGTCTCTGCCAACGGTAATCTTCTCGTGGTATTCCCACGACAGCTTACCCTTGGGCCCTTCAGTGGTGACGGTGCGCCCATCGAGGGTGACGGTCACGCCTGCGGGTACGGGTATTGGTTTATTGCCTATACGAGACATCGAACACCTCTAATAGACCGAACACAGAACTTCGCCGCCAATGTTGGCGCGACGGGCCTGCCGGTCGCTCATGACGCCCTGGCTAGTCGAGACGATCGCAACACCCAGCCCGTCCAACGGACGAGGGATTTCACTGGATCCCTTGTACACCCGGCAACCCGGGCGAGAGACCCGCTGAATGTCGCTGACGACCTTCTCGCCGCTGGGACCGTATTTCAGGTACACCCGCAGCAGGCCTTGCTTGTCGTCTTCGATACGTTTGAAATCTTCGATATAGCCTTCTGCCTTCAACACTTCGCAAATGCCGGCGCACACCTTGGAGGCGCGAATGTTCACGTGCTTGCGGTTAACGCGCACGCCATTGCGAATTCGTGTCAGCATATCGGCGATCGGATCGGTCAGACTCATGATCTACGTCCTCTTACCAGCTGGCCTTTTTCAGACCGGGGATCTTGCCCTCAGCGGCCAGGTTCCGCAGACAAATACGACATATGCGGAACTTGCGATACACCGCTCTGGGGCGGCCGCACAGTTCACAGCGACGCTGAATACGCGTCTTGAACTTCGGCTCGCGGGCGGCCTTGATTTTCTGCGCCTTCGTTGCCATCGATTGGTAGTCCTATTGCTCTTCCGTTCGGAACGGCATGCCCATCATCGCCAGCAAACGCCGCGCCTCTTCATCGCTCGGCGCCGTTGTGGTGAAGCAGATGTCCATGCCCTGGGTAAACTGCACTCGGTCGGGGTCGATCTCCGGGAACAGCGTCTGTTCGGTCAGGCCCATGCTGTAGTTACCCCGACCGTCGAAGGCGTTGGGGTTCAAGCCCCGAAAGTCCTTCACTCGCGGAATCGCCACCATCACCAGCCGATCGACGAATTCGTACATCCGATCGCCGCGGAGAGTTACTTTCAGGCCTACTTCCATCCCCTTGCGGAGGTGGAAGTTGCTGATCGAGACCCGAGCCTTGGTGACGACGGGCTTCTGACCGGTGATCGCCGTAAGCTCCTTGATGGCCGCTTCCAGCTTCGCCGACTCTCGGGCGGTCTCGCCCATGCCCATGTTCACGGTGACCTTGCTCAGCTTCCCGACGCTCATCGAGTTGCTGTAGGAGAACTCCTTGGCCAAGGCCGGGGCGATCTCACTCTTATATCGTTCAAGTAGGCGTGCAACCATCGTAATCGTTCCTAGGAGGTAACCTTGTTCACCACACCCAGCGACTCGCCGGACTTCTTGGCAAAGCGTTCTTTCGTTCCGTCGGCGAGAGTGCGGAACCCAACACGGGTCTTCTCGTCGGTCTTGGGGTCGACGACCATGACGTTGGAGATCTGAAGCGGCATCTCCTTCTGGATCCGACCGCCTTGAGGATGCTGGCGGCTCGGACGCATGTGCTTGTAAGCCTGATTGACGCCCTGGACAAGAACCTTGCCCGTCCCGGGGTCCACGCGAAGCACTTCGCCGCGTTTGCCGACGTCTTTGCCGGCGATCACCTCGATGGTATCGCCTTTTCGAATCTTACTCGCCATATCCTTCAACTCCGGCGGATGCGTCCGCCTGTTCGGGGCGGTCGGTAGCCTGACTAAACGACGTCGTTGGCCAACGACACGATCTTCATGTAATTCAACTCACGCAACTCACGAGCGACCGCGCCGAAAATGCGGGTTCCACGGGGGTCGCCCTTCTCGTCGACAATCACCACGGCGTTGCCGTCGAAACGGACATAGCTGCCGTCCATTCTCCGGACGGCCTTGCGAGTGCGAACGATCACGCAACGGACGATCTCGCCCTTCTTGACCTCGCTGCCGGGGATCGCTTTCTTCACACTGCAAATAATCACGTCGCCGATCGTCCCGGTCTTACGGGTATGACGCCCGCGAGCGGTCGAACCGCCCAAGACCTTGATACATTGGGCGACGGTCGCTCCGCTGTTGTCGGCAACTCGAACTCTGCTTTCTACTTGAATCACGGTCTCAACCTCATTGGCTTCGTTCGCACCGCCTTCGCCGGCGGCGACTGGGGCGCCTGTCCCAACCCGTCCAAACTCAGCGAACGCCTGGCGCCGGGGAAACTACTTGACCATCTTGGCCTTGGATACGACCCCGGCCAAACGCCATCGCTTCCGCTTGGAAATCGGACGGCACGGCACGACGGTGACCGTATCGCCGAGCCCGGCTTCGTTGCTCGGGTCGTGGACAGCCAGCTTCGTGCGGCGTTTCATAATCTTGCCATACAACGGATGCGCGACCTGCCAGCCGATTTCGACCGTGCAGGTCTTATCGCCGCCAGTGGACACCACAACGCCGGTCTCGCTCTCAACTCGCTTCTGCGGTTGTGTTTTCTCAGTCGAATCTGCCATAGTTCTATTCGCTATACCTCAGGGGCGTCTAGCCGGCGCTCTGCGCCCGGACCCGTTCTCTCTGCACCGTCAGGCAACGGGCGATGTCGCGTTTGGCGCCGCCGAGCATCGTCGACGATTCAAGCTTCTCCGTCACCGCCTGCGCCCGCAGGTCGTACAGATGGCGACGCTGCCGCACAACCTCGTTGGACAGTTCCGCGTCCGACATATCCCGGATTTCTTTGATCTTCAAAGTCATAGCCGTCTCACCTTACAAACCGTGCCGACGCACCACGAAGCGGCATCGCACGGGCATCTTATGGGCCACACGCACCAGGGCCTGCTTGGCGGTGAATTCATCCACGCCGCCGATCTCGTACAGGATGGTCCCCGGCTTCACCACGGCCACCCACATCTCCGGCTCGCCCTTACCTTTGCCCATTCGAGTTTCCAGCGGCTTGCTGGTCACCGGCTTGTCGGGGAAAATCCGGATATGCACCTTACCTTCGCGATGAAGGAAGTGCGTCGCCGCGACACGGCCGGCCTCGATCACTCGGGAATTAATCCAAGCGGGCTCCAGGCTCTGTAGGGCGTAATCTCCGAACGCCACTGTATTGCCTCGCGTGGCCACCCCGCGGTTACGTCCGCGATGGACTTTGCGATGCTTCACTCGTTTCGGCATCAACGCCATGGTAACACCTGTACCTGAAAATTCTGATTAAGCCCGACCGCCCCACTGCGGCTTGGTCGGCGTTCGTCACAAATGTTCGCTGCTACCGACCTACTTGGCCGCCGGGGGAGCCGCAGAATCGCCGGCCGGACCCGCACTCGGCGTGCTCGCCGGGCTTGGGGTCGGCGTACTCGCCGCCCCGCCCGACCTGGCGCCGCCGCCACGTTGGAACCCGCCGCGACCGCGACCACCGCCGCCGCCACCGGGCCGTCCACGTCCGGGGCCGCCGGGACCGCCACGCCGGCCGCCGCGTTGGAACCCGCCGCCGGGTCCGGTTACTTCGTCGCTGACCGCCTCACCGAAGATCCCGCGGTAAATCCACACCTTCACGCCCAGCACGCCGTACTTGGTCTTGGCGTGGACAAAACCGTAGTCCACGTCGGCGGTCAGAGTCTGCAGCGGAATCGATCCGGCCGCCTGATTCTCGGTGCGGCTCATTTCCGCCCCGCCCAGGCGCCCGGACAGTTGAATCTTGATGCCCTTGGCGCCGGCCATCATGCTGGCCTCCAGACGCATCTTCAACGCCCGGCGAAAACTGCTACGCCGCTTCATCTGCTCGGCGATACCCGAAGCGACCAGTTGGGCGTTGAGATCGGGGTTCTTGATCTCCACGATGTTGACGTTCACACGCCGGTCGGTCAGGCCTTCCAACTCGCTCTTAATCTTGTCGATCTCGGCGCCCTTGGGACCGATCACCAGACCGGGGCGAGCCGTACGAAGCGTAACCTTCACCTCTTCGCGGGTCCGCTCGATCAGCGTGCTAGCCACCGCGGCGTAAGGCGGCGACTCGTTCAGCCGCTTGTTGATGTAGCGCCGGATCCTCTCATCTTCGATCAGAAACTCGCCGTAGTTGCTCTTGGGAGCGAACCAGCGACTTAGCCAGTCTTTGGTGATCCCGGTACGGAAACTAGTTGGATTGACTTTTTGTCCCATAACCTATTTCCTAGCCTCTTCGACCACCACCGTGATATGGCTCGTACGTTTGTTAATCGGATGCGCCCGCCCGCGGTCCTTCGGGTGGAACCGCTTCATCGTCGGGCCCTCGTCGACAAGGGCTTTCTGAATGTACAGGCTTTCAACGTTCGCTTCGGCGTTGTCGGCGTTAGCGACGGCGCTGTGAAGCACCTTGTCGATCATGCCCGACGCCCGATGCGGGGAAAATTTCAGCACGTTCATCGCGTCAGCGACATTCAGCCCGCGGATCATATCCACAACCAGGCGGACCTTCCGTGCGCTCATGCGTGCGAACCGATGTTTGGCTAGCCATGCCATCTTCAAGGACTCCACTTCAATCGGACTTAACGTTTGCGGCCGCTGTGTCCGCGGAACATGCGGGTCGGGGAGAACTCACCAAGCTTATGCCCGACCATATCTTCAGTAATGTAAATCCGGGTAAACACTTTGCCGTTGTGCACCATAAACGTGTGCCCGACGAACTCCGGCACGATGGTGCAGGCTCGATGCCAAGTCTTAATGGCATCGCGTCGCCCGGTCTCTTCCATCTTCATGACCTTCCGGTAGAGCTTCTCTACAACGTAAGGTCCTTTTTTCAAGCTACGCGCCATGCTTTCGTTTCCTTCTCGCTCTCACCCCGAAGGGCTCAACGCCAGCTACAACACCAACTGGCCGGAGCGGACATTCCGCCGCCGCCGGATAATCATCTTGTTAGACAGCTTCCGCTTCCGCCGGGTCTTCCCGCCCTTAGCGAGTACGCCGGTGGGAGAACAGGGGTGACGACCGCCGCCTGAGCGGCCTTCGCCGCCGCCGAGAGGGTGAGCCACCGGGTTCATCGCGACGCCGCGAACGTGCGGCCGACGGCCCAGATAGCGGCGACGTCCCGCCTTACCGAGGCGGACATTGCCGTGATCGAGGTTACCGATCTGGCCGATGGTCGCCCGGCAGCGAATGTCAACCATTCGCATTTCGCCGGAGGGAAGAATCAGGACGGCCCGCTTGCCTTCTTTGGCGGCCAACCGCGCCACACCGCCGGCGGTGCGGACCATCTTGCCGCCCTGGCCAGGGTTCATTTCGATGTTATGGACTTCCAAACCGGCCGGGATCGACTCCATCGGCATGCAGTTGCCGATGCGCGGTTCGACCTTCTCGCCGCTTTCGATGATATCGTCGACCTTCAGGCCCAGCGGAGCGAGGATGTACCGCTTCTCGCCGTCGCGATAGTGGATCAACGCGATATGGCAGGTGCGGTTCGGATCGTACTCGATCGACGCGACGCGACCTGCAACGCCGTCTTTGTTCCGCTTGAAGTCGACCAAGCGATACATTCGCTTGTTGCCGCCGCCGCGGAAACGGACGGTGATTTTGCCGCTATGGTTGCGGCCGCCGGTCTTGTTGAGCTTACGGAGAAGGGTCTTCTCCGGCGTGCTCTTGGTGACTTCGTCCCGCGTATTAACGCTGGAGAACCGTCGTCCCGGCGATGTCTTTTTGTATACCTTGATGCCCATCTTCGTCTGGTCCTCTTCGGCTGACGGCGTTATCAGAACAGGTCAATGTGATAATCGGGGTGGAGCACAACAACTGCCTTCTTCCACGCCGCGGTCGTTCCCATCCGCCGGCCATGCCGTCGGGGCTTGCCCTTGCGGTTGGCCGTTCGCACGTCGGTCACCTTGACGTTGTACAGTTTCTCCACCGCCTGCTTGATCTCGAACTTCTTGGCGCCGCGATGCACTTGAAACGCGTAGGCGTTCAGCGTCTCGCTCTGGAAGGCGCCTTTCTCGGTCACCAGCGGCCTGACAATAACATTATGAATATCCATGGCTACTTCTTCTTACCTTCCAGCAGCGTGTCCATCGCCTCGCGGCTGACGACCATTTTCTGGCGTTTGGCCACTTCGAAGGCGTTCAGTTCCGAAAGCGTTCGCACCGCCGACTTGGGGATGTTTCGCGTACTGCGATACACCGCGTCGTCGCGGGCCGCCAACGTCAGCACAAAACTGCGATCGACGTTCAACTTCTCCAGCATCGCGACGATCGTCTTGGTCCTGGGCGCGTCGAGCTTGAGGCCCTGCACAACCACAAGATCCTCACCGAGCATCTTGGCGAGAATGGCCGAGTCCAGGGCCCTCGCTCGCATCTTCTTGGTCATCGTATGGCGAACCCGATGGGGAACCTTGGCGAAGGCGACGCCGCCGCCGCGGAGGACATTCGTTCGCCGGCCGCCCCGGCGAGCGCTGCCGGTGCCTTTCTGGCGGAACATCTTGCGGGTGGAGCCACTGACCATGCCCCGGCTTCGTGTGGCCGCCGAGCCCTGGTGCGTGTTCGTGTGGTAAGCCACCACCGCCTGCTTCAGCAGGGGAATGTTGACTTCACCACCGAAGGCGGCTTCGTCAACGGAAAGCTTTTCCACTTCCTTGCCCTGCATGTCGTATACTGGAACTTCCAACATGACGTCTATCCTTAACGCGAATACCTGCTACGCTTTGGTTTGTTTGGTCTTGCCGGTCCGCACAAAAACGAGTCCGCCGTTGGGGCCGGGGACGGCGCCCTTGATCAACAGCAGGTTGTTTTCGGCGTCGACAGCCACCAGTTTATGGTTTCGGGAGGTGCAGCGAACGTTGCCCATCTGCCCGGCCATTTTCTTACCCTTCTTGGGACCGCCTGAGCCGCCGGTGCCGTTGCCGTGGGAGGCGATGGAGCCGGGAGAGCGATGCTTACGCTTCACGCCGTGGCTGGCGCAGAGGCCGCGGAAGTTGTGACGCTTCATCGTGCCGGCGAAGCCTTTGCCCTTACTGGTCGCCGTCACATCGACCCACTGGACCTCGCTGAAGCCCTCTACAGTTATCTGGGCGCCCAGTTCCACGTCGGCGGCCGGTTCACTCAGGCGGATCTCACGATACACCCGGGCGGGCTTGGAGCCGCTGACCGCCGCGTGGCCGATCAGGGGACGGCTGGCCCGATGAAGACGCGTCGACTCGAACCCGATCTGAACGGCGTCGTACCCATCGGTACCGACGTTCTTGATCTGGGTAACGGTGCACGGCCCGGCCTGAACGACGGTAACCGGCTGCAAAGCACCCGTCTCGTCGTACACCTGGGTCATGCCAATCTTTCTTCCCATCAACGCTGCTTGCATCTTCTGAATCCTTCTTGCTTCGCTTCACCTGATCCGCCCAAGCCTCCGCGGCCGTGACAGACTCCCATTCGGGATGGTGGCTTTAAGCCTGTTGCACTGCTCGAACCGAACCAGCTACGCCTTGATCTTCACGAACACGCCAGCCGGCACCACCAGGCGGTTGAGCGCCTCGATGGTGCGGACGGTCGGTTCGTAAATATCGATCACTCGCTTGTGAGTCCGCATCTCGAACTGCTCGCGGCTCTTCTTATCCACATGCGGTCCCCGAAGCACCGTGTATCGTTCGGTGCGGGTCGGCAGCGGGATGGGCCCGCGGACCCGGGCGCCGGTCCGCTCGGCGTGATCAACGATCTCACGGGCCGAGGTATCCAACGCACGGTGGTCGTAGGCTTCCATTCGAATTCTGATCTTGTCCTGCAACATATCGGCGTTTCTCCGTCATGGACAACCGTGCCGTCTTACGACTGCCGCGGCCAAGAGCCCATGCTTCTTTCCGGCGTTTCAACCACAATGGCTACGTTTGTTTCTAAGCCATTCTGTAGAGTCCATCTACCTTACTGAAGTAGACGCCGTTGTCAATGCAACCTGTGGCGTAATTCTCCATTTTTTTTCAACATCGTCACCTGTCAGACAAATCGCAGCAATTTGTCCGCCACGTGGCGAGGAACAACCGCGTAATTGCTGGGTTCCATCGTACTGGTCGCCCGGCCTTGCGTCATACTCCGCAAGGCTGTGGTGTATCCAAATACCTCAGCCAGCGGAACTTTCGCTTCAATTAAACGCATCGTGTGACGCATGTCCATGCTGACGATCACGGCGCGACGCGAATTCAAGTCGCCGGTGACCGCGCCGAGAAATTCCTCGGGACAGACCACCTGCAAACCCATAATCGGCTCCATAAATGTCGGGGCGGCCTTCTCGACCGCCGCTTCGAACGCCACCGTCCCGGCCTGGAGAAACGCCATCTCCGTACTGTCCACCGGATGGCACTCGCCGCCGGTCAGCGTGACTTTGATGTTCTCCAGCGGATACCCGGCGAGATGCCCGCTGCGGGCGGCGTCGCGAACGCCCTCTTCGATCGACGCGATGAACGATTTGGGGACATCCTCCGGGGAGCAGTCGACCACAAACATCACCGGCGACTCGCCCTCACCGGGAGCGTGGGGCTCGACAGTCAGCGTGACCACGCCGAAATGCCCGCGACCGCCGATCTGGCGGACGAAACGCCCTTCGGCCTCGGCGGCCGAGCAGATGGTCTCTTTGTACGCCACGCGAGGCCTGCCCACCTTCACGTCGACACCCATGTCGCGGCGAAGCTTGTGATGGAGGATCTCGAGGTGCAATTCGCCCATCCCGGCGATCAGCGTCTGGCCCGTTTCACTATTGAACCGGCACTGGAACGAGGGGTCCTCCCGACGCAACACTTCCAGAGCCGAAGCCAGCTTGGCCTTGTCCGCGGAACTCCGCGGCTCAATCGACATGCTGATGACCGCCTCGGGAAAGTCCATCGTATCCAGAACCACCTGATTGCGCGGGTCGCACAACGTATCGCCGGTCAGGCTATACTTGCAGCCGACAAGGGCGACGATGTCGCCGGCGAGCGCCTCGTCGCGGCGGATTCGCTGCTTGGCGTACATCTCCCAGATCCGCGAGACGATTTCCTTCTTCTCCCGCAACGGGTTGTACACACGCGATCCGGCCTTGAGGACGCCGCTGTAGATACGGGCGAAATACAGATCCCCGTGCTGGTCGGAGGTGATCTTGAACACCAAGGCGCTCATCGGCTCGTCGATCGAGGCCGATCGAATGACCTCAGTCTCGTCGCTCACTCCGGCCCGACCCACCACCGGCGGCACGTCCAGCGGACTGGGAAGATACCACTGCACCGCGTCCAGCAACGGACGAACGCCAATGTGCTTCAACGCCGACCCGCACAACACCGGGTGCAGCGCATCGGCGCACACGGCACGGCGAATGGCCTGGCGAATATCGGCCTCGGAAATATCGTCGTCGGCGATGAACTTCTCCATCAACCCGTCGTCCACCTCGGCGATCCGCTCGATCATGTCGTGACGAGCCTGGGTCGCCGCGTCGACCATCTCCTCGGGGATCTCGCTGACGATAAGGTCGGTGGCCACCTCCGCCGGCGTATACACATACGCCTTCATGCTGACCAAGTCGACCTGGCCGATGAACGTATCCCCTTCGCCGATTGGCAGTTGTAATACCACGGGATGACTGTTCAGCCGTTCGCCGATTTCGGCGACGACCCGATCGAACTCCGCGCCCAGACGATCCATCTTGTTGATGAAGCAGATTCGCGGCACGCCGTAACGGTCGGCCTGGCGCCAGACGGTTTCGCTCTGGGCCTCGACGCCGCCAACGCCGCAGAAAACAGCGACGGCCCCGTCCAGCACGCGAAGCGATCGCTCGACTTCGACGGTGAAGTCGACGTGGCCGGGGGTGTCGATCAAGTTGAACGTGTGGTCCTTCCACGGGCACGTCGTGGCCGCCGAGGTGATGGTGATCCCACGCTGCTGCTCTTCGACAAGATAGTCCATCACGGCGGTGCCTTTGTGGACCTCGCCGATCTTGTACGTCTTGCCCGTGAAGAAGAGCACCCGCTCGGTCACGGTCGTCTTACCGGCATCGATATGCGCCATGATGCCGATGTTTCGAATTTTGCTCAGCTCTCGGGCCACAGTCTCACCGTCAGAACCATAATCACCCGCCGCCGCGAGGGCGGCGCCCATGCCTATGCGCGCATGAATATCGGGTCGTCCAGGTCGTCTTTTTCAGGCGAACCGTTCGGTCGGAATAGACGAACCGACCGCAGCGTAACGCCGTTACCAGCACAAAACACAGAATGCAATCCGTCGAAATACGCTTCCCGCCTCGGATACGGCGGGTCCGGCTTTGCGGAAAGCCGGTCCGGTTCACTTATCTCAAGCGGAACGCCCGTCGCCATATTGGCGAGGTCGCCTTCTCTGAGCCCCGGCACACACTCCGCCGACCTCGGTCGGCGTCGGCGCCGGGGTCGCTCCGGCATATCCGCCGCCGGAGCGATTCATCCCACACCGTCTGGCGATCCGGAGAGGATCGCGTGGGTACATCGCGATAAACACAAACAAACAAAAAAGCCCGCATCCCAAATCGAATGCGGGCGATCTTCGTTACCAGGCGAAGTGCGCGAACGCCTTGTTCGCGTCGGCCATGCGGTGCACATTCGTGCGAGTCTGCATGGCGGTTCCTTCTTTGTTGTACGCGGCCATCAGTTCAGTAGCCAAACGCTGGCAGATCGGCGAACCCTTCCCGGCGCGGATTGCGGTCAACACCCACCGAGTCGCCAGGGCCTGCTGACGCTTGCGATTCACCTGCATCGGCACCTGATAGTTCTGGCCGCCGACGCGCTTCGAACGCACTTCGATCGCGGGCTTGACGTTGTTCATCGCCCCCTCGAACACTTCCACGGGGGTGACTTCCTTGTCCTTCATCTTCTCGGCGATGATGTCCATGGCGTCGTAGAACACCCGCAGGGCGGTAGACTTCTTGCCGTCCAGCATGAGGCAGTTGATGAACTTGCTGACGACCTTGGAGCCGTACCGGGGGTCCGGAGAAAGCTGCTTGACCGAATTGGTGTAACTTTTGCCCGACATAGTCTTCCTTTCACGCCCGCCGGACGTCCCGGTCGGGTGAGTCTCGATTCATGCCTCGGCCTGTTCAGCGGCCCCGCGTTCGGGGCTTCCGCGCTTACTCCGACCGGTCGGGCCGGAGCCGAGGCAGGTAGGTGCGTCCGCTATTTCGGTCGTTTGGTGCCGTACTTGCTGCGGCCTTGGCGTCGGGGGCCCCAGTTTTCCTGCTCGGCGAGGCCGCTGCAGTCCAGCGTGCCGCGGACGATGTGATACCGCACGCCCGGAAGGTCTCGCACGCGACCGCCGCGAACGAGAACGATGCTGTGCTCCTGGAGGTTGTGCCCGCATCCGGGGATGTAGGCGCTCACTTCCTTGCCGTTGCTGAGGCGAACACGAGCCACCTTTCGCAGAGCGGAGTTGGGCTTCTTGGGCGTCTGGGTCTTCACCAGCAGGCAAACGCCGCGACGCTGGGGGCAATGCTCCAACGCCACGTTCTTCTTCTTGGAGGCCTGCTTCTTCCGACCGTGCCGGACCAGTTGATTGATTGTGGGCATATGGACTTTCCGTTCTATACGTCGTTGTCTTCGGGCGCTGGCCCGCTATCGTTTCACTCCCCCGCCATGCGAGGTTGATTCTTCCTAGTTCTTGCCGATCAACGCCTGCTGTACGGCGGCCTCGATCTCGGCGTCGGACATTTCGCCTTCGGCGGCGTCGGCGGCCAACGCGGCGATCAGTTCGATCTGCTCGCGTTTCAACACCATCTGCTGGTACGGCTTGAAGCTCGTCCCGGCCGGAATCAGGTGGCCGAGAATCACGTTTTCCTTCAGGCCGATCAGTTCGTCAATCTTCCCCGACAGCGACGCTTCGGTGAACACCTTGGTGCTCTCCTGGAAGCTGGCCGCCGACAGGAAACTCTCTGACGACAAGCTGGCCTTGGTGATGCCAAGCAGCAACGTCCTGGCCGTCGCCGGTCGCGGCCGTCGGGTCTTGGCCGGCTGACCGCCGGTGACTTCGGCCTCAGCGTTGGCCTGCTCGATCTTCTCACGCTCGACCACGTCGTCCTCAAGGTACTCGGTATCGCCGCCGTCAACGACCTTGAGTGATTTCGCAAGCCGCTCATTCTCTGCGCGGAAGCGGAATTTGTCAACTACATCTCCAGGAAGCATTTTACTGTCGCCCACCGCCTCGACCTGAACCTTCCGAAGCATCTGCGAAAGGATGATCTCGATGTGCTTGTCGTTGATCGACTGCTTCTGGCCGCGATAGACGCTCTGAATCTGCTCCAACAGGTAGTGCTGGAGCGCTTCGTCGCCCTTGATCCGGAGGATATCATGAGGAACCAGCGGACCTTCGGTGAGCGGGTCGCCGGCCTCGACGAAGTCGCCGGTGTGGACCAACAGGTGCCGATCGTGCGGGACGTGGTGATCTTGTTCCAGGTCCGATTCGCTTCGCACGGTGATGGTCATCTTGCCGCGACGCTTGTCGGTACGCAGCTCGACGCGACCGGAAATTTCGCCCATCGCGGCCGGATCCTTCGGCTTGCGAGCCTCGAACAGCTCGGTTACACGGGGCAAACCGCCGGTGATATCCTGGGTGCCGGAAATCTCTCGCGGCTGGCGGGCCAACAGGTGACCGGGCTTAACCTTCTGGCCTTCCTTCACTTCGATACGAGCCTTGCTGGGCAGGTAATGGAAGTCGAGCACTTTGCCGTCGGCGTCTTCGATGACGATTCGCGGGTGCTTCTCGCCTTTGTGCTCAATGACGACGTACCGACTCGTACCCTTGCCGCGATCCGCTTCAGCGCGGACGGTTTCGCCTTCTTCGATGTCCTGGAACCGAACCGAACCGGCGGCTTCGGACAGAATCGGCGTCCGGTGCGGATCCCAATTGATCAGTCGTTGACCGGCTTTGACCTTGCCGCCGTCGGGGACCAGCACAATCGCGCCGTAGGGAACGTCGTAGGCGTCCAGTTCACGATTCTTCGAGTCCAGGACCGCGACCTTGCCGTTACGCTTCAGTACGATCAGCACTTCCTTGTCGTTGATCTCGACCGGCACGGCGTTGATATCGCCGTACTTGACGATACCCGGCACCGACGAACGCGTCTCGCTCTCGGTCGCGGCGGCTGTGGCGACGCCACCGGTGTGGAACGTACGCATCGTCAACTGCGTGCCCGGCTCGCCGATACTCTGGGCGGCGATGATGCCCACCGCCAGGCCTTCTTCGACCAGACGACCGGAGGACAGGTCGACGCCGTAGCACTTGGCGCAGGTGCCCAGGGGGCTCTCGCAGGTCAGCGGGCTTCGCACCCGGATGGTCTCCAGGCCCAGTACCTCGATCTGACGGGCGACCTCGGCGTTGATGATCGCGTTTTCCTTGACGATCACTTCGTCGGTGATCGGGTTGACGATATTCTCCCGTGCGATGCGGCCGATGATGCAGTCCCGCAGGGGCACTTCAATCTGCTCGCCGCGATAGACGGCGCTCTTGGGAATACCGTTGAGCGTGCCGCAGTCGTGGATGTTGACGATCACGTTCTGGGCGACGTCGGCCAATTTCCGGGTAAGGTAGCCCGAGTCGGCGGTCTTCAGAGCCGTATCGGCCAGACCCTTACGAGCGCCGTGAGTGGAGCCGAAGTATTCCAGCACGGTCAGGCCTTCGCGGAAGTTGGCCTTGATCGGCGTTTCGATAATCTCACCGGAAGGCTTGGACATCAAGCCGCGCATACCGGCAAGCTGACGAATCTGGTCGGTGCTGCCGCGGGCGCCGGAGTCGGTCATCAGCCATACCGGGTTGAGGTAGGGCACACCGTCTCGCGTATCGTGCTCCAGGCCGGTCAGCAGGGCCTTGGTGACTTCCTCGCGAGCGTGGATCCACACGTCGACGACCTGATTGGTCCGTTCGAGGTTGGTGATCGCATCGGCCTGGAAGTCGCGTTGGATCTTGTCGACGCGCTTCTGGGCGGCGTCGAGGATCGATTCCTTCTCGACGGGGATCCGCAGGTCGCTTACGCCGAAGCTCAGCCCGGCCAGCGTGGAGTTGCGGAAGCCCAGCGACTTCATGTTGTCCAGCAGTTCCAGCGTGGCCGCCCGACCGGCCAGTTCGTGGCAGTCGTTGATGACGCGGCCGCAGCCCTTCTGGCTGAGCGGATAATTGTAGAACGGCATCCGATCGTCCAGGATATCGTTGAAGATGCACCGCCCGGCGCTGGTGACGACCGGTCCGGAGCCCACCGTGAATTCACTGTCGGCGTCGACGACGCGTCTTCCTTCCGGCAGGCGGATCAGCGCCTGGGCGTGGATGCCGATCAGGTTGCGGTCGTAGGCTCGCATCGCCTCGAACGGCCCGCTGAACAACGGCAGGCGCGTGTCGCCATGGGCGACGGTCTGGAGGCCCTCGTCGACCCACATCTCGCCGTGGCCGCTGGTGAGGTAGTACACGCCCAGCACGATATCCTGACTCGGCGACATGATCGGCGCCCCCGAAGCCGGCGAGAAGATGTTATTGGTGGCCATCATCAGCACATGGGCCTCGGCCTGGGCCTCGACCGACAGCGGCAGGTGAACGGCCATCTGGTCGCCGTCGAAGTCGGCGTTGAAGCCTTTGCAGACCAGCGGGTGAATCTTGATGGCGTTGCCTTCAACCAGGATCGGCTCGAACGCCTGGATGCCCATACGGTGAAGCGTCGGGGCGCGGTTGAGCATCACCGGGTGCTGGTGGATCACCTCTTCGAGGATGTCCCATATCTCCTGATCCTTCCGCTCGAGCATACGCTTGGCCGACTTGATGGTGTCGGCGAGCCCGCGTTGCTTGAGCTTGCGGATGATGAACGGCTGGAACAGTTCCAACGCGATCTTCTTGGGAAGCCCGCATTGGTGCAGCTTCAACTCCGGACCGACCACGATCACCGAACGAGCGGAGTAATCGACTCGCTTGCCGAGCAGGTTCTCGCGGAAGCGGCCCTGCTTGCCCTTGATCATGTCGGTGAGGCTCTTCAGCGGCCGGTTTGACGAGCCCTGGACCGGTCGGCGGCAGCGGCCGTTGTCGAACAAGGCGTCGACGGCCTGCTGTAGCATGCGCTTCTCGTTGCGGATGATGACCTCGGGGGCGTTGAGGTCCATCAGCTTCTTGAGCCGGTTGTTCCGGTTGATGATGCGGCGATACAGATCGTTCAGGTCGCTGGTGGCGAAGTTGCCGCTCTCCAGCAACACCAGCGGACGCAGATCCGGCGGGATCACCGGGATCACGTCGAACACGAGCCATTCGGGCTGGTTGCCCGAGGTGCGAAGGTTATCGACAAGCGACAGCCGCTTGGAGATGTCCTTGATCTTCTGCTTGGAATTGGTGTTCGCCAGCGCCTCGCGAAGTTCGGCGCCCAAGCCGGCCAAATCGAGCTTGCCGAGCATCGTGAACACCGCTTCGGCGCCCATCTGGGCCTGGAAATCGTCGCGGTACTTCTCGTAGGCCGCGCGGTATTCCTCTTCCGAGAGTACTTCGTGGAGCTTCAGCGGCGTCTGGCCGGGGTCGGTGACGACGTAGTCCTGGAAGTAAATCACCTTCTCCAGGTCGGCCGTCTTCATGCTCAGCAGCGTTCCCAGCCGGCTGGGCAGCGCCTTGAAGAACCAGATATGCACCACCGGGGCCGCGAGATTCACGTGACCCATGCGCTTGCGGCGAACGCGCGAGTGGGTAACCTTAACGCCGCAACGGTCGCAGATGATGCCCTTGTGCTTGGTGCCCTTGTACTTGCCGCAGGCGCATTCCCAGTCGCGTTCGGGGCCGAAGATCCGTTCGCAGAACAGACCTTCCTTCTCGGGGCGATACGTTCGGTAGTTGATCGTTTCGGGCTTCTTGATCTCGCCGAACGACCAACTGCGAATGTCGTTGGGGGAGGCCAGAGTAATCCGGACCGAGCCGTAATCGTTAATGCGATCGTATACGTTTTCAACCATATTCATTCGCTCCTTCGTGGAACGCCACTGTGCTTGCGATATCCGTCAGGCGGTGCGGTCGCGGCCAACGCGGGCCTTGCCCGAGCGGCCCTCTCTGCTGCGATCAGCCCGTCAGATCATCCGTCTCTTTTCCAACTGAATGTTCAGGCCAAGGCCCCGGATTTCGTTGCAGAGCACGTCGAAACTGACCGGCGTGCCCGCTTCCAGCGAATTGGAGCCCTTGACCATCGATTCGTAAATCTTCGTGCGGCCTTCGACGTCGTCGCTCTTGACGGTCAGCAGTTCCTGCAGGGCGTAGCTGGCGCCGTAGGCTTCCAGGCCCCACACTTCCATCTCGCCGAAACGCTGGCCGCCGGTGCGGGCCTTGCCACCCAGAGGCTGCTGGGTAATCAGCGAGTACGGCCCCGTCGATCGGGCGTGGATCTTGTCGTCCACCAGATGGTGCAGCTTGTTCATGTAGATGTAGCCGACGGTGACCTTCTGCTCGAACGGCTCGCCGGTGCGACCGTCGTACACGACGATCTTGCCGTCTTCGGGCATGGTCGCCAGCAGTTCCCGACAAGCGCCGGCCTTCTGGATCACCTCGATGTCCTCGCGACGCTTGGCCACCAGTTTGTTGGCCTCGCGAATGGTGTCGAAGATCTCTTCCTCCCGAGCGCCGTCGAACACCGGCGTAACGGCCTGGAACCCCAGCACCGCCGCCGCCCACCCGAGGTGGGTTTCGAGGATCTGGCCCACGTTCATTCGACTGGGCACGCCCAGCGGGTTCAGGCAGATGTCCAGCGAGGTGCCGTCTTCGAGGAACGGCATATCCTCTTCGGCCATGATCCGGGCGATAACGCCCTTGTTCCCGTGGCGGCCGGCCATCTTATCGCCTACGCTCAGCGTACGCTTGGTGGCCACGTACACCTTGACCATCTCCAGGACGCCGTTGGGAAGCTCGTCGCCGCGTTTCATATGGGCCAGGCGGCGTTCCTTCTCACGGGTCACTTCGAGAATTCGAGGCCAGTATCGTTCGTTGATCCGCTGCGCCTGTTCCTTGGCCGCGGCCTTGGCCGACTTGACCCAATCCAGCGTGAAGGTCTCGATCTGCTCCATCAGCACCGGAATCAGATCGCTCTGGCCCACCTTCTGACGAGTCGTCGGGTCAACCATATCCGAACCGAGCACCTCGTTCATTTCGTCGCACATCTGACGGAACGAGTCGATCAGTTGCCGGTCCATCTCCTCGCCGTAGGCCTTCATCTCCGCCTGCAGTTGAAGCTTCTGGTCGTCGGTCATATGCACGCGACGGCTGAACCGCTGAGTGCCGATCACGACGCCTTCTTCACCGGCGGGCAGCATGAGGCTGTCGTTCTTGACGTCCTCGCCCGCCCGGCCGAAGATCGCATGCAGCAGCTTCTCTTCGGGGGACAGTTCGCTCTTGCTCTTGGGGGCGACCTTGCCGACCAGGATGTCCCCGGGCTGGACCCGGGTGCCGAGGCGGACGACGCCGTTGATGTCGAGATTGGCCAAGGCCCGCTCGCTGACGTTGGGAATGTCGCGAGTGAACTCTTCGCGACCCAGCTTGGTCTCTCGAATTTCGGCGTCGTAGTCCTCGATGTGAATCGAGGTGAAGGTATCTTCCTTCACGAGCCGCTCGGAGATCAGAATGGCGTCCTCGAAGTTGTACCCGTCGAAGGTCACAAAGCCGACCAGCAGGTTCCTGCCGAGGGCCAATTGGCCATTCTTGCAGGCCGGACCGTCGGCGATAATCTCATCGGCCTTGACCCGCTGGCCTTCGACGACCACGGGTGTCTGGTTCAGGCAGGTCCGCTCGTTGAGGCGGGCGAACTTGCGGAGCGAATAGGCGTCGGCGTTATCGATCGTAATCCGCCGACTGTCGACATACGTGATCGTGCCGGCCTTGCGGGCCCGGACGACCATGCCGCTATTGGCGGCGACGACCCGCTCCATGCCGGTGCTGACGACGGGCGCTTCGCTTCGAATCAGCGGCACCGCCTGCCGCTGCATGTTCGAGCCCATCAACGCCCGGTTGGCGTCATCATGCTCCAGGAACGGAATCAGCGACGCCGAGACGCCCACCGTCTGCTTGGGCGAAATATCGACGTACTTGATATCGGGTCCGTCGACCAGGGCGACCTCGCCTCGGTCGCGGGCCAATTGCTGTTCTTTGGAGATGGTGGATCGCACCTTGCCGTCGGCGCCGCGAATCACTTCCGGTGGAGCCAGGGCGGTGTCCATCTCCTGGTCGGCGCGGAGGTACTCGACCTTGTCGGTCACCTTGGACTTTTCCACCACGCGGTACGGCGTAACCAGGAAGCCGTACTCGTCGACCCGCGAGTAGATGCTCAGTTGGCTGATCAGGCCGATGTTGTTGCCTTCAGGCGTTTCGATCGGGCAAATGCGGCCATAGTGGCTGATGTGCACATCGCGAACTTCAAAGCCGGCCCGCTTGCGGTTCAAGCCGCCGGGGCCCAGAGCCGAGAGGCGCCGCTCGTGGCCCATCTGGCTCAGCGGGTTGGTCTGATCGACCACCTGGCTCAGTTCGCTGCGACCGAAGAAGAAATCGATACTGCTGGAGACGCTCTTGGAGTTGACCAGTTCAGCGATCTTGGTGATGCTATCCTGATCCTTCATGCTCATGCGTTCCTGCACCGTTCGACGCAGTTTCAGGAAGCCCTTGCGAAGTTCGTCGGTCGCCAGTTCGTCGATGGTTCGAAGCCGCCGGTTGCCCAGGTGGTCGATATCGTCGACGACGCCGTCGCCGGCACGCAGCGTGAAGATGTACTTGAGGCTGTTGACGAAGTCCGCCGGGCGCAGGACCAGGTCCGACTCGTCGACATGCTGATTGAACTTCCGATTGATCCGGAACCGGCCGACCTGGCCGAGGCGGTAGCGGTTCTCGTCGTAGAACTTCTCGGCGAATAGCGTCTTGGCCTTCTCCAGTTGCGGAGGGTTACCGGGACGCAAACGCGTGTAGATGCGAAGGACCGCGGCCTCGTAGCTGTCGGCGCCGTCTTCGGCGAGCGTATTGAGAATCAGCGGATCGCTGACCTTCTTGACGACAGGGACTTTCTTGATCGCCGACGCCTGCACGCGAGTGAGCGCTTCGCCGATCTGGTTGGCCGCGTCGACGAGCACTTCGCCGCTTTCGGGGTCGACGATCGCCTCGACGGCGTACATCTGCGGCTTCAGTTTCCCGACAGCGACCGCCGAGACCGGGTAGAACTCGCGGATGATCGCCTCGGAGGTCCCATACTTCTCGTCCATCGCCCGCAGGAAGGTGGTGGCCGGGATCTTGGACGACTGGTCGATCCGGACGGTGAGCGAATCCTTCTTGGAGACGATCAGTTCGATCCAACTGCCGCGTTCGGGGATAATACGGGCCCCGTGCAGCGGACGGTCGGACTCGGCCATTTCGACGGTGAAGTCGACGCCGGGCGATCGGTGCAACTGGCTGACGATCACACGTTCGGCGCCGTTGATGACGAACTCGCCGCCGCCGATCATGATGGGCATTTCGCCGAGGTAGATCGATTCTTCGAGGATATCCTCGCGATCTTTCATGCGAAGCCGGCAGGTGATCCGGAACGGCAACCCGAACGTCAGCCGCAACTGGCGGCACTCGTCGGGGGTGTATCGGGCCTCGCCGAGTTCGTAGCTGACGTATTCCAACGCCATCGACTCGTCGTAGCTGAGGATCGGGAAGATCTCTTGCAGCAGACCCTCCAGACCGATGCGCTTGCGATCGCCCACAGGAAGATCCTCCTGCAGGAACCGCTTGTAGCTCTTGGTCTGAATGTCAATCAGATTGGGAATGGGCAACGCATCGCCAATCTTGGAGTAATCCCTGACCTTATCCATGTGAAGCATATTGTCACACCCTCAGCTAATTCCAACACTGACGACCGGAGCCGTCGCGAGCTATGAGTAGAGAGTTACGGATCTCCACCAGTGATACACAAACGCAGGTGTCCCGAACTCTCAGAGGCGAACGGTTCGCATCAAAATGCGCATGAGGATTACCCGCCTATTCGCCTTCTACCCGGCGAACTTCAGCAGGTAACCCCTGCACTCTCTCACGTTCCATCATCAAATTGTAGCAACCCGGCGACCCGAGGCAACTACTTCACCTCAACGGTTGCGCCAGCTTCTTCCAGTTGGGAGCGGGCCTCGTCGGCCTCGTCCTTGGTGACGCCTTCCTTGACCGCATTGGGGCAGCCGTCGACCACTTCCTTGGCTTCCTTGAGGCCCAGGTTCGTCAGAGCACGCACGGCCTTGATGACCTGGATCTTCTTGTCGCCGACTTCCTTGAGGATGACGTCGAAGCTGGTCTGCTCTTCGGCTTCGGCTTCGCCGGCCGGAGCCGCGGCCATCATCACACCGCCGCCGGCGGCCGGCTCAATGCCGTAAGCATCCTTCATGTAATCAGCAAGGTCGACAGCCTGCTTGAGGGTCAGCTCGGCGAGCTGATCGCCAAGAGCCTTGATCTCGGGGGCGAATTCCTTGGTCTCAACGGCTTCGGTGGTTTCTGCGGCAGCTTCTTCGGACATTTCTAACACTCCGTCTTGTCTATACGTACTTCCCGGCCTGATAGGTGAAGCCCCTTTGGCTTCATTTAACCCTTACGGGCCAATCCGCAGCCGAAACCATTTGTCTCATATACGGTTAGACGACGGCGACTACTCCTCGCCGTCCTCTTGTTTCTCTTCGATCGCCTTCAGCAGCCCGGCAATAACGCTGCCCGGGCCCAGCACGGCGCCGACCAACGTGGCGCCGGGAGCCAAGGCGATGCTGCTAACGCGGCCAAGGGCTTCGCTCCGTGTGGGGTACTTGCTCAACTCCTCGATTCGATCGGAACCGAACAGCTCACCCTCCATCAGGGCGCCCTTGACTTCGAGGCCGGGGATCGTCTTGGCGCGATCAACCAACTCGCGAACGACGTCCACGACACTCTCACCGCCATAGGCCAAAGCGCACGGACCCTCGAGCAACGCGCCGGCTTCGGCGATGCCGATATCCTCAAACGCCTTGCGGGCCATGGCGTTCTTGACGACCATGACGCGAATGCCCTTCTCGGCCAACTCGCCGCGAAGGCTGTTGTTGGTGTTGCCGTCAACGCCCATCACGCTGACCACGGCCACTTCGCTGACGCCCTCCAGCTGCCGGGCCAACTCCTTGCGAATCAGGTTCTTAATCGGTTTGCTCATGCCGCACCGCCTATCTTACGTCCACCAGCACCGCGGGGCTCATCGTCGCGGTCAGGCAGGCTTTCTTGAAATAAGTACCCTTGGTCGTCGTGGGCTTGATCCGCTGGACGTAGTCGATGAAGAACTCGGCGTTCTCGATCAACTTGACAGCGTCGAAGCTGACCTTGCCGACCGCCACCGCCAGGTTGCCGCCGGAGTCGTTGCGAAACTCCAACTTGCCGGCGCTGTACTCGGTAACGGCCTTGGCGACGTCGGGGGTCACGGTGCCGCTCTTGGGGCTGGGCATCTTGCCCTGGGGACCCAGAACCCGACCGAGGCGACTGACGTTCCGCATCATCTGCGGGACCGCGATCGCCACGTCGAAATCAAGCCATCCGCCCTGAACCTTCTTGATCAGATCGGCGCCGCCGGCCTCGATGGCGCCGGCCTCGATCGCGGCCTCGGCGTCAGGGCCTTCGCAGAACGCGATCACGCGTTTGGTGGCGCCGACGCCGTGGGGCAGCGAAATGGCGCCGCGGATGGCCTGGTCGGCCTGTTTGGGATCGATGCCAAGATGCAGCACCAATTCGACGGTCTGGTCGAACTTGGTCTTGGCGAACCCCTGAATACACGCGACCGCATCTGCAACGCTCACCGGCTCGGCCGGCACCTTTTCGATGTCGCGGCGGTAACGCTTACCATGTGATGTGGGCATTTTTCAGCTCCTTTCGCCGTCGCCCGACGGCTTCCACTGCAATCCGGGATCCGTGGTCAGATCCACATGCTTCTCTAGTAGGCGTCGGCGCCCGACGCCAACCCAACGCCGACCGCGCCGTTGACAGGCCGCGGCCGATACCGGGTGTAGCTTTACTGCGCGATTTCGATGCCCATACTGCGGGCCGTGCCCATCACCTGCAGGCACGCCGCGTCGAGGTCGAACGCATTCAGGTCGCCCATCTTCGTCTCGGCGATCTTGCGGACCTGGTCCATCGTCACCGAACCGACCTTCTCCATGTTCGGCACGCCGGAACCTTTGGCGACGCCGGCGGCTTCCTTCAGCAGAACCGCAGCCGGCGGGCTCTTGCACTCGAAAGTGAAGGTCTTGTCGGCGTACACGGAGATAACCACCGGGATGGTCATCCCGTTGGCCTCACGCGTTCGCTCGTTAAACTGGGAGACGAACTGACCGATATTCACATTGTGCTGGCCCAGAGCCGGCCCGATCGGGGGAGCGGGTGTCGCCTGTCCGCCGGGCGCCTGGAGCTTGATGACTGCTTTGACTTCTTTCGCCATGATTCACTATCTTTCGGTTTGGGTCGTTCGGGCCTCGCAAGGCAGTCCCCCCCGACCTTCAAAACGCCACGCCATTTCGAGCCGCACTAGTCCACTTCAGACCAAAACGCCAGGCAAAGAAGCCTACGCCTTTTCGATCTGCCAGTACTCCAACTCGACCGGGGTCGCCCGGCCAAAAATCGTCACGATCACGCGAACCAATCCCTTGTCGGCCAGAACTTCATCGACCGTGCCGTCGAAGTTCTCGAAGGCGCCTTCCTTGATCTTCACCGCGTCGCCCTTGTCGAACTCGACCTTCAACGCCGCCGCTTCTTCGGGACGGTCGATCTGCATGAGCATCTTGTCCACGTCCGCCGGCGCCATCGGGGTCGGCTTGCCCGCCGAACCGATGAAATCGCCAACGCCCATGGTTTCCTTAATCAGGAACCAAGCCTCTTCGCCAATCGACCCATCCTCGGCAAGATCCATCTCCACGAACACGTACCCGGGGTACATTTTCCGCTCGACGTATTTCTTATCGCCCGGCTTGCGCTGCGGCTTGGGCCGGCGCTCGGTCGGAACGATAATTCGGCCGATGTTCTCTTGGAGACCTTCGATCTTGACCTTGCGAATCAGGGCGTCCCTGACCTTCGCCTCCTTGTTGGAGGCCACACGCAAGACGTACCACTGTTTGCTCATCGTTCGACTATCCTAGTTGGTGCAGAACACCGATCCACTTGAAGAAGCCCTGGAAGACGGTATCCACAATGAACAACAGAGCCGCCAACAGGAACGTGGCGAACACCACCACTTTGGTCGAGCCGATCACTTCCTTGCGGCTGCTCCAGGCGACCTTCTTCATCTCGCCTTCGGTGGCGATCAGGAAATCGGCCATCTTCGCCCGGTTGACGAAAACGAACATCACGTAGGCAATCACCATCACCACGCCGAACGGAACGAGGTATTGGACCCAAGGGCTGAAACTTTCGAGCCGCTCACTGAGCCAGTGCCCGCCAATAACGCCGAGGATCATCCCGCCGACAAATGTGCCGACGCGAGTGTGTTTGCCTTGGTTTTTCTTATAGATTTCAAACATAGTTACAACCGCCTATCGCCATCGGGCCACCCGCCGCCGGCGTGCATCGCCAACGCCAGGCCCCTGGGGTCAATCCAGTCGACTGCAGCTCACCACGTTACGGCCACGTCCTCACAACTTTGCGGCGTCCATCACCACGGCAGGGAGGACTTGAACCCCCAACCTGCGGTTTTGGAAACCGCTGCTCTGCCAATTGAGCTACTGCCGTATCCGACCCGCCGTGCGGCGCGGCCCCGCCGTGCGGAGGCGCGCCACTGGGCGGCAGGTCGATATCCTGCTCCGGACGGCTCATCCGGGGGGGAGGAGCCGCCCGCTATCGGGTTGTCTACTTCTTCTTGGTCTTGTGCACCGTGTGCTTACGGGTGCGCGGGCAGAACTTCTTGATTTCCAGCTTGCCGCCGCCGCCCTGAGTGCGGACCTGAACACGGTAGTTCAGATCCCCACAGTCGGTGCACTGTAGCCACACGTATTCCCGTGGCGAACCTTTGGCCATGATGTTACTCCAGGATCTTGGTCACGACGCCGGCGCCGACGGTGCGGCCGCCTTCGCGAATGGCGAAACGAAGACCGTCTTCCATGGCGATCTCGGTATTGAGCAGTTCAACCATGATGGTGATATTGTCGCCGGGCATGCACATTTCGGCGCCGCCGAGCAGGTTGATGGTTCCGGTCACGTCGGTCGTGCGGAAGTAGAACTGCGGACGATAGCCGCTGAAGAACGGGCTGTGACGACCGCCCTCTTCCTTGGTCAGCACGTAGACCTCGGCCTCGAACTTCGTGTGGGGGGTGATCGAACCGGGGGCCGCCAACACCTGCCCGCGTTCCAGATCGGACTTCTCGACGCCGCGGAGCAGGCAACCGACGTTGTCGCCGGCCTGGCCCTGGTCGAGCAGCTTGTTGAACATCTCGACGCCGGTCACCGTCGTCTTGCGAGTTTCGCCCAGACCGACGATCTCGACCGTCTCGCCCACCTTGACGACACCGCGTTCGATACGGCCGGTGCCCACGGTGCCGCGACCCTTGATGCTGAAGACGTCTTCGATCGGCATCAGGAAGGGCTTGTCGATCTCACGCTCGGGCTCGGGAACGTACGAATCCAACGCTTCCATCAACTCGTTGATGCAGGCGATGGCTTCGGGATCCTCGGGGTTGTTCATCGCGATCGACGCGGCGCCCTTGATGACGGGGCAGTTGTCGCCGTCGAAATCGTACTTGCTGAGCAGTTCGCGAACTTCCAGCTCGACCAGCTCTAGCAGTTCCTCGTCGTCGACCAGGTCGACCTTGTTGAGGAAGACGACCAGGGCCGGCACGTTCACCTGGCGGCTGAGCAGCACGTGCTCGCGCGTCTGGGGCATCGGGCCGTCGGCGGCCGACACCACCAGGATCGCCCCGTCCATCTGGGCGGCGCCGGTGATCATGTTCTTGACGTAATCGGCGTGACCGGGGCAATCTACATGAGCGTAGTGCCGCTTCTCCGACTCGTATTCCTGGTGACTGGTCGCAATCGTAAGGATCTTGGTCGCATCGCGACGACCCTGGCTTTCGGAGGCCTTGGCGACTTGATCGTACGACACGCCTTTGGCCAAACCCTTGGCGGCCTGCACCATTGTAATGGCAGCGGTCAGTGTGGTCTTGCCGTGATCCACGTGACCGATCGTGCCGACGTTAACGTGAGGCTTCGTTCGTTCAAAGACCTCCTTGGCCATTTTGTTGCTCCTGTAGAAACGCCGCTATTCGTGGGTCAAGACGACAGTTATCCTAACCGTTTCATTTCAGTCCAAACGACCTTCGTCCAAACGACCTTCGTCCAAACGACCTTACCGACTCTTCCGCCGGCAGCGCCGACGGCCGGGTGCAAACCCGTGCGTCACAAACACTATCGAGCGGGTTCTCCGCCCACGAGCTGCCGGTGGGGCTTGAACCCACGACCTCGTCCTTACCAAGGACGCGCTCTACCACTGAGCTACGGCAGCACACGCCGCGCATCCCCGAGGGTACACCGCCCCTAGCGACCCTAGGGTGAACGGGGCATTATGCCTCAACGAAAGCGACTGTCAAATGAAAAATTATGCGCCCGACGCACAAAATGCCTCCAGGCAAGGGACCACGGGCCAAACACGCAGGGCCGCAATCCGCCGACAAACGACTGAACGCCGCCGAAAAACAGCTGAACGCTACCGACAAACGACTGCACGCTACCGACAAACGACTGCACGCTACCGGCAAACGACTGCACGCTACCGAAAGGGGCCGCAAGTTGCCAAAGGGGCCGCGGATCGATCCGAACAGCGGGCGACCGGGGTCGAACCGGCAACAACTAGCTTGGAAGGCTAGTACTCTACCAATTGAGCTACGCCCGCAAGCAACGCCAAACCCGCCTCTCAGCCGCGGCCAGCCTCTGCCACAGACCCGACATACGGACCGGTCGGCCATCTCGTCGCACGGCAAGCCGCGGCAACGCCGCGACCTTACTGGGAGCGGGTGGATTCGAACCACCGAAGGCGTACGCCGTCAGATTTACAGTCTGATCCCTTTGGCCACTCGGGCACACTCCCACGAACGTCTCGCCTGCAAGCGAGCGTAGCAATAAAGCATGATCCATGCGGCGTGTCAACCGGCTACACGTCGTTTTTTTGCAGAAACCGCGTTCAATGCCGATATTCCACACGCCGCGTCAAGCCAGCGATGGGATTCGAACCCGTAACCTCCGCTTTACAAAAGCGGTGCTCTACCGTTGAGCTACGCTGGCGACCGTCCCCCGCCCGATCCTTCGAATCGGCCGTTTCGCCCCGACCCCTGCACCCAAACTCCGCCGCAGCGTCGGGGCGACAACGTTAGCCGAACACGACCCTTGGGTCAAGGGGGCGATGATTGTCGATTGCCAATTGAACGACCAACGTCGCTGGCCGGTGATCTATCCCCCTTCGCCGATCGTACCTCTTCCACCGACGACGACCGAGTTGTATGATGGAACGCATCGCACAGGAGACCGACCATGCCCATCTCAACCCAAGACCGCCAAACCCTGCTGACGCTCGCCCGCTCATCGGTGACCCACGCCGTCACCGGCGATCCGCCGCCCCAAGCCCCCCCGCCGTCGGAGATCCTCACCGCCCAACGCGGCTGCTTCGTCACGCTCACCAACGCCGGCCGCCTTCGCGGCTGCATCGGAACCTTCAGCCCCCAAGGCCCCCTGGTCGCCATGATCCCCCAAATGGCGATCCACGCATCCCGGGATCCGCGATTCACCCACAACCCTATTACCGCACATGAGTTGCCGCAGATCCACGTGGAGGTCTCGGTCCTGAGCCCCTTAGAGCCCATCGACGACCCGCTCTCGCTAACCGTCGGCGTACACGGAATCTACATCACCCAAGGCCATCGCGGCGGCTGCTTCCTCCCCGAAGTCGCCACCGACCAGGGCTGGGACGCCGAGCAGTTCCTCACCCAATGCTGCGCCGGAAAAGCCGGCCTCGCACCCACCGCCTGGCAAGACCCCGCCACCGAAGTCCGCGTCTTCACCAGCGAGAAGTTCGGCGAAGGCGACTGATCTCGCCACGACCCGCGGCGGCCGGTCGCAACCAAACCAGGGGGGACAGACCGGATCGGCCGAACGGCCTGCCGCCCCTGTCGCGTGTCAAGCACACGTTTGTGGCTGCAAGGGTTACAGCCTATCTTCATGCCATTCGCTCCTGACCCCTTTCCCGCCAACGGCCTCAGAACGCCCTGAAAGGGCGAAGGCGTTTAGCCCGGATATTTCACACAGCGTGGTGGTTCCCCTATATCGCGACGGCCTTACTGTTTGGTATAACAAGAGTTAGCAAGATCTCCACCCACGCAGAAAGGCCGTCAACGATGACAGAGCGTCACCAAAAGCCCCTGCTGTTTTCAAGTCTTCTTCGGAAGAAGATCGTGGCGGATTTCAACGGTGACGACATCACCACCGATGGGGGTTTGCCGCTGATCCGCGAGGTGGACCGGAGGATCGGCCTGATCGACGCGATCGATAGCGCTATCGACGACCCCCGTTGCCCGTGGCTCATCGAGCACGACCAGCGAACGATCCTGGCCCAGCGGATTTTCGCTATCAACGCCGGATACGAAGACCTCAACGACCACCAGACGTTGCGGAACGATACGCTCATGCAGGCCATCACCGACCGGCGGCTCAAGGTCGGACAGACCGAGCACGATCCTCTGTCGAACCCACCGACTCTGTGCCGATTGGCCGGCACGGAACTGGCTACGGCGCAGGCGACCACGATCCGTCTGAAACTGCTGAAGATCGGGGGCCGCATCGTGCGGTCGGTTCGCCGTATCGCGATCCACTTGGCCGGCGGCTATCCGTTGCAGGCCCTATTCCACACGGTCCTGCACAATCTCCAGGAACGGAGATTCACCGCCGGCGGGCGCGACCTGGGCTTGCCGGAACCCTCTACATAACCTCCGGACAATTCGATTCTGACAGCGGGGGAAAGGGGGTTGTTCGTGCCGAGCGGGCGGCTATGCAAGCAAACCCAACTCCATATGCCCAAATGACCTCGCGACTCCCATCGCCAACGCTGTGTGAAATATCCGGGCTAAGAATCAGGCCGCATGGAACTCCAAGGGTACTCGACCGCTTGCGTGGGAACATGGCGTCTACCCTTATGGTTCACCGGTGATCCGGCAGTCCTATCGCTCGTCGTCCTTCGGTACGTTCAAATACGCTAACGCCTGCTCCAACACGTCCTTAACAACCGGCCCTGCGACGGTCCCGCCGTAGTGGCCAATGGACCTGTCGGGCTTGCGAACGCTCACAAGGCACACCAGACGCGGCTTGGCCAGCGGGGCGCCGGCGATGTAGCTGGCGGTAAACTGGCCAGCCGAATACGGGGCGATCTGGGCGGTGCCGGTCTTGCCGAAACTGCTCCAGCCGTCGAGACGGGCGTGATTTCTCCCCGTCCCGTCGGTCGGCACGCGGCCTAGAACGTCGGTGATGAACCTTCGGCACAGTTCCGGGCCAAGCACGCGCCCGACGACGGTCGGCTCGTCGTTATCGAGAACCACCGACCCATCGGGGCTGACGATCTTGCGGATAAGCTTCGGTTGCAGCAGCAGTCCCTCGTTCGCCAACGCCGCGAAGGCCATCGTCACCTGCAGTCCAGTGACGGCCACCTCCTGCCCCATCGGCACCGACCACGTCGAGTCGCGCCGCCACGTCCGCAGGGGATTGATCTGCCCGGTCACTTCGCCGGTGAGCTCTATGCCCGTCCGCCGACCGAATCCGAAGGCCTTGACGGCCTCGTAGAGCCGCCGGTTCCCCAGCCGTTCGCCAATCCGGGCCATGCCGATATTGGAGCTCTTGTAGACGACCGCTTCGATCGACAGTTTGCCGTAGGGATGCGCGTCGTGCAGCGTCCGCCCGCGACGGCAGCGGTAAGCGCCATTGTAGCAGAAGATCTCCTCGCCCCAGTTCACGACGCCGTCAGCCAGAGCGACCGAGGCGATGAACGGCTTGAAGATGCTGCCCGGTTCGTACATATCGGCCACCGCCCGGTTGCGGCGATGGTCGCTTTCGCTGCGACCGAACGCGTTGAGATCGTACGTCGGCACGTTGGCCATGGCGAGAATCTCACCGGAACTCGGATCAACCACCACCCCCAGGGCCGACTCGGCGGCGAACTTCGTAACCGCTTCGGCCAAGGCCTCTTCGAGGCGTCGCTGGATGACCACGTCGATGGTCAAATACAGATGATCGCCATCGACGGGGGCCGTGTACGCTTCGGGTTTGTTCCAGATCGGCCGACGGGCGGCGTCGGTGAGCATTTCGTTGGCCCCGTCGACCCCGGCGAGATACTGCTCGGCGGCCTTCTCGACGCCCTCCAGGCCCGCGCCGTCGACCCCGGCGAACCCCACCACGTGAGCGGCCAGCGACCCGTTGGGGTAGCGTCTCCGCCATTGGCGCTGAATGCCGACGCCGGTCAGGTCCAAGTCGCGTATACGTTGAACTTCGGCGTCGGTCAGATCACGCTTGACCCACACGAACCGCCTGGAGCGGCGAGTCACGAGGCGCTGGTGGATGGTGTCGGCCTCCAGCCCCAAGGCCGCCGCGAGGGCGTCGGATACCTCTCGAAAATCCTCTGCGCCGATAATCATCGGATCGGCGAAGCAACCGGGCGATTGATGACTGGCGGCCAGCAACTCATATCGGCGGTAGCTGCGGCCGTAGATGTTGCCGCGACGGGCGGGGATCTTCACCGTCATCCGCTGCTGGATGGCCGCCCGGCGGACCATGGCGTCATGATGGGTCTGCTGGAAGGCGAACAGACGGCCGCCTAAGGCGATCAGCGACAGACACAGGACGGCGAACACCAGATGATGCGTCAGGGCGGATCGTTCGGCAGCCACGGATCGTCTACCTCCTCAAGTCCATGGCCGTCGCGCCGGTCGCGATGGGGACGCTTCGATCGGCCAGGACCTCCTCGGCGGGGCCGACGGGCTGTAGATCGGGTCGCAGCATGCGAAGGCCGAGGTCCTGGGCGCGTGCGGCAACCGCGTCGATGGCGGTCAAGTCGCCGAGCCGAACGTCGAGATCCCACAGGGTCGATCGTTGGGAGAGCAGCCGGCTTTGGAGACGATGGATCTGGTGCTGGGCGGCGATCTCCTCGTGGCGGCAGGCGACCAGCCCCAAGGCGACGGCCGTCAGTCCCACGATGGCGAAAGCGATACGCATGCAGAAGATCCTCGTTGGGGCGTCGCCGCCCGCTCGTTGACGTCGGTTACTCGGGTAGGACCAGTACGGCGCCGACCCGAAGTTGGTCCGGATTGGCGATGGTGTCGCGATTGAGCTGATACAGCGCCGTCACCGCCCGGTGACTGCTCGAGCCAATCGTCTTTCGGGCGATCGCCGTCAGCGTGTCGTTCGGTTGAACGGTATAGGTCGCCCTCGGACGCCTGGCGGCCTGCTGACTGCGTTCGAGTTCAGACAGATACTGTCGCACCTGCGGGCCATCCATCACGCGGACCTGCCCGGCGTGCGAGTCGGCCGCGACGCTGACCAGGGCGGGGATTCGCAGCTTCTGGCCGGGTCTGACCTGGTTGGGATTTCTCAATACGTCGCGGTTGGCCTCGAAGATACGCTGGTACTCGCCGGCGCAACCCGGCCCGTACACCTTCACGGCGATCTTGCTGAGCCGATCGCCCTCGACAACGGTATACATCCCCATGATCGGCTGGGGGGCGGGGGTCGGCCGCGCTGGAGCCGGAGCGATCACCGCCACTGGCGCCGGGGCTCGCGGATCGGCGACCTCGGACGGATCGGGGCTGCGCCATCGCGGCAGCACGACCGTCATCGCCTCCAGGCGAACCACCTGCTCGGCGGCGCCGGGATCGACCGGCAGCACAACGGCGCCGGGGGCCTGGGCGATCTTGTCGGTCCTGGCCTCTGAAAGAATAACGCCAAAGCAGATTATGAAGCCCAAGCCTACCAGCAGGGCGATTTTCGACTCCCGTGTCATCGGAACAGCTCCATCGGTGAAGACCACGAACTGCGCCCGGCCGAACCGGCCCCGACGCCGTCGGACTACAGACGCTCGACGCATCGCAGCTTGGCGCTGCGACTGCGCGGATTGCTCTGTAATTCCTCATCGTCAGGAACCATAGGTTTGGGCGTAATGATTTTTGCCAATTGGGCGGATTTCATGGAAGAAAATGCATGTTTGACGCGACGATCCTCCAGGGAGTGGAAGCTGATGATGACCGCCCGACCGCCGGGGACGAGAATATCAGGTAGATACCCCAACAGAGCGTCCAACTCGCCCATCTCGTCGTTGACGGCGATACGAAGCGCCTGGAACGTCTTGGTGGCCGGGTGAATCCGGCTCTTCCCCCGACCGCCGACGGCTCGCTTGACGATGTCGGCCAGCTCCCCGGTTCGCTCGATCGATCTGATCTTGCGTGCGTTCACAATGGCCCTGGCGATGCGTCGACTGCGATGCTCATCGGCGTTGCGATACAGCAGGTCCGCTAACTGCTGCTCGTCGAGCCTGTTGACCAACTCGGCCGCGGTCGGCCGATCGCTGTCGACGTCCATCCGCATGTCAAGCGGGCCGTCGCCGGCGAAACTGAACCCCCGCCGCGGGTCATCCAGATGCGTGGACGCCACACCCAGATCGGCCAGCACGGCGTCCACACGCTCTACCCCCACCTCCCTGAGCACCTCCGGCGCCCGGGCAAAACCCGAGTGGAACATCCGCACCCCCACCTGGGAACGTTCGGCTAATGCGTCCAGGCGGTTCTTGGCCAGCCGAAGATTGCCCTCATCTTGATCGATCCCGATCAGGGTCGTCTCGGCGCCGGCGGCGGCCAGCAACGCCGCCGCGTGTCCCGCCAACCCGACCGTGCAATCCACAATCCATCGCGCCGCGGCCGGCCGGAGCAACTCAACCACCTGACCCAGCATGACCGGCGTATGCGAAAGAGGTTCGGACATGAAACGAATCCACCGCCTTGTAATTAATCAGCGCCCATACTCAGAACGTGCGCCCCCGACCCGGCCTCCGTGCCGAGTCATGACGCGCGTACGCTGTCCCGGGCAGGATCCATGGAACAGCGTCCTAGACCGTCAACGACCTGACCCTGGCCTCAAGCTCAGGAGAAAAACACACCCGGGCATACTCATCCCCCAGCGCTTGAACGCGCGCCAACCGCTCGGCCAGATTCAGCAGGCGCCGCCGGGAAGTTCCGGTGGGAACCCCGGGGGCCGTCGGGTCGGCTTGCAGTTCGGTAAGCATCGAGCCGCGGCTTCCTTGCCTAGTCACGGGCTTACGCTGGGCTGACTGAAGAATGAGCATGACGGAATCCTTTCACTCCGGGCGGTTCAACCGCCGGTATCCACTGCCTGACCCGAATGCTCCCGCCTCGGGCCGCTACGGCGCCGGCGGGGATCCATCCCGCGCCAACGCTTCACCCATTTCCAACAGAGCCTCGTCGTACATCGGCAAATGCTCGGCGATAAACGCCTCCCAATCGCCCCGGGGCCATATCTCGATATGGTCGTCGTGACCGACCAAGGTCACCGACGCAGCCATCGCCGCACGCTCGACCGACTTCTCCGGCAGCACGACCCGGCCCTGCTTGTCGCACTTGAGATACCGGGCCATGGCGAAGAACAACCCCATCTTGCGGCCGCTTCGAGTCGGGAACGGCGTCCGCTTCAGTGACGCCGTCAGTTCTCGGTAATACCGGTCCGGATACAGCCACAGGTGGCGATCCGACCCGAGAATCAAAAAGAAGCCCTCACCGTCAGTAGACGGGTCGATCTGATCCCGCAATGCCGCGGGAACAGCCAGACGACGCTTGTCGTCAATTGCCTGATCGAATTCGCCAACGAACAATGCCATCGAAGTGCCTCATCAACCACTGACTGGGATTGACAGGGAAATTACCCCATTTATAGGGATAGCTCAAATGAAAAATCCAAGAAAGTGGAAAATCGGGCTAAAGATTTTTCGGCCGCGGGGTCAGAAGCCAACAAAGCCCCCATCAGGCGCCGATGGTGCTCGGGGAGCCACTGCATATAGAGGATGGGCCCAGGGATTGCCGACACCCCCGAAGTGCAGATTTCCCCTGAAAGACGCCTCCCTCAGAAGCCCGACGAGCAGGGCGGCGGCTCCACGCGCCGGCATCCGCACAGGGCCATGGCTACAGACAGACTCATCGTCAGGAGGCTCCGGAGGCTTGGCGCCCCATGATCGCGGGCATCTGTTTGCATCAGCATGGCCCCCTCAGGTCGAATCGCAGCGATTTCAGCCCCTCCATCCGGTCCGAATCGGTCAGGTCCACATGCAGGGGCGTAACGCTCACATACCCCTGGCCAAGGGCCGCCACGTCGGTATTGGCGGGCGGGTCGTGAAAACCGTACTCGTCGGTCAACATGTAGCACGCGCGGCCGCGATCGTCGGTCGACGCGGCATAGGTCTCCCAAATACCCGCCACGGATTGCCGATCCACACGCACGCCCCGAGGCGGGCCGTTGTCCTGACAGGGCAGGTTCACGCTGACCAGTCGACCCGGGGCCAGGTCGCCGGCCAGCAGCGTATCGAGCACCGCCAGGCAATAGCCGGCGGCGAGGTCGAAATCGGGTTCGACGTCGGCCAGTTCCTGGCTGAACGCCACCGCCCGGGCGCCCAGGATCGCCCCCTCGGCCGCGGCCGCCACGGTGCCGCTGTAGAGAACATTGATCCCCACGTTCGCGCCGGGGTTGATCCCGCTGAGCACCAGATCGACCTCACCAACCAATTCACGCCGGGCCAGTTTCACGCAGTCGGCGGGGCGGCCGTCGACGCTGAATCCCCAGAACGCCCCGTCCCTTTGGACCCGCTCGACGGCGAGCGTATCATGCAGCGTGATGCCATGACCGGTCGCCGACTGCGGCGCCGCCGGTGCGACCACGAACACCTCGCCGAGCCGCTGGGCCGCATGTGCGAGAGCGATCAAGCCGGGCGCCAGGATGCCGTCGTCGTTTGTGAGTAGGATTCGCATGGCCCGATTCTACGCCAACCGGCCGAGTCGCGAAACCCACAAGGGCTCGGCCCGGGGAGCCGAACGCGCGCTCGATGGCGAGATCGCCCCATTCGTCACGAAATTGACAGTGGAATGTACCCGTGGGCGCATGGTATTATCGGGGCCAGATAGTGGCCTGGGATCGCTTTGGCCCATGCGGGGATCCTGGCGTCGGGCCGAAGACGCGCGACGGGCTCGTTGATGTGCGACACTCATCTGTTCGTGTCTTGGAGACGGTTCCGCCTGCGTGGGGTCCGTGACAGCCATGACTCCCAAACACAACATACCTCGATTTGTAATGCGAACCATGACCGTGGTGACCGCCGCGGCCATCGGCTTGCTGGGCGCTCTATGGATCTCCAGTGAGTACATCCACTTCCACAAACAAATCCAAACGACCCGTCGGGAGTTGACCGAAGTTCGGAAGGCCCGCCTGAAGGACATGGTCGACCTGGCGGTGCAATTCATCGAATACAAGCAGTCGCAAACGGAACTGCGCACCCGGACGATGATCGCCGATCGCGTCCATGAGGCGCACGCCATCGCCACGAACCTGTACGCGAGGTACAAGGACACCCACACTCTGGACGAGACTAAGCGCCTGGTGGCCGAAGCGTTACGCCCGATCCGCTTCGACGAAGGCCGAGGATCCATCTTCGCCACGTCACTTGAGGGTGTGGCGTTCTTGTTCGCGGCTCGTCCCGAAGCCGAAGGCAAGTCGATCCTGAACATGGTCGACACGGAGGGCCGACGCGTCGTTTCCGACCTGATCAGGATCGCCCGGGACCAAGACGAGGGTTACTACTCCTATACGTGGACCAGGCCAGGCGCCGAAGGAAATGACTTCCGCAAGCTGGCGTTCATCAAGCATTTCAAACCGTTCAACTGGTACCTGGGAACCGGGGCGTATCTGGACGACGCCGAAGCCGGAGCCAAAGCCGAAACCATTGAATGGCTGGGCAGGATCACCTTCTGCGACGACGGCTACGTATTCGCCGGCCGGTGGGACGGGGTGAGCCTGACGGCGCCCGCGGTCGGTAGAAATATGATCGACGTCACCGATCCCAACGGCGTGAAGGTCGTCGCCGAACTGATCGAGCAAGCCAAGGCCGGCGGCGGATTCGTCGAATACGTGATGCCGAAATTGGAAGGCCGGCGCCCGGCGCCCAAGATCAGCTACGCCGCCGGCGTCAACGACTGGCGATGGTATGTCGGCGCCGGTGTGTACGTCGACGACATTGAAGCGTCTGTCGCGGCCGTGGAAGCCGAGATGATCGGCAAGATGGCCATAAGCATGACGACCATCGGCGGCGTCCTGGCCTGTGTGCTGGTGACGGCGCTGCTGATCGCCAGGCGGACGGCCCGCCGGACCGCGGCGGCGTTCGATGAATTCTCTTTGTCGTTCGAGAAGGCCGCGGCCGAATCGAGCGAGATGTCGGCCGAACACCTGGGCTTCATCGAGTTGGATACGCTTGCCGCCACGGTGAACCGAATCATCCGTCAGCGCAAGGGGGCCGAGACCGAACGCGATCACCTGGAAGAGCAGTTGAGGCAGGCGATGAAGATGGAGGCCATCGGTCAACTCGCCGGAGGCGTGGCGCACGATTTCAATAACCTCCTGACGGCCATTATGGGCAACGCTGAATTGCTGACGATGACGCTCCCCGACGACTCCGAGGACGCCGCGTACGCCGAAGAGATCGTCAAGGCGTCGACCCGGGCCGCCGAACTGACGCGCCAACTGCTGGCGTTCTCCCGCAAGGGCAACCTCCAGAGCATTCGCGTGGACGTTCACGAGGCGATTGCCGATGTCGGCGCCCTGCTGACTCACAGCATCGACCGGAGGATACGGATCGTCCAGACGCCGGGGGCCGCCCATTCGATCATCGACGGCGACCCCGTCCAGGTGCAGAGCGCACTGCTGAATCTGTGCCTCAACGCACGCGACGCCATGGCCGAAGGGGGCGTACTGACCATCCTCACGACCAACCAAACGCTCAGCGAGCAGTTCTGCCGCGATAACTCGCACCAGGTGAAGCCGGGCGAGTACGTCGAGATCGTCGTTTCGGACACCGGAACCGGAATGGACGCCGAGACCAAACGGCGAATCTTCGAGCCCTTCTACACGACCAAGGATCCGGGCAAAGGCGCCGGCCTGGGCTTGGCGGCCGTCTATGGCTGCGTTCACAGCCACCGCGGGATGATCACCGTCCAAAGCAAGCTCGGCTCCGGCTCGACCTTCCGCATCCTGCTGCCGGTCGCCGCCGCCGATACGCCCGCGTGGGAGGGATCGGTCATCGACGACAGCGGAAGCGCCGTCACCGGCGAGATCCTGCTGATCGACGACGAGGAGATCGTACGCAATATCGCCGCCCGGCTGCTGACCGGCCTCGGTCACACGGTCCACACGTGCGCCGACGGCGTCGACGGCGTCGAGTATTTCCGCCGCAACCATGATCGCATCGATCTGGTCGTGCTGGACCTGATCATGCCCAACCTCAGTGGAGCAGAGACCTTTGCCCGCCTGCGAGAGGTCGACGCCCAAATCCCGATCCTGATCTCCTCGGGCTTCAGCGGCGACGGCGGCGCTCAGTCGCTGCTCAACGAGGGGGCCGCCGGGTTCCTCAACAAACCTTTCCGCACCGAAGACCTCGCTCGGGAAGTGACCCGTATCCTCCGCAAAGGCGAATAGATGAAACGAATTGCCGTACTGATCTCGACGTCGGTCGCCCTGATATCGGCGATGGCCGCAGTCGCCGTCGCGGCGGACAACCTTGACTATTGGCTCGACCAAGCGAAGCCGGATGCGGCCGAACACGTTGCGGCGCCGCCCCCCCAAGCCCCCGCGACCAAGCCCGCGGCCAAACCGGCGGCGCCGCCGACTCGCCCCGACGCCCTCAGCGGGGCCATGGAACTCTCCGACGGCCGCCTGCTGGCCGGGGGGATCTACACGACCCGGGGCAAGGATCTGGAGATCTGGGTCGAAGGGCAGAAGCGATGGCGCCATATTCCCCTGCTCATCCTCCGAGGGATCCACGCTGTCGAGGTGAGCAGCGGATACGAGAACCAATGGCGGTGGAAGGAGATGGGCCGCGACGAGAAAGTCTACACCGGCCGTCGCCGGCCGATCCGCCGGCTGCAATGGCGACTGAATCTGATCGACGGAACGTCGCTGACCGGCGAGATCAAGGGTCAGCCGCTCTGGATCGAATACAACGGCCGGCGAACGCAACAGATCCTCAGCGATCGAACCAAGGGGGCGTGGGGCGAGGAACTTGCCGATTGGGTCTATCTGAAGCACGTCGTCTTCAGCCGCCGCGAGATGCGCCGCGTCGAGGCGATCACCGGTAACGCCGCCGGAGAGGCGATGGACGAGAAGCCATGATCGGTCGTTTCAGCCTCTACGGGTTCCTGAAGAACCAACAGTACTACGACCCCTTCATCGTTCTGGCCTTCCTGGAGAAGGGCCTGACGTTCACGATGATCGGCCTGCTGATCGGCTTTCGCGGGGTCTGCATGGCCTTGCTGGAGACCCCCACCGGCGCCGTGGCCGACGTGGTCGGGCGTCGTCGGGCGATGATCGCCTCGCACGTGGCCTACATCATTTCGTTCGTCCTCTTCGGCCTCACCGACCGGCTCTGGCTTCTCTTTGGGGCGATGTTCTTCTTCAGTATCGGCGAGGCTTTTCGCACCGGTACGCACAAGGCCATCATCTTCGGCTGGCTCGCCCACCATGGCCGATCCGACGAGAAGATCCGCGTGTACGGCGTCACACGATCGTGGGCCAAAATCGGCTCCGCCGTCAGCGTCGTAATCGCCGCGGGGTTGGTGTTCGCCACGCAAAGGTACAGCGTGATCTTCCTGTTCAGTATCGTCCCGTACCTCGCGAACATCGCCCTGTTCCTGACGTACCCCGCCTACCTCGACGGCCCGCCGGGGGCGTCCCGCGATATCGGAACCATCGTGCGGCTACTGATCCGCTCCGTGCGCCACAGTCTTACCGTCGCCCCGCTTCGCCGGTTGTTCGTCGAGTCGATGGGCTTTGGCGGCGTATTCAGCGTCTGCAAGGTGTACCTCCAGCCGATCGTCAAGTCCGCCGCATTGGCGGTCCCGGTGCTGATCGGCTGGGGCGATCGTCAACGAACGGCGGTGCTGATCGCGATCGTCTACGTCATCTTGAACCTGCTGGGAAGCCTCGCCTCCCGACGGGCGGACGCGCTGGTCAAACGGGCCGGTTCCCCTCAACGCGGCGCACGGCTGCTGTGGCTGATGAACCTCGGGTGCTACGGCGCGCTGGCCGCCGGAGCCCTGCTGCCCGCCGGAGGAGCAACGGTCGCGATCATCGCGTTCGTCGCACTGGCCGTCGGGCAGAACTTCTGGCGCCCTATCCAGGTGAGCCGCTTCGCCGAATGGGCCGACCCCTCCGAGACGGCGACCCTCTTGAGTATTGAATCGCAGGCCAAGTCGATGACCGTGGTCGTCGTCGCACCGCTGCTGGGAATCGCCGTCGATGCGATGCCGGCGGGGCTGACGTTCTTGCCCGTCGGGCTCGTGGGGCTGCTGGCGGCCGCGGCTGTTCTGGCGACGCGACCCGGAGCCCAAACGCACGACTGATACGCGTCACGCCGGCGCCGGCGCCCACCGAAGGATCGGCTTCCGCGCGGCGGTAATCTCGTCGACTCGGGCGACCGGACACGTGACCGGCGCGTGATCGAGGGCGGCCGGATCGGCCTCCAGTTCGTCCATAATGCCGCCGATCGCGTCGATGAAGGCGTCCAGCGTGGCCAGCGATTCGGTCTCGGTCGGCTCGATCATCAGAGCCTCCGGGACGATCATGGGAAAATAGACCGTCGGGGCGTGGAAGCCGTAGTCGAGAAGTCGCTTACCGATCCTGCCGGCCAGCCCGTGATCGCCGGCGCCGTGCCGCTCGGCCGACAGAACAAACTCGTGCATGCAGTATTCATCATGGGGCAGCGGGAGCACCTTCTTCAACGCCGCGGCCAGGTAGTTGGCGTTCAGGACGGCCGTCTCGCTGACCCGCCGCAGCCCATCGGCGCCGTTGGCGCGAATGTAGCACCAAGCACGCAAGCACACGCCGAACTGCCCGGCGAAACTGCCAATCATCCCAATGCTATCGGGCCGGTCCCATTGGAGCCGGTAGGCGTCCGCGTCACGCGTCACACGCGGTGTCGGCAGGAACGGATCAAGGTGAGCGGCCACCGCGATCGGTCCGGCGCCGGGGCCGCCGCCGCCGTGGGGGGTGCTGAACGTCTTGTGAAGATTGAAGTGCATCGCGTCGACGCCAAAATCGCCCGGACGGGTCACGCCCAAAATGGCGTTCATGTTCGCCCCGTCGAGATAAAGCTGGGCGCCCGCCTCGTGCACCATCGAAGCCGCCGTTGCGATGTCGGTCTCGAACAGGCCCAACGTACTGGGGTTCGTAATCATCAGCGCCGCGGTGTCGCCGTCCAACTTCGCCGCCAAATCGTCCAGGTCGATCCGGCCGTCGGCTCTGCTGGCCACCGCCACCGCCTGACGGCCGCAGAGGGTGCAACTGGCCGGGTTGGTTCCGTGGGACGAATCGGGCGTGAGCACCTTGGTGCGATTCTCGCCGCGACTGCGGTAGTAGGCCATGATCGTCTTCAGCGCGGCCAATTCGCCCTGCGCCCCGGCCGCCGGCGCCAGCGACACGGCGGGCAAACCGGCGATCTCGGCCAGAAAGTCCTGCAATTGCCCCATCAGCCGCAGTGCGCCTTGAGCTGTCGGATCGGGGGCCAACGGATGCAAGCCGGCCATGTTCGGCGTGGCCGCGGCCTGCTCATTGACGCGAGGGTTGTACTTCATCGTGCACGACCCAAGCGGGTAGAAGTTCGCGTCGACCGATACATTCCGCTGCGACAAGTGCGTGTAATGTCGCACCACTTCCGGTTCGCCCACCTCCGGCAGCGGCGGCGGCCCCTCGGCCAGCACGTCAGCCGCGGCGCCCAGCAACTGAGCCGGGCTCGGCCCCTTCGGCGCGACCACATGCCGACCCTTATTGACGCCGGGGCACGATCGATCCAATATCGTCGGTATCGTTGTGCGTGTCATATCACATTCCTCAGTCACGACGCGTCCTTCGTCGCCGTTACTAGCCCCCTGCAGTGCAGGGGGTCAAGTTGTGCCACATGGTGCGACAGTCGAACTCCATTGCCTTCGCTTGGGCGTCTCGTCCCCTTCGGCGCGACCACATGCCGACCCTTATTGACGCCGGGGCACGATCGATCC
>CBDVCA010000002.1:0-65307 GCA_965372365.1 uncultured bacterium
TTGGGTGCAGCGGCCTTCTTTGCCGCCTTTCTCTTGGCGGCCGTCTTGGGTGTTTTGGGTGCAGCGGCCTTCTTCTTGGCGGTCGCCTTGGGCGTCTTCCGGGCAGCGGTCTTCTTTGTGGCCTTCTTCTTGGCGGTCGCCTTGGGCGCCTTCCGGGCAGTGGTCTTCTTTGCGGTTTTCTTCTTGGCGGTCGCTCTGGGCGTCTTCCGGGTAGCGGTCTTCTTCGCCGCCTTCTTCTTGCTTGTCTTTCGTGCGGTCTTCTTCGGGGCCTTGGCGTTGGCCGCCGGTTCGTCGGCCAAGTCGATGCCGAAGACGTCGGTAAGGTCCTTGCCGGCGAGCCGTTTCCGTCGTCCGCCGCGGCCGGTGATGTCATCAACGGCGTCGTCGGCGGCGATCAACTCCTCGTGGTTCACGCCGCGAAGCAAGAACAGCAGGTCGGGCTGTGTGTCCAGCCTCGCCCCGACGCCGTACAGGACGGCCGCCACATGCTTACACATCGTCGCCCAATCGGGGCAATCACACTTGAGGGATATCTCCTCGGGCTCGGGGAACAGACCTTCGCGGCGGTCGGTGACGACGCCCATCACGCTCGATGAGAGGCGCCCTTGGAGCAGTTCCAGTATCGAGCCGATCTGACCGGCGCAGCGGCGTTTCACCCGGGTCCATGTGCTCTGCGCCAGCGGCTTGATTTTCACTTCGATCTCGTACAGGTCGGACCCGCTTACGATCGCCGTGATCCGACCGGCGTCGATCTTCAGGTGGCACACCGAGCCGTTGCGGACATACGTTCGCCCACGCGGCAGGCGATTATCGAAATCGCTGAACGATTCGAGATGATCGCACCACGCCTGGCCCCAGAACGTCCGGGCGATCTTGCGGCCGTCAATCTCGATCGGCTGAATGTCCACGCCCTTCTTGCGAAGTGCGACCATCTCCCGTTTGGCCGTCGCGCGGCGGCTGGCTACCGATACGTAGGGACCCCATCTATATCTCATTATTACGCTTCCTAACGGATGTCGAGTAATCTTCTATCTGAATCTCGGTGCGAATGCGATTGTCACATCATGGCCTTGTCCACGTCAAGGGTCACGAGTTGGAGCAGATCCTCATCGCTCATTTCGGTCAGCAGCTTCTGGACTCCGCCTTCGAGGACGTCGCGGGCCAGTTGCTGCTTTTCCTCGATCATGGCGTCGATCTTTTCCTCGATCGTGCCGCGGCAGACGAACTTGTGCACCAGGACGTTCTTCTCTTGTCCGATGCGGAATGCGCGGTCGGTGGCCTGATTCTCCACGGCGGGGTTCCACCAGCGGTCGAAGTGGATCACGTGCGAAGCGGCCGTCAGGTTGAGGCCGGTTCCGCCGGCCTTCAGGGACAGTACGAAAAACGGCGGTCCGTCTTCCTGCTGGAACTGGTCCACCAGCGTCTTTCGGCGAGCCACCGCCGTGCCCCCGTGCAAAATGAGCCCCTGTCGGCCGAATATATCCGACAGAAGCGCCTGCAGCGGGTCGGCGATTTCTCGGAACTGCGTGAAGATGAGCGCCTTGTTCTGCCGGGACGCCAACTCCCGGCATATCTCAGCGAGGCGGGCGAACTTGCCGCTGGCGCTGGGGGCGTAGACGCCGTCGCCGAGCAACTGGCTGGGATGGTTGCATATCTGCTTGAACCGCATGATGTACGACAATACCAGCCCGCGGCGCTGGATCCCGTCCAGTCCCTCCATCTGGTCGGCCATCTGGCGGACGGTCTTGGCGTACAACGCGGCTTGCGGTTTGGCCAACCCGCAAAACGCGCGGACTTCGGTCTTGTCGGGCAAGTCGTCGATGACGCTGCGGTCGGTCTTGAGCCGGCGGAGAATGTACGGCGCCACCAGATTGCGTAGCGGCGCGTAGCGCTCGGTCTCGCGGCTTTCCATCGCCTTGACGAACTGCTTGAACTTGCGGGCCGAGCCCAGCAGGCCGGGACACAGAAAGTCGAACATCGACCACAGGTCGCCCAAGCGGTTTTCCACCGGCGTGCCGGTCAGGGCGATTCGCGTGCGACTCTTGATCTTCTTGACGGCGCGAGACTGCCGCGTCGACGGGTTCTTGATCGCCTGAGCCTCGTCCAGAACGACCATACCCCACTGGACGTCGAGCAGCCAATCGCGGCGCAGCAACATGCCGTAGGTGGTCAGCACCGCATCCACGCCGTCGAGCTCGGCCGCCGGGTTCCGGGCCAGGGCGGCCAATTCGTCCGCGTCGGCTTCGGCCGGATGGACGAAACGCGAGGTCAGGTCAGGAGCGAACCGGGCCATCTCGGATTTCCAGTTCGCCAGCAGCGACGCCGGCAGAACCAGCAGGGCGGGTTCCCGCACGCGACCGGCTCGTTTCATCGCCAGCATCAGCGAGAGCACCTGGATCGTCTTCCCTAAGCCCATGTCGTCGGCCAGGCAGGCGCCCAATTGCAGGTTCGACATCAGCCACAGCCAACTCAGCCCCGCCTGCTGATACGGCCGCAACGTCGCCTTGAGCGCCTTGCCCGGATGGACATGCTTGAGATTCTCCGGGTCACGCAAGTCGGTCAGCGTCTCCCGCAACCACTCGCCTGGCTGGACGAAGGCCCACCGGTGGTCCTGGTCGTCGTCGTCGCTGTCGCCGTCGAGATCCGCCGGCGCCCCGGCCAGCAGTCGCATGCCCTCGATGAACGACACGCCGTCGGCTCCGGCTTCGGCGGCGACACCCCGCCAGTGGTCCAGGGCGTCGGCGAGCTTGTCGCGGTCGACCTCCACCCATTGCCCCCTCAGCATGACCAGTCCCTCGTCGGCGGCCATCAGCTCATCCCACTCGGCTCGGCTGAGTTTCTGGTCGCCAAGGGCCAAGGCGACGTCGAAGTCCAGCATCGCATCGGCGCCGAGGGCGTTTCGCTTGTTCTGGCCGATCGTGACGGCCACGCGGGCGCGCGGGCGCTTTCGCCACCAGTCGGGCAGCCGCACCACGATGCCGCAGTCTTCGAACAGGGCGACTTCCTTGAGGAATCGGTGGGCCTCGGCGGGCGTCCAAGCCAGCGGATGGAATACATCGCCGGAGTCCACGAGCTCTTTGACCAGCGGGCTGGACTGCGAAGCCAGTTGGACCGGCGAGAGCAGGCGGATCAGGGCCTTGCGGTTGCGGGCGCCGGCGTATTCCTGGATGGCTTTGTTCAGCGGCTGGTATTGCACGCGTCCGGCCCGGGACAGGCCAGGGGCGTACGTGGCCATGAAGGCGAAGGGGTAGTCCTTGTCCCGCTTGTTCTCGGCCAAGTGGAAACACACGCGTCCCACCTGACGCCACTGCGGGGCGTGCTTGGCGAGGAAGGCCGACAGCCCCCCGGCGGTCGCGGCGACTTGGTCGCGAACCCATTGGTCCAAGGCTCGCCACAGGCCGCAAAACACCTCGGCGGTGAGATACTCGGCCCCCTGTATGGGCGGTGCGCTGAGCAATAAAGTGGCCGTCCGCGCCGGCGCCAGCGGCGCGGCCGGCTCGATATCGGTCTCGGCGGTCCGCGGCGTATGGCACAGTTCGGTCAGGTAGTGTCCGGCGAACCCTCGCCAGAATGCCAGCGACGGCGCCAACCCGGCCGCCAGGCCCCCGGCGGCGAGATGGAACAAACCCTCCCCTGAGCCGGCGGCGAACGCTTTGACCAACCGCCGGACAGCGGGGCTATCCGGCTCCGATGGCGGCCCGCTGCACACCAGCCGCAGGCGGCCGGACGGGGAAACTGCCGTGTCGTAACTCATCATGGCTCTATTCGTCAATTCTCGGCGTCAGAACGTTCGGGTACGCCCATCCTACACGAAGCCCCCCGCCGGCGACAGCCTCGCTGTACCGAATCGAAGGCCCGGTCCGCCGCGACGAGAGGGGAGACGCATCCGTTGGTGAACTGCTCAATGCCGTTGTTCTCGCCGCCTCCCAATTTATGTCGCACACGGCCTGCGGGTGCTATAATGACTTGCACATCATGACGTTGCGTGGGGCGGGTTCATTGCAGCCCAGTGGGTCAATTGTGTCGTAATGGGGTGAAGCTGATGGGTCATGGACGACATAGCGATCGTCGGAATCTGCGGCGTGACAAGGGGGCAGAAGGTAAGTTGTGGATGGGTGGGGGATTACGAGCTGAGGCGTGTCCTGTTTCAAGCCCGGAAACTCTCCGGACGGGCCTGGGCGTGTCCCGAAATCGACAGGTGCGGCTCGATCGTCGGGCGAAGATCCTTGCGGGGATTCGCGACCATATCTCCATCGCCCGGCCGGGGCAGTGGTCAAAGAACGTCTTCATGTTGCCGGGTGTCCTGTTGGGGACGCTGGCCTGCCACGGCGATCCGAATCTCGGGGTGCTGAACGGGGCAACTGTGGGGTGGGTCGCATTGGGTGTGCTGTCGACCTGTCTGGTCTGTTCGTCCAATTACACGCTCAATGAGATTCTGGACGCCTCCAGCGACCGCCATCATCCTCTCAAACGCAACCGTCCCGTCGCCGCCGGTCGAATCCGACTTCCGCTGGCGTACGCCCAGTGGCTCCTGCTGGGGATGGGCGGGCTTGCAGCGGCGTGGTGGATCGGGCGACCGTATTTCTACGCCCTGTCGGCCCTGTTCGTGATGGGCGTCGTCTACAATTCTCCCCCCATTCGATCCAAGGAATGTCCCTATATGGACGTCCTGTCAGAGTCGGTCAACAATCCGCTCCGACTGCTGCTGGGTTGGTACGCCGTTGGTTGTCCGCTGATCCCCCCGGCCTCGCTGCTTTTGTCGTATTGGATGCTCGGTGCGTTTTTCATGGCGGTGAAGCGGTTCGCCGAACTGCGACACATCGGCGACCCCGAGACGGCCGCGGCCTATCGATCGTCCTTCGCCTACTACACCCAGGAACGACTGTTGATCAGCATCGTGTTCTACGCCACGGCGTTCGCCCTCTTCGCCGGCATATTCCTTGTCCGCTATCAGGTGGAGTTGATCCTTGCCGCGCCGTTCCTGGCCGGGTTCATGGGCCTGTACATGCGTATTGGATTCCTGCCCGACAGTCCCGCCCAGCGACCGGAGTACTTGTACCGCCAGAAGCACCTCATGGCCTATGGGCTGCTGACGTCGGTTGTCCTGGTCGCCTGTTGCCTCATCCGCCTGCCCTGGCTGCAGCACCTGGTCCGGCCGACCGTTCCCAAGGGATTTTAGCGCTCTGTTCCGGGGACCGAGTGCCAGTCGGCGACGGTGTCAGTATGACGTGGAATCGAAAGCACCAGCACCAACAGCAGCAGTACGGCGAGCGTCTGAGGCTTGTAGGAGTGTGCGACGGTCCACAGCGTCTTGCCGAGCAGTTCCTTCTGAGGCGCGAGGACGAATAGCGCCGCTGCGCCCAGGGCGATTTTCCGCCATAGTGGTTGCGGCCGGGTCAGCGTGTCACGCATGATCAGAAGCGCCGCCGGAACGCACAGCACGAGGTGCTGGCCCCAACAGTAGGGAGATACGATCGCCATCACCATCATCGCGGCCGCCCATTCGGGGGGCAGATCGGCTGGGGCGGTCCGCCGACCCCACTTGCGGCGGAATCGAATGGCCAGCGTCAGGCCCAGCAGGGCCGTCAGTCCCGCGGCGATAAGGTTTACGGCGCCATCGGGCAGATCCAGGAACTGTACGAACGCCCAGTGCGGCCGGGCGTCGGGGGGCGTGGGCTCGCCTTTGACGACGTCATCGGGATGGGGTACGAACAGTTCGCTGCCGGGGGCGCCGTCCGGGCGGTAGGTTTGCAGGTACCGGCAGATCGCCAGTTTCAGGCATCGGTTCTGGTGCCTGGCGGGATCGATGCCGTTGGCGGTGGGATGCCCACGAGGGGCTTGGATGTCTTTGCGAATCTCGGCGCCAAAGATGCGGTGGGCCGCGATGGTCTTGGTCCATCCCAATCCGACCATTGGCGCCGCGACGTTCAACGCCACGATGAACGCCGCCATCCATGCGGCCTCTCGCCAGCGGCGTTTGTAGAGCATCAGTGGAAGGAAGAGTACGGGGGTGAGTTTCCAGGTGGCGGCCATCGCGAGCATGAAGCCGGCGAGAACCGAACGCCGTCTCATGGTCCACCAGGCCGCGGCGGTCAGCATCGCGACCAGAATCAGGTGCAGGCCCGCGTCGTCGAGGTCTCGCGTGATCCACGGCAGCGTCAGGCCGACGGCGAAGGCGCCGGCCGCGAAGGCGATGGGTTTGTCCATTGTCGCCCCCTTGTGGCCAACCGTCCCGGCCATGCGACTCCACATCCGTAGCGACAACAGGAGCAATCCCACCGACAGCGCCCAGCAGAGGCCGCGTGTGATACGGTACGAGATCGGTCCGGACGTATGATCGATCTCCAAAGCTTCGTCGGCCTCGCCGGTAAGGACCGACAAGGCGCCGAGCGGCGCATTGAGCAGCAGTCGACCGGGCGGATAGTGATGGAGCGTCGGCGGGCGGTCCGGCGTGAGGTAGGGCTTGCCCTGAATGAAGCCGATCCCCACCTTGAAGTGGAGCAGGAAGTCATTGTGCTTGCGTAGCACGCCGTTGACGAACCAGACGCCGAGCACAATCATGAACAGAACCCATGCTGTCCGTCGGAAGATCTTGTTGACGTACCACGCGTGGAACGGCGCCGTGTTCTTCATGATCGCATCTCCCCGATTGTGGCCTTCCCCGTATTTCCTCGGCCGATCGGCATAATAGAGCATCGGGGGCAGGTATTCAATACCCGCCCCCGATGGGATTCGCTATGACGATAGAGCTGGACGGGACCTATCAGGGCATTGGAATATTCAGCCCCGTACCGCTCAGTGCGTCGAAGCTGTCGCCTGTCCACGCCGATGGGTAGCGGCGAGTCCAAGACTGCAGTTTCGGTTGATGCAATCGTCGAACGCGTCTGCGGTTCTCCAGTATGCTCGGGCGACGGTTGGCGGCTTGGACGGGGCCGACGTCGGTTGTCTGGGCCTGTTCGGCGGCCAGCAGATCAACCGAATCGCCCAGAACCTTGGCCGGAGGAGCCATCATGGTCCCGAAGTTCTGTTTGAGAAGGACGAAGTCGTCAAGGTCAACTTTCTGATTGCCGTCGAAATCGCCTTGAGCCCAATTGGAGCCGGTCCCGAAGTTCCGCTTCAAGATGACGAAATCGTCCAAGTCGACGTCGCCGTCGGTATCGGCATCACCGGCCGTGGCCACGAGGATCTGCGCGGCGTAGTCGTCGCCACCGACGCCGTCGCCGTCGCCATCGAGCAGGTTCCCGGTCTCATCGGAGACACCCGCGGCGGCGAGGGTGATCGTGTAGTATCCGGCCTGCACGCCAAGGGACGACAGGTCCCACGTTGCGGTGTTGTTCTGACTGTCGTAGGTCAGGTCGCCCGGCGTCAAGCCCGACAGGTCCACCGGGGTGGAGGTGGTGTCGTTGTGGATCGACAGGTCGCCCACGTCGATCGAGGCCGAGACGTCCTCGTCGAAGGTGAAGGCCATGCTGGTCAACTCGCCCGGTCGGTCGAGCCCGCCGTTGCGGATCGTGTCGACCACCGTCGGCGACTGCTGGTCGCTCGGATCGACCATCACATCGAGCGACGCGGCTGCGGTTTCGACTGCATCCTCGGGCACGAAGACCTGCACCGTGTAGACGCCCGGCTCGGCCCACGTGTGCGTGACCTGCACCTCGGCCAATACTCTCGGCCCAGGCCCGAACGGCCGGCCGTAATGGACGATCACCGAGCCGGGGGTGTCGAGCCCGTCAGCGGGGAGCCCGACGGCGACGTCATCGATCCCGTCGCCGTTGGCGTCGGCGCCGCCGGCGAGGAGATGGGTGGAGATAAGCGGCGTCCGCGTCAACTGGGCGGGGCCCATCTGGAACGGCGTGGTGTCCAGGCCGTCGCCGGAGCCAAGGTAGAGCAGCGTGATGCTGTCGCCGCCGGGCTCGTTGGCCGCGACGAGCAGGTCACCGAGGCCATCGGCGTTGAAATCTCCAGCCGAGGCCACCTGTCGGCCGAAGTAATTCGCGCCTTCGGGGCCGGTCAGCAGCAGGGGCTGCGGGTCCAGGCCGCCGGCGGAGCCGAAGTACACAAGAACCGTTCCGTCGCCAGGGGCGCCCAGTGCGACGTCGTCAAGCCCGTCGCCGTTGAGGTCGCCGAGGCCGGCGACGCTCGCTCCGAGCATGACCGAGTCGGCCGAGCCCTCGAACATCTCGATCGGCCCGGTCAGCGAAGTGTTCGTTCCGGCGAACAGGCGGACAACGCCTGTGTGGACGCCGTCGCCGGCAGCCTCCAGCGGGGCTCCGATCAACACATCGTCGCGGCCGTCGCCGTCGACGTCGCCGGCGGCGCCGAGAGCGTACCCGAGGGCGCCGTTGGCTTGGTCGCCGGTGTAGGTCCAGGCCGGTTCGGTTGACAGGCCTGTGGCGCTACCGAGGAACAACTGAACGCGTCCGGCGCCGGCGATCTCGATGAGCGTATCGCCGACGATGATCTCGGTGGCGGCGTTCGGGTCCGAGACAAGTACGTCGTCGAACCCGTCGTTGTTGACGTCGCCGGCTCCTGCGACCACCGTGGCGTTTTCGGCGTAGATTCCGTCGGTCAGCATCGGCTGGCCCAACGGCGAGCCGAACAGTATGAACACTTGGCCCTGTACCTGGACTTCGGTCATGCCCACTGTGCCGTCGGGGTAGACGATCGGTACGAGCCGGTAGAGGCGATGGCCGGGCGCCGAGATGGCGACGTCGCCGATTCCGTCGTTATTGACGTCGCCGGCCGCGGCCACCATTCGCCCGAACTGGGCGTTGTCCTGTGAGCCGTAGAAGGTGAAGGGCTCCGAGACGAATCCTTCGGTGGAACCGGCGTAGATCTGCACTCGGCCGGCGTTGATGGAGTCTCCGTCGTCGTATCCGCCTTCGCCCACGATGAGGTCGGCCAGACCGTCGCCGGTGACGTCGACCAAGGCGACCGACTGTCCGAATCGGCTGCCGATCCGGTCGGTAGTGATCATGTCCGACGGCCCCGCGAGCATCTCGGTCGGCGCCGGCAGGATCGGGACGCTGAGCGTTTCGGACGCTCCGTCTCCGTAGTTCACGGTTACGTCCAGGTCGCCGTCAGGATCGAATCGGCCGGTCGTGTCGGTGATGGTGATCGTGAACGTGACCTCCTCGCCATCGACGATGACTTCGCTGTCCGGCAGGATCTCGATATCCAACGTGTCGCCGGGGTTGATCAGGGCTACCGGCGATTGGATGTCGATACCGACCAACTGGCCAACCACCACGTCGGTCAGCGTCAGGGCGCCGCCGGCTTGCAGCGACAGCATGCTCGAGTAGCGGTCGGTCAGCAGTTCCACGCTGCCGGCGATGATGTCGCCGGGGGAGGTGACCAGGAGACTGCCGTCGGCCACAATCACGTTGGCCAACTCGACCGAGCCGACCGCGTCGATTTGCAGATCCCCGCGGCCGCGGATGTCGGCGTCGACGATGCCGACGTCGGTTCGCAGTACGACCCCGGTGTCGGAGGTTATGGTCAGCCGCTCGCCGCGAATCAACGCTTGGTCGCCGCCGAGGATGGTCTGGGCGGTCATACTGAGATTCAAACCTTCCAGGACGGTTCCGCCGTCGGCGTCGGAGGCGAAGCCGTTAAGCATCACGGCGTCGGTTGCGATCAGTGTGGTGTTGCCGAACGTGTTATGGAGGGCGCCGTCGCCGACGAAGATGATGTTGCGTCCTTCGAGGGTCAGGTCGCTGTTGTACAGCCAGATGTTCGCCTCGATGATGATATCGTGCTCGGCGATGAGGTGCAGCGGCCCGTCGAAGAGCAGATCGTCGGCCGAGTCGATGACGATGCTCAGGCCGTCGGAGGTGAGCGTTTCGCCTCCGACGTTGGCGTCGGGCAGGTAGGCGGTCAGTCCGGCCGCCATGGTGAGGGTTCCGCCGATGACGGGGCCGTCGCCGGCTTCCATCGGAGCGATGCTTCCGACGTTCCTCGCCGCATCGAACAACGCGTCGCCGGTGGCGACGATGTCTCCGACCCTCACGTCGCCCAAGCCCGTCGCGACCAGCGTCAGGTCGCCGGTATCGACGCCGTCGGCGACGATCGTGCCGTCAGAGAAGACGGACAACTCGCCGCCGTGGACGTTTGTGGCGGTGACCGTGAAGGTGTCGACGCCTTCGGGGGTCACGTTATGCACGACCACACTGCCGGTGGCGTAGGTGTTGGCCATGAAGATTTCGGCCTGCGTGTAGAGCTCCGCTTCGCCGTCGGCGGCCACCCAGACCAGCGTGGCTTCCAGCAGGCTGCCCGGGGCGCCCATCACGGGGCCGGCGCCCGCCGAGAGCATGACCGTATCGGCTGAGACGTGGCCGCCGTCGATGATATAGAGCCCACCGTTGGCGGCGATCTCCACGACGCTGTGGCCGCTGATGCGACCGCCGATTTCGACGGCGTCGTAGCTCTCGATGTGTACGACGGGGGCGAACAGCCTGGCTTCGTCCAGGCCGGAGACGCCGCCGGTTGCCGCGATCATGTCGATTCGCATAGACGCCGAGATGGCGATGTCGGTCATGCGAAGGTTGCCGGTGTCGAGTTGCTCGACCGGCAGCAGTCTGTCGCCGTTGTGGTAAACCTCGGTGAGCAGCGTGGGCGGCGTGACGTAGACTTCATTCTCGTGCGACTTGGGATCGTCCAAAGCGATCTCGTGGGTCGGGACCTGATTGAAGATCGGCGTGAAGTCCAGGAACGTCACGAGAATGTCGTCACGTTCAACGACCTCGATCGCCAGGTCGGCGAGCGTTTGTCCGGGGTACAGTACGATGAGCCGGCCGCCGTCTTGGAGTTGGGCGGCGAGGTCGTCCAGGACGGTCTGGAAGCTGACGACGTGCTCGTCGTCTTCGGCGTCGCTGGTGAAGAACAGATCGGCTGACGCGAATTCCCGAGCGCTGTCGGCTTTGAGGAATCTCGCTCGGTAGTCGTCGACGGCGAACAGGTTGCTTTCGATCTCCACCTGTCGGGCCACGCCGGTGTCCTGTCGGATGTCGGTCACCGTCTGGGTCTCGACCTCGACGAACGTGCGAACGGTGTAGGCGCCGTCGAAGACGTAGAACTCCGGCAGGGCGCCGGTATCCCATTGGTAGAGGGTTTCGAGGTCGTCGGTGGTGTCGCCCGGCGTGCCTTCGATGTCGTCGAGGCGCCGGTAGTAGTCCTGTCCGCCATCGGAGTACAGTGCGTGCTGGAGGATATAGAACAGGTCGTCGTCGATGGGCTTGGTTCCGTTGGCGTCGCGGAAGTAGGTTTGACCGGTTACCGAATGCGTGTAGAGGTAGTAGCCGGAGAACTCATCCTGGGCGACACGGTCGCCGGGATCTTCGGGCTCGTCGCCGTCCTTCAAGTCGAGGTCCAGTTCGACGTTTCCATTCACCAGCATGGCGTCGCCGGTCAGGCCGAGGGCCTCGATGGTGATGGTTGTGAGTCCGTCGCCGCCGAGCTGCGCCAATCGCAGATCGCTTTCCAACTGCGATTGCAGGACAAGCATGCCTTCCAAGTCGGTCTGGAGTTGTCCCAGGCGGTCGATGTCGAGCCACACGCCGTCACGATACCCGGCGGCTGTGTACTGGAGGTCGATGCCGTACTGCAGCGATTGCAGTTCGTGGGCCGCGACGAGATAGTCGACCTGGAGTTGCTGGAGGGTGACCTCGGCGCCGGCCAAGGCGGTGCGCTGGGTTCCCTTGGTCAGCAGGATGTCAGACAAGTTGCCCTGTATCGTGGTCTCTTGGGTGTCGAGCCCGGCCAGGACGCTGAGGTGGCCGGTGATATCGATGTTGTAGCCATCGGCGTCGTTCTGCAGGTAGCCCAATTGGAACGTGAAGTCGCCCTCTTGCTGGACCAGTCCGGGCTCGTCGGCCACGGCGCCTTGGAATTGGGCGTTCAGGTGGGTCCGTTGCGTTTGCAGGGGGGCCAGGTTGGTCTGGATATCGCCCAGATCGTACGGGAGCTCGCCGTGCGCCAGATCGATTTGTCCGACGACATCCCATCGCTCGGTGGACAGGTTCTGTTGCTGCATGTAGAGGTCGTTCTGCTGTACAGACAGTTGGCCGATCTCGTCCTCGAACATGCCGGTGGCGTCATTGATGAACCCCTCGATGTCCATTCGCTCGGTACTCAGGCCGCTCAATTGGACGCCGAGTGCGTCGCTTTGGGCCTGTAGCAGCGAGAGTTCGCCGCCCATGAGTTGCTGGGCCGAGGATAGTTCGGTTTCCAGGCTTTCGGTGGTCGCCGAGACCTGCGAGTACTGGGTCTGCAGCGGGGCCAACAGGTTGCTCAGACGCGTTTCCTCGCCGCCCAGCAATCCGTCGACGGTGTCGACGATGCCCGTCACGGTGTTCCGGTCGGCGATGAAGCCGGCCTCGATCGACTGCAGATGCTGGAGGGAGTGGTCGTCGTATCCGATCATGTAGAGTTCGTACTCGATCACCGACGCCTGATCCTCCAGTTGCGTCTCGTCGGCGTACAGGCCCTGCAGGGTCACGTTGAGATCGTCGCGTTGGGTCATCAAGTTGAGGATGTAGTTGCGTTCGGTGGTCAGTGAACCCACTTGGCCCTGCCAGTAGCTTCGGTCAGACAACAAGTCGTTTCGCATCTCATCAAGGGCGTAGCGGTCCGTCGGCAGTTTCGGGTCGTATGCTCCGTCGCCGCCCTTATTCTTCATGAGCTGGTACGCCTGCGACGTTTCCCCGCTCTTGTCCAACTGCGTGAGCAAGACGTCCCGTAGCGACTCCAGATCCGATTGGCCGAGCTTAGCGAAGGTCCGCAGGAACAACGCGTCGGAGATCTCGCTCAATTCGATGTCGTACCCATCACCGAACTGGAGGTGTCCCAGGTTGAAGTACTCCCAGTCGATCGGGAAAATGTGGGCCGGCTTGGTCGGGTTGGGCTTGCCGCCGGAGCCGATTCGCTCCTCGACTTGGCCCAGCCAATACTGCAGGCGAGGCAGCATCGGGGATCCCTGGTACCCCAGATAGCGGTAGGCGACCTTGTAGAACTGCAGGTCCACTCTGTCGAGATTATCGTTAATCGCCGCCACATAGCTATTCGCCTGGCTCAGATCGTATTCGACGGTCTCCAGCGGACGCTGCTGGTTCAGGCTGGCCAAGACCACGTTGAGAGCCGACTCGTTGTTGTAGATATCCTGCCAGACGATGTTCAGGTTTTCCCAGATCAGGTTCAGGTCCTGGGTCCAGACGATGGCGGTCTGAACGGTGGACAGGTCGCTCAGGATCGTCGACAGCATATCGAATTGGCCGAGCATGTTGACTTGGGACGTGATCGCCGGCGAGAGGGTCATCTGTTCCACATCGCCCATGTTCCGCAACTCTTCGTCGAGCACCGACGGGTCGGAGACGCCTCGCCACGTCTGGACGGTCTGGAGCGTTTGCTGGAGCGGGGAGATCTGTTGCCAGAGCCCCGACAGTTGGGTTTGCAGGCTGTAGTAGTTCTCGTACCCGTCTACCGCGTTGATTGTCGACTGCATCGACGGGCTGAGCAGGTCGGCGTATTGCGACAGGCCGCGGACGCCGGAGTCGAGGGCGGAGAAGTCGGTCGTCCACTGCAGCCACTCGATCTCATAGGTCGCCATGCCGACTTGGCCTATGTCGTTGTTGACGATGTCGATGTCGGACTGAACCACGGTGTAGGTTCGCGTGGTGCTCAGGGCGCTGATGGCGTTCACCAGACTCTGGGTCAGCACGCTGTCGTACGTCGCCAGCGCCCGGACGCCCGGATCGAGGTCTTCGTACAGTTGCAGGCCCCACAGTATGTAGACGGCGTCGGCGGCGTTCTGCACCAACGTTGCCTGGTCATTGACGATCTGGATGTCGGTATCCACATTCGCCAACGACCGCACCTGCAGCGCCGCGATGACGTCGCTGACAGTGTCTCCCAGCAGGGCGGCGTGGTCGTCGCCCAGCGCCAGGAGCAGTTGGTCGATCACGGTGGGGTCGGTGACGCCCAGAAGGATGCTGATATCGTCGATCGCCGCTTCCATCGGGATGATCTGGGCGTCGAGGGCCGCGATCTGTCCGGGCAGGACGGTGATGAGATTCTGGACGATCGCCAGGTCGTCCTGCACGAAGGCCAGGTCGCCCTGGTTCTCGTAGATCTGCCATTGGAGTGACGACTCCTGGTTGGCCAGGTCGTACAACTCCATGGAGACGGTGTCGAACCCTGAATCGACGGTGGCCAGGAGGCGTCCGAGTTGATCGTCGCTGAGGCCCCCGAGATCCAAGGCGTTCAGCGCCCCCAGGTCGAGGGCGGCGGTCTCGGGGTTGATCCCCGTTGGCGGTACGTAGTTGGGGCGGCTGAGGATCTCGTCGTTGATGCCGGCTCTGACGGCGTCCAGCCCGCCCTGGAAGCTCTGGCTGTCGAGGATTGTCGTCTGGAGGTCGCCCAGTTGCAGCGTCAGGTCGGCGGTGTCGCCGCCGATCTGCCAGATCTGCGACTGTACGCCGCCCAGGAGGCCCTCGACGCTGCTCAGCAGCGACTGGGTCTGGTTACGCTGCTGGATGAGGGTCGCGTAGCCGGGCATCTGGTCGATCGTATCGGGCCAGGTGTCCTGCACGGCCAGCATGTCGCCGATATCGGCGAGCTGGAACTGAATCTGCTGGCGATGGATATCCAGCGGCACCCGGATCAACTGCTGAATCTGGCTGTCGAGAAGCTGGCCGAGGACGACGCCTTGGCCCGCTTCGGTGGTAACGCCCATCGCGGCCAGTCGCTGCCACGCGGCGACCGTGTCGATCTGATCCTGCAGATTCGCGGCCAGCGCGTCGAGCAACTGCTGCTGCTGGGAGAGCGTCTGGTTGACCACGCGGAAGCCGGGGAAGTTATCGGCCTCGCCGAAGAGGTTCACGTTGCCGCCGCTGCGGAGAGTGACCTCGCCCAGCGAACTGAGCTTCCCGGCCAGCGTCAAACTGCTGGCGGCGTTGACCGACAGACTGGCTGCGTCCAGGTCGACCGGCCGGCCGAGCGAACTGATCGTGCCGAGTGTCTGGAGGTCCAATTCGCCGCCGGCCCTCACGTGTCCGGTAATCACCAGATCGGCGTCCGGGGTGAGTGTGATCAGTGAGACGCCGGCTCCGGCGACGAGCGAGTTGGCCGCACCGTTGGACTCGACGTACAAGCTTCCCAGTTGCGACTGGAGCGTCAGTTCGGCGCCCAGACCCGGCGCCAGCGCCCGTCCGACGATCAGCCCGTTCTGAGCGGCCACGAAGACCGAGCCGAGGTTCGCGTTGACCATCCCGACCCTGACGCCCGGGGACATTTCGCCCACGCCGTCGACGTCGAGAATCTCCACCAGACTGCCGTCGATGGAGTTGGCGATCGTCACCTCGTTGACGGCCGTCATGAGGCCGGTGATCGAACCTCTGGCCATCGCCATCAGCGTGCCGGCGACGATGCTCGGGGCGGGGCCTTCTCCGGCTTCGGTGGGGATGGAGAACTCGCTGATCGGCAGGGTGAGCCCGCCTCGAATCTCGCCGTCGGCGAACAGTTGGACGCGGCCGGCGGAACTGAACTCGCGCGAGAACGTGAACAGATCGCGTGCTTCGCGTTCGACGGTTTCGGGGTCTGCGCCTCCGAAGGAGCCCTCGTACGCCAGGCCCAACAGCCCCAGCACCTGCGAGTACATCGTGAAGGCGACGCCGGCGGTCATGTAGGCGCCGTTGGCGGTGAAATCGCTGATCGCGATGGCCCGCAAGTCGCCGGGTTCGTCTCGCACGTCGTTCTCGAGTTCGACGAAGGTGATGGGCAGGCCGAACTCGTCCAGGATGGGCTCGCCCGCCGAATCCAGCAGCGTCGAGATGAACTCGGCGGGGATGCCGGCCGGATCGATCTGGCGCAGGAGGCCGTTGAGCATTTCAAGTCGAATCGCCTCGGCTTCGGCGTCGTCGGCGGCGTACACGCCGCCGGTGATCGAGCCGACGGTGATCGTCCCGCCGCTGCCGCCGGTGGTCTGGAGGCGAATGACGTTCGCATGAGGCGCGGCGCCCGACGTATTCCAGTCGGTCAGCAGTGTGACGTTCTGAGCGTCGATGTCGCCTGCGTTGACGATGGTGATATCGCCGTCGAGGATCTGCACGTTCGACAACACCAGGGCGCCGACCGAACTGGTCACGGTCAGGTCGCCTTCGGTCCCCACGTCGATGTTCAACGTGTTGGCTTCGGTGGTCAGCGTGGTCGGCCCGAAGGTGCGAACGGTCAATTCGTCGGCGATGACGGCGCCGTCGGGATGGGTCATCTGGCCGTAGACGGTGAGGAACACGTCGGCGCCGCCGGCGGCCTCGATATCGTGAACTTCGAGCGTGACGCCGGCGAGGCCGATGGCTTCGGCGATCAGCGTGATGTCGTTATCGTCGGAGCCGCCCAGCGAGCGGATCTCGGTGGCGATGACGCCGCCGCCGATCGCCGAAATGGTGATCGGCCCATCGGCGGTCTGAACCTGCGTAAGCGTCAGCCCGGCGGTATCGGGGCCGTCGCCGCCGGCGAGACCGACGATGTCGCTGTCCTTCAGGATAATGGCGCCCGGGCCGGTGACGACGGCGCTGACCTCGGCGACGTGGAGGTTCTCCAGCGTGATGCTCCCGCCGGCGATCACGCCCAAGGTGACGGCGACGAGGCGTCCGCCGGTGCCGGGGGCGTCGTCTTCGGTCGGCGCCATCTCGGCCGCGGCCTGGATTACTTCGCCGGCCGGGGCCGACAAGGTAATCGTGGCGGCCTGCAGTTCGGCGTCGATCAGCGAGATGTCCCCGGCGATGCTTCCGGCGGTCAGTGAGATTGTGCTACCGGCGCCCGACGCCAGCAGGAATCCGCCGATGGTCGGTCGCAGATCGTCGTCGCCAAACATCGTCTCGGGCGTCGCGGCCGGATCGTGTATGTACACGCCGCCGGCGCCGTCGGAACCGGCCTCGACGGAAACGCCCTCCAACGCCTCGATGGCGGTGGTGATGATGACGTTGTCGCCGGCGGTGACGGCCACGTTGTCTCGGGCGAAGATGGCCCCGTTGATGACGATGGCTCCGTCGGCGTCGATGGAGATGTCCTGGACGGGGTCGCCGTCTTCGGCGGGCGCCTCGGCTCCGAGGGTCCGCAGTTCGGCGGTTTCGCCGACGGTGACGGCGCCGGCCGCGGCGTCGATATCGATCGCTTCGTCGGCATGGAGGTGGATCATGTCGTAGACCTTCGGGTCGACGGGCATCGGCTCGCCGACGACGATCGATCCGGCGGCCGAGTTCACCGTAATGGCCCCGCCGGGGGCCGAAGCGTCGATGCCGGCCCGAACGAGGATGTCCGTCCCGGCGTTGATGTCGATGTCGCCGGAGGCCGACAGCGTGTCATGATCGAAGATCGACAGTTCGGTCAGTCCGTCGGCGGCCACGGCGCTGCTGGCGTAGTCCAGTCGCTTCTCGGTGGTCGCGACGTATCGCCAGTTGGTGATCTGCTCCATCTTGATGACCGGTACGATGCTCTCGATGGTTTCGTAGAGCGGACGCTTGTCGACGATGTCGTGGGCCTGGGTGAACGCCCGGTAGGTGATGTTCGTCCGCACGTCTTCGATGTCCCGCCAGTCGGTGGTCATCTTGTAGATATAGTCGTGCTGGGTCTCGCCGGTATCGTAGGCCGGAAGACTCCAATCGGGCTCGCGCTCGTAGACGGCGTGAAGCTCCTCCACGCCGTTGAGATCGTTCCACAGCCCCGAGGTCCACATCTGCAGGTGGTCTTCGTCGTTGTAGGGGCCTGCGTTGTTGGGCTCGTTCGGGTGGAAATTACTGTAGCCTGTCCAATTGGCGATCCAGCCGTTGGCGACCCGATCCATCGACCAGGAGTCGTGGCTGAGGCCGTTGATGTTGTACCCGCCCAGCCAGACCGGCGAATCGATCATGTCGCGGACCAGGTCGTTCTCGGCCTGATCGTTGATCACCACCAGATGCCAGGGCCAGGAGAAGAGGGCGTTGGCGTCGTCCCAGTCGTACATGTAGTACGACAGGTAGTAATCCCTGCCCTCGAATCGGCGGACGTTGGCCACGTCGTCCTCGTGCCTCGCCGAGTCGTTGAGGAGTTGGAGGTTGATGTTGGCCTGCTTGACGGCCACGCCGGCCTCGGCGTCGCCGGGGTTGATCTGGGCGTACACCCGTCGTCCGAACATGTCTACGTCGTACTCCCAGTTGCCGCCGGTGAACCCCGAGACGTTCCCGTACTCGTCGACGGTTCCGGCGTCGCCGAGGTTCCAGTCCTCCGGTAGCCAGTCGACTTTCACCGAACTGTCGTAGGTCGTCGCCGGCAGATAACCCAGGCCGTCCATCAGGAGCGTCTGGATGATCAGGTTGGTCTCCTCGGAGGCCGCCTCGGTGGAGAAATTCGCGGCGAGCAGTTGGAGCAAGCCCGTGTAGACGCCGGCCACATTTGGCATCGACAGTTCGTTCGCCGACCGCCCGTCATAGATGCTCCACTGCTCGTAGGCGGTCGGGTCGTCGTCGGTCCAGACGTTGTGCGGGGTGTCCCTGTAGGTTACGACCCACCGGCCCGGTTCGTTGTCGTAGTCTTCCAGCACCCACAGGTCACCCTCGACGGGGTTGCTGGGGGCGCCCTCGGTCAGCGAGGACCACTCCTGGATGTATTCCAGTTGTGCGACTTCGCGAACCTGGCCGACCAACTCGTACTCGTTGATGGTGTTGCCCACGAACTGCAGCTTCTTGGCGTCGGATTCGACGCTGTCGGCGCCCAGGGCGGTCACCTCGTACTCGGTCCACCATTGCTCCGGCGCCCGGACGTAGATGTCGGTTCCGTCGTCGAGCGTGTAGGGGTACACGTTCCACTGCTGGGTGCTGAGGTCGACTTCCCACAGTTGGGCGGTGGGGATGCCCTGGTAGTTGCGGTTGATCCGCCCGAGGGCGACTTCGGTCCCATAGACCTTCTCCCATCCGTAGTTGCCGAGGATGGTGTCTTCGCGTTCGAAGAAGCTGGCGATGTAGATGTACGTGCCCGTGGTCTTGGCGGGGTTGCTGTACTCCTCGCGGTAGTCGCGCCCGGCGATGAAGAAGGTATCCGACCATTCGAGCAGGACGCTCTCGTAGTCTGTGGGGTCGACGCCTTCGAGCAGTTCCTCAACCCTATCCGACGGCGGCAGCCAGTGGCGGTAGGCGGCCTCGGCGACCGAGTCGTGTTCGATGGGATCATAGTGCTCGTCCCGGTCGAACGGCGTGAACTCCGGGAACCAGAAGTCGAAGTACTTCTTGGTGACCGTGTAGCTGTCGGTGTAGATCCTCCAGTTCGGCCCCGCCAGCATCAGCGTCTCCGACGGCGTCGCCTGGAACCTGCCCTCGACGATCACGCCCGGTACGAACGTTTTGGATCCGACGCCGTCGTCGACCAGCACGCCGGACAGACCCAACGCCGACTGGCCGGCGAAGGCGAATTCGCCGGCGGCTTCGGCCATGGCTTCGGCGATCCCCTCAGCGTTCTCCTCGTCATCGTCGGTGGCGAACACCAGTGAAACATTGGTGACCACCGTGACGCTGTCGTCCTGGGAAAGGTCGAAGATGGACCTGTCGTTGAGCTGCTGGTACACGCCGAGGTCGTCGGCAAGCCTGTGCTGGGTCAACGGATCGTAGGTGTAGATCGTCTTCTCGAATTCCTGGATGAACTGCACGTCGAAGAGCTTGCGGTAGTTCTTGCCGCCGCCGGCCAGGATGGCGGTGGCCTTCTCGCCGGCGGTCAACTCGTCCCAGGGCTTGTAGGGCTGTTGGACGTAGGAGCCCTCGATGAGGGCGTGGACGTCGTTGGCCATCATGTCCAGCACATCGCCGTAGGAAGCGGAGTCCTGGCTTGCGAACAGGTCGATGATCAGCTTTCCGTCGCCGCCTTCGGTGAGCGCCATCGCGCCGCCGTCCTGGAAGATGCCGCCCATTTGCGGATCGCGATCATTGCGGAACGAACTGATCGCCTCGTTGACGGTCACGCCTTGGGCGAACGTCGTTCCCGGGTCGATGACCGGACCCTGGTAGTCGGTGACCGCCCGAATCAGTTCGAACATGTCCGGGTCGATCGGCTCGAATGCCGGTTCGCCGCCAACATCCAGCAGCAGGAACAGGCCGCCGTCGTCGTCGGGCGCCTTGCCGGGCCAATCGAGATCGTCGATGACGTAGTCGACGCCCGGTACGAAGTACTCGCGGAACTTGTCGGCGGCCGGCACGTTCTCCGACCAGTACCCGTCCTGGAACAGCCGCACTTCGGCGCTGCCGAACTCGCTGCCGACCTTCACGCTGATCATGTCGGTCTGCTCGGTCGTGATCGTCGGGATGTAGTGCACCACCGGACGCTCGATGAAGCTGTCGGCCACACGATTGGAGCCGGTGACCACGTCGATGTAGACCGGCTCGTAGGTTATGTACGCCGGGGCGAACTGCAGGTCGTCGTTCATCGCGTCGTCGTAGGCCAGCAGCGTCACCTGGCCGGGGGCGTCGACGGTGATGTTTCCCGTCGCGGCCGATTGGAACCCGGCCGCCAATTTGCCTTCGGCGGCGATGACCACCGAACCGGCCGAATCGACCAGACCGGCGTCGACGTCGATATCCGCACCCGAAAGCACCTCGCCGCGAATCACCACGTGCCGGTTCGCCTGAAGCGACGCCAACGCCGGGTCGGCTCCGCCGTTGCGTGTTTCGCCTTCGACGGCCACGGTGCCGTAAACGTTAATGTCGTCGCCGATCAGCGACACCTGGCCTTGGGCGGCCACTAGCGCCCGGAAGTAGTACACCTGGCTGCGAGCTACGTAGACGGTTCCGCCGACGTCGGTGGCCGTCAGCGTCGTATGGGAGTCGGGAGCCCGGGCGATGGTTACACTCTCATCCAACGCCCAGACGTTGGCGCCTGTCACGTTGATTATGTCCTGGGCGTTCACCAGGGCGTCGGTCGTGATCTCCACGTCCGATAGCGACGTCAGATCGACTTGCCGTACGTCGACGGTCGACTCGCTCGCGCCGCCGTCGAGCTTCACCAGGCCGACCATGCCGTGAATCCAGATGTCCTGGTCGCCGGTGACAACGATATGCCCGGCCGGGCCGGTGGTGTTCAGCACGCCGCCGCTGCGGCGGGCGGGCAGGTCGACCATGACCGGACCGGTCGTCGTCATCAGTTCGGCGATGCTGAGCTGGATCTCGCCGCCTTCGAGGCGATCGGCGCCCGGGACGCGGGCTTCCAGAACGAGGGGATCCTGCACCACGCGATTCCCGCCGGCGACCGGGGCGTCCAGGTGCGTCAGCGGTACGCCGTCGGCGCCGATAAGCTCGCCGCGGTCGTTGATGAGGTCGCCGGTTTGATTGATCAGGGCGCCCTGGTCGCTGATGAGATTGCCGTACACATCGGCGCGATAGTCGATTCCCAGGAGGTTCAGGACGGTCCAGTACTCCCCGGCGCCGTCGTTGAGCAGCGTGCCGGAGCCATTGAGCAGCAGCCCGTTGACGGCGATTAAGTAGCCCTTGGAACTGATCAGATCCAGATTCGTGTCGATCAGGTTGCCGGCGGCGTCCACGCGGTCGCCGTAGACATTGATCGCGACCCCAAATTCGTCGATGAAGTTGCCGTTGGGGTCGATGAGGTAACCGAACTCATTCATCAGATCCCCGTCGGCGTTCAGTCGCCGGCCGTCCACGTTGACGACGCGGCCTGCGGCGTCGAGATACTGGCCGATCTCGTCAACCAGGAACCACGCGCCGCTGACATCCTCGACGAGTTCATGGCCTTCCTTGTCGACGGTGACCGGGTCGCCGAGATCGTTGTACGTGATGTAGACGATGCCGGCGCCGAGGACTTCGACGCCGCCTTCGGTGGCGCGGATCGGGACGCCGCCGTCGTCGACCACGACCTCGTCGAGGCCGTTGACTTCCAGCACGAAGCCGTAGTCGTCCACGAAGTCGCCGTTCATATCGATGGCGAAGTCGACCACGGCGCCGAGCGTGGTGGTGGCCGCGGCGGTTTGGGTTTCGTATAGCAGCTTGTCGACCCACACGCTGATGGCCTGTCCGCCGGCGAGCGTGGCGCCGGTGAGCGTCAGGTCGCGCCCGGCTTCAACGTGTCCGCTGACCCACAGCAGGCCCTCGCCGGAGACGATCGTTACGTCGGAGTTGGGATCCATCGCCTGGATCGCCCCGAAGATGTTCACGCCGTCGCCGGCGTTGACGTTGATCGAACTGGGGGTGGGCAGCCCCTGGCTATCGGTGACGATGGCGCTGAGTTCGTTGACGGTGAACAGTTGCGCGCCGCCGCCGAGCACCTGGACGTCGACCAGGCCGGTCGCCTGGACGTACGATCCTCTGGTGATCGGGTCGCCTTCGTTGGCGGCCAGGCCGGCGGCCACGTCCAGATCGGTGGCGATATCCGGCCCGCCGAAGGTGACGGTGTCGGTTGCGACGATGCTGATCCCGGCGTTGTCGCCGCTCCAGGTCAGCGTGGACGGATCGCCGCCGTTGGCCAGGCGGCCGCGTTCGGCGCCGGCGTGGAGGGAGCCGATCATATCGAAGGTGGCGCCGCTGATCGTGATTCGGCTGTCGGCGTCTCGGGTACGGACCTCGCTGGCCGCGGCCACATGGACGCCTCCGGCGCCGGCGAGCAGCAGAACGTACTGCGAACCGACCACGGCGGCGCCAAGTGGGAAGGTGTCGCCTTCGGTGAGGTCGCCGAAGACTTCCCCTTCGGCGAGTTCGCCGGTGGCCCCGCCGATGGTGATGCCCGGCGAGACGACCCGCACCTGTTCGCCCGGTGCGGTCAGGAAGTCGGTGGCTTCGGAGACGAACTCGAAGGTTTCCACGCCGCCGGCTTCGACCGAGCCGGTGATGGCCAAGGCGGTCGGCGAGTTAATCAGCACCGAGCCGAGGGCGTCGACGTCGCCGGTGAGGACGACCTCGGTGGCCGCGTCGATCACGACTTCGAAGTTTTCCGGCAGCGGAGCGTTCGGGTCGGCCGGGGCCGGGGCGGCGAGTCCGGCGTTCTTGATCACGCCGTTGACGGTGATAACGTCGCCTTCCAGGACGATCCGGCCGTTGGTCTCCAGCCAGCCGCTCTCGGCGGTGACCAGTATGTCGTCGGTCTGGCTGACCACGTGGATATCGCCGTAGGTTCGGGGTTCTTCCTGCTGCAGCGAGCCGATGGGTCCGTCGACCACGACGCGTTTGTAGCCGTCCAGTTCGATGGTCTGAGGCGGGGCGGCCCCGCCGGTGGTCCCCAGCCAGGCGGTCGCCTCGAGGGTGATGCTGTCGGCGCCGGCCGCGGCGGCCAGGACATGACCGGCGGAGATGAGGATATCGCGTTCAGCGTGGATCATGCCGCTGATGGTCAGCGTATCGTCGGCGGTGAGGATCACGTCGCCTTCGGTCCCGCCGGCGGTGAGATCGCCCTTGAGATGGCCGTTGGCGCCGAGGTCGAGGATGATGGGGCCGTCGATGGTCTCGAGGAAGCCGGACCAGTCGAGTTCGAGGCCTTCGGGGCCGCCGCTCATCTGAATCATCGCATCGCTGCGGACCGAGCCGGCGATGTAGAGTTTGGCGTCGGGGTCGGTCGAGGTGAAGCTGACGACCGAGCCGTTGGCTTCGGCGATGATATTGAACGGTCGCGACGATACGCGCGTCTGGCCGTCGGCCACCCGGTCGAGGCCGAGGTGCTGTTCGTTGGCGCCGGTGAGGGTTTGCAGCGCCGGGGCCGGGTTGTGGGGGTTGCTGAACGTCGGATAGATACGGAACTCGTACTGGCTGGCGAACAGCAGCTTGCCATGCTTGAACTTCACGCGGACGATCGGGTCGGCGGCGCCGCCTTCGGTAATCGGGTCGTCGGCGAAGTCGTCCGGGTCGTATGGATTGCCGTCGAGATCGAAGAAGCTGCCGCCCCGGATGGCGCCGGGGATGGCTCCGTTGAGGGCGTTCTGCACGTCTTGCACCAGGGCGGTAATCTGGTCGCCGGTGGGATTGTCGGAGGTCGAGATGGCCGGGATAGTCACCTCGCCGACGATCTTCTTCACGCCGAGGTTCACCCAGACGACGACGGTGACGTCTTCGGGGATCTCGCCCTTGTTGCTGGCCCGGTTGGCCTCGATCACCTCGTTGGGCATGTCGGTCATGCCCAGCAGATGCTCGTTTTGGGAGGAGTATTCCAGTTGGAATTGCTCGAAACTGACCAACGAGAATTTCCCGCCGCGGTACTCGGCCCAGACGTCCTGACTGCCGATCGTCAGCAGCAGGGCGTCGTTGATGTCCTCGAGGAGATCGTCGATGCTGGTGTTGTCGTCGGTGTCGGAGGCGTAGATGGTGACGGTGTACTCGTCCACCGGCGCGGCGGCGGCCAAGTTCGCCGGCAGCATTCGCAGGTCGAGCGTGACGTCCTCGCCGAAGGTCCGCCTGGGCGGCAGAACCTCGTCGGCGGCCAACTGCTGGCCGATTGGCGGCAGGACGGCGATGGCGATGTTGCCTGGCGTGACGTTGGTGAGGCCGAGTTCGGCGGCGGCGATTGAGCTATTGCCGTCGATGAAGAAGGGCGCGTCGCCGGTTAGAACCAGGTCGTACTGCTGTGTGGTCTCATTGAGTCGCAACTGGGCGACGATGTATTGCCCGGCGTACGTGCCGATCGGATCGACGTGGCCGGCCTGATAGATCGGCGTAGCCGCCAGCGCCGTCTGAATATCCAGCAGCAGGTCGGTTGCGGAAGTGTTGTCGGCGGTGTCGGTTTGACGCACGAGGACCTGTGCGGTCAGGAACACGCCTGGGCCGGTGTTGATGACCAGTAAGAGCGTGGCGTCGGCGGCGGTTACGCCGTCGCCGGGCAGGGCGGCGGGGGCGTCGATCTCGTAGTCCGGGACGGTCGCCGAAGAGTTGAGTACGCCTTGAGCGAAGCCCAACTGATCCAATTCGTCGGTAGGCCCGCTGGTGAGCGTGAAGTCGATGTCGCTGAGCAGGACGATCCGCCCGGTCGCATCGGCGGCGGAACCGACGCCGGAGCCGCCGGGGGTAGCTTCGAAACCGCCGACGGCGGTCGCGCGGATGTAATCGCCGAAGAACTCTCCCGGATGGCTCGGAATCGCCGTCGCCGCCAGCGCCACATTGATGTCGCGGACCAGGTCGGCGATGCTGGTGTTGGCCACCGTGTAGGGGGTCTCGCCGTTGGTGTCGACTGCGAGCACCGTTACCGAACCGACGCCGCCGTCGCCGCCGTCGAGCGACAGTTGCAGCGTGATGTCTTCGCTGAGCACGCCGTCGATCATGCTGTCGACCGGCAGCACCCGGTACGTCTCCGGCGGACGAACCGCGGCCTCTTCGGGGGCGGCGATGATCGTAACGCCCAGCAGGTGGGCGTTGGTCGAGTCGTCGCCGATCGAGAAGGCGTGGGGGCTGGACAGCACGATTGCGCCGGCGTCGACGTAGGCGGTAATTTCGCGGAACCCGCCGCGGATCAACGCCGCCGTCACATCCTCAGCCAGGGCGGCAAGCGAGTCGGCCTCGGTGGCCCCGGTATTGTCGATCGTATCGGCCCGGAAAATCGTGATCGACCCTTCGACCACGGTGAAAACGTCGCGATCGATCTCCAGGGGCAGATCGGGCGAGAGGCGGATCGGGTCGTCGTTGGGATCGACCAGGGCTCGGACGATCGTGAGGGTGACGTTGTCGGGGAGGATGCCGGTGGTCCACAGATCCTCGTCGGGGGTGATGTCGAAGACGGCGTCGGGACGGACGGAGGCCGCGTCGGCCCCGTCGTAGACGCCGGTCAGACCCAGCAGGTCGGCCGCGGCGGACGTGGCGTAGACGTCGAAATCGACGGTCATGCTCGTGAAGGAGAGCGTCCCGCCCACGTCGGCGACCTGGATATCGAACCCGGCCGCGGCCAGGGCGGCCTCAACGTCCGCCGCTAGGTCGGCGACGGTGGTGTTGGCCGGACCGCTTGTTCGGTCCGTGTCGGCGCGGGCGATGGTGACCGACGCTGTGGTGATAACGTCGTCGCTGTCGACCGCTTCGATGTCGAGCGTGACGTCCTGGGCGAGGACGCCGGTGGTCGGCGCGTCGCGTTCGCCGATCAGTTCGAATACCGAAGGCGCCCGGAGAGCGTTGACGCTTGCCCCGCCGTCGAGGGTCGTCAGGCCCAGCAGGTTCGCGTTGACCGAAACGGCGCCGTCGAGGGTGTAGTTCCATCCGCTGACGAATTGGATTCGATTGCCGTCCAAATGCGCCCGGATGCCGGGGAATCCGGCGAGGGTCAACGCGGCGTTCACATCGACGATAAGATCGGCCGGCGTTGTGTTGGTGGGGTCGACGGCGATCGTCACCGGGGCGGTTTCGATCATGCCGTTGCGGTTGACCATGACGTCCAGCGTGACCGGATCGGTCAATACGGCGGCGGGGATATCGGCCTCGCCGGTGATGTAGGCGTCGTAGAAGATCTCCGTCGCCGGCAGTTCGTCGCCGCTGGTGAGGCCGACGAGTTCGAGATCCCCCGAGGCGACCTTGAGCTTGAATTCGTGCGCGCCGGTCAGCAGGATCTTGCCGTCCCGCAGCGATGCGGTGATGTAGTCGGCGAAGTCGCGGCCGCCTTCGTAGCGAGGAATGGCTGTCGCCGCCAGTTGGGCGTTGATGTCGTCAACGAGATCGGCCAGACTCGTGTTCAGCGTCGTGTCGCCGACCGGTACGATGACCGCCCCGAGCAGTTCGTCGTCGATGTCGGTTTCTTCGATGCGGAGGATCAGCACCAGATCGCGAATCAACTGCCCCGTCGTCGGTACGGGCGCGTCGGGGGTAAGCACGGCCGGGTCGCGATGCTCGACGGTGTCCCAGTCGCCGCGAAGGCCCAGCAGGTTGACGTTCTCGGAGGTGTCGGCGATCTCGAAGTCGTACCCGAGCGTGCTGAACACGATCTTGCCGTCCACCTCGGCGGCCTCGATTGCGGCGAAGGCGCTTGTCGCGAGTTGGGCGTTGATGGTTGCGATGAGTTGGGCCTGGCTGGTGTGCAGGGCGGTCAACGCGGCCGGGATGATTACCGAGCCGGTGATCTCGCCGCCGAGGCCGTCGTCGATGCTGAGAACGAGCGTGACGTCTCGCACCAGTCGGCCGGTGGTCGGCAGGGCGACATCGCCGTGGATTTCGGCCTCGGGGTAGACGATCCGCGCCGTCAGCACGCTGGTGAGGCCCAGCAGGTCGAGGTTGACCGACGACATCAGCAGGTCGCCGGAGATCGGCAGGACGCTGAAGTCGTACGGCGCGTGGAGGATCAGCGATCGGCCGGTCCAGGTGGCGTCCATGTCGCTGAAGTACGTGCTGTCTTCCAACTCGTCGTCGAGCGTGACGATGACCAGTGCGTCGTTGCCGTAGTCGCCGGCGTCGAGGGTTACGATCTCGGTGAAGTACCCCCCCGACCCGTCGCGCCGCTGTAGAAGGATGTCCACGTCGGCCGGCAGTACGCCGAGCAGCTTGAATTGGCCTTCGCCCACGAGGTAGGCTCGCGGGCCCTTGGCCCATTCGTTCGGTTCGATCTCGTGGAAGTGGGTCGGCGAGAGCACCTTGATGTCGTTGACGCCCTCGATTTCGATGTTGCTGAATTCGCCCCACGTTTGCACAAGGGCCGACCCGTAGATCAGCACGCTGGCGCCGGTGAAGTTGAACGGGTCGAGCGGATCGCCGACCAGAGGATCGGCGCCGCCTTCGATGTGAATCAGATCGCTGGCCTTGATCGTGGTGCCGATTCTCACCTGGTGCTCGGCGATGATGATGATCTCGGTTCCGGTGGCGTCGAGGAACGGTTGGAGCTCCGAGCCGATGAACCCGCCGGTGGCGCCGTCGCGGACGGTGGTGATCTCGCCGCCGGCGATGAGGTGGCCTTCGATCTCGGCGTCGAATTTGGAGTCGATTTCGATAACGCTATCGTTCTCGTGCGTGGTGATCTCGCTGGAGCCCTGGATACGGACGCCGATCTCCCCGCCGGTATAGGGGTGTTCGGTGGTGTCCAAGTTCATGAGGGTGATCCGGTCGCTGGCGGCGATGTAGCCGCCGGTGGGGACCACGCTGCCGAACAGCGAACTGCCGGCGACGACTTCGTACCACGACGAATCGCGGCTCGACGCTACCGTCGCCGGGGAAGCGACGGTGGTGAACCCGAACAGATCGGCGTTGACCGAGCCGGCGTCGATTTCGAAGTCGTTGAGGCTGGTGAACTGCAGCCGTCCGCCGTCTTGGCCGGCGACGATGTTGTCGAGGTCGGCTGCGGCGAGGGCGTCGTTGAGGATGTCGACGAGTTGGGCGAGCGTCGTAATCCCGGCGGTGTCGGCCGGTGTGAGGGTGACCCCGGGGTCGTTGCCGGCGTCGCCGTCGTTAATGATCAGCGTGACCGACAGACCGGGGGTCAGCGACGCCGGGGCTTGGTCGGCGGTGACGGCCGCGTCGGCCCAGGCGAGGTTGGCTTGGTGGTCGCCGGCGAGCATGCCGAGCAGATCCATGCGGGTGCTGGTCGACTCGATCGTGAACGGTGCGCTGCTGGCGAATACGAGGCGGTTGTTGCGGATCTGGACCCGCAGGGCGTCGCCGAACTGGGCGGCCAGGGCGTCGGCGATCTGCGTACGCAACTCGTACAGGCGGGTGTTGCCCGCCGTGTCGGCGGCGTCGAGGGTCGTCGAGGCGGCCATGGGGGTTCCGCTCGGGTCGAGGGTGATGTCGAGTACGACGGTGTCGGCCAAGACAACTTCGGTCGCCTGGTTGACGGCCCAGCCGCCGATATAGACCTGGCCGGACGATTCGATGGACACTTCGCCGCCGACGGAGGCGTCCCAGTCGATCGTTTCCTTGATGAGGTTGCCTTCGCCGTCCCACAGTTGGCTCTTGGTGGCGCCGGCGTAGAGGTAGCCCATCATCTCGACGCCGCTTTCGCCGAAGATGCGAATCACGCCGGGGCTGCCGTCGGAGGTCCGCCCGGCGGCGGTCATGCCGCCGGCGGTGGTGACGATCACGCTGACGCGGCGTTTCTCGGCAAGGGGCAGACCGTCGTTGTCGGGGTCGAGGCTGACGTCGTCGTCGCTGGCCGCCCCACCGATGATGGTGACCGAGTCGCTGGCGAGGACGCCGCTATCGATGTAGACCTGCTCGCCGGCGGTGATGATGACTTCGGAATCGGTACCGGACCACGTTACGCCCATTGGGCCGATGGCTCCGCCGGCCAGCACCGTGCCGAGGATGTCGACGTCGTTGGCGCCGTCGATATGGATATTGCTGCCGTTCTGGAACGACGTGATCACGGCGGTGGCGTCGACGAATACGCTGGAGAGAATGCCCGTCTCGACGTCGACGGTCTCGCCGCGGCCGTAGATGTCGATGCCGTCTTCGACTTCGACGAAAGAGGTAGCGAACTTCACCCGCTGCCCGCTGTCGATCAGCAGGCCCGAGTTCGCCCCTCGCACGAAGATGCTGCCCTCGATAATGATGTCATCAGGGCCTTCCAGTCGCAGCAGGCTGTTGTCGGCGTAGGAGGTCAACTGGCCGGTGAGGTGGATGCTCGCGTCGACGGCGTCCCGCTCGTTGTAGTCATGGTCGATCGCGCCGGTCAGTTCCATGATGTTGGTGGAGGTAATGGCGCCGAAGATTCGCAACTCGTGCGGCGTGTTGATGACGACGTCGGCCCGGACGCCGTCGATCGGTCGCTTGACCCCGCCGACCCAGTGGGCGCCGGCGAGAATCTCGCCGCTGATGTAGACGGCTTGGGGGGCTTCGATGTGGATCAGGCTGCCGTCGCCGTCAGCGGAGATGACGCCGGCGATCTGGACCAGTTCGAAGAACGTCCCCGGCAGAATCTCGATGGTTCCGCCGGCGCCGTGGACCCAGTTCTGGCCTTCGAGCACGACGGAATTCTTCGTGATGATCTCGATGGTTCCGCCGGAGGCGAACGTTTCCATCGTGCCGGTGACGCCCTGGATGAAGTTGTTCAGCCACTTGCTGCTGTTGACCGGCGCCACGTCGGACATCATCGCCGAGGTGTACTCCTCGCCGTCACCCTGGATGTTCACGCGGATATCGCCGTCGGTGCGGACCCAGCCGTCGACGATCATTCGGTCGCGGATCCCGTCGAAGTCCAGCAGATCGCCCCGGATACCGGAATCGGTCCGGCCGATGGGGTTGTTGATGTTCTTGTCCTTGATCTGCAGCCGATCGGTGTTCATCTGCATCACGACGGGCGGCTCGGCGCCGGGGGCGATCGCCTCGACTTCGCCTTCGATGAAGATCTTGGCCGCGTTGAGGACGACGTCGTCGCGGAAGGCCGAGTCGCGGTCGCGGTCGGTCTGGTCGAACTTGACGATCGCGGCGTCCATCGCATCGCCGAATCGCATCACCAGAGTCGGGTTCGCGTCGCCCTGATCGTCGCCGATGGTGATCAGCGTGAAGCCGTTGGCGATGCCCGACAGGTCTCGCGTGGAGATCAACGCCGTGCCTTGGAAGATGCTGCCGTCGTTGTCGTAGGTCTTGTTCCCTTCGGGGCCGGAGAAATTTCCGCCGACGTGCCAGGGGAAGTTGGTGAACTCGGGGTAGTCGTCGGCGATGGCCGTCCAGTCGTTGCCCAACTCATGCTCGGCGGCCGTGCCCATGACGAACGTGGTGGCGTGGGGCGCGCGTAGCACCAGTTCGCCGGTTCCGATGACGCCGCCGACGGGTCGGTCGGTGGTGAGGTCGCGTCCGGCCGCGGCCGGGACGAAATCGAAGTCGTCGGCCAGCAGGATGATGTCCCTGTCGGCGGTGGGCGTGATGATGCTGCCGGTGTGCAAGGTCAGTCTGGCGTCGACGCCGAGCAGTTCCACTTCGATCGCGCCGTGGGCGCTGTAGAGCCCCACGGGGTTCTGGGCGGGCGTGTCGGAGAGGTCGACGCCGTAGACGACCAGGCTGTCGGTCTCGCGGACGAGGATTTCGCTGCCGTCTGCGAGGCCCTCGGTGCGGGTCAGCACCGTCAACCCGGCGACGGTGGTGATGATGGGGTTGGAGCCGGCGTACGAGGTGTTGTAGATGTTGTCGCCGGCCAGGATCAGGTGCGATCCGGCGCCGACGAATTCCATGTCGCCGGACAGGGTGATCACGCCCTCGGCGACCAGTCGCATCGATCCGCCGCCGGCGCCGTCGGTGGTTTCGCCGGTCGAGGAGGTAATGTCCACGTTCAGGTCGATGTCGGCGGGCGTTGCGGTATTGGCGGCGTAGATGTCCAGGCGGCCGTCGTTGATCGCGTTGATCCGCTGGTTGACGATGATGTCGCTGAGGCGGATGAGCCAATCGAGGTCATGGGCGTCGATGGTGTGGTCGATGCGGCCTTCGCCGGCGCTGGAGCCGATGGTGTCGGAGGTGATATCGAAATCGCCCCGGGCCAACACGCTGCCGTCGAGCACGACATCTTCTTCGACGGTGAAGACGAAGTCGTCGCCTTCCAGATCGGTCGAAATCGTCAGGTTGCGAGCGTCGATGATCAAGTCGGTGTCGCCCAGCACGGCTCCGCCGGCGGTGGAGATGATCTCCAGGTCTCGCATGTGGAAGGTCGTCTCGCCGGTATCGTCGATTTCCGAATCGACGACCGGCAGCGAGATCTGCTCGACGCCGTCGGTGTACCGGATGATCTCGCGGCCGTTGACGAGTTCGTGATCGTTGATGGTGAGTTGGTCGAACGGGCCGTCGACGGCGTTCATGCCGGTGAGGTTGTTCAGGATGATCCGGTCGAAGTCGGCGTCGTTGTCGATGATGCTGATGACGCCGTCGGCCTTGCTGGAGTTCTGCAGCCCCATCTCGAACGTGTACGTCGCCGACCCGCCGGTATCTTCGAGGGTCAGCGTTCCTTCGGGCAGATCGCGGAGGCGAAGCTCGTCGTCGCCGGTTCCCAGGATGATCGTGGAGATCAGGCCGCGGCCGAGGCGGAGTTCGGTGTCGCCGGTGGCGATCTTGACGCCGGTCTTGCTGATGTCGACGACCAAGTCCTCGGTCGTGCCGCTCATATCGATGATGCTGGCGCCGGCGGAGTCGGAGTAGCGATCCTGGCCGTAGCCGGCGATGAAGACGTACGTATCGATTCCGTCGCCGCCGCTGAGGGTGTCGTCGCCGGAGCCGCCGTCGATGAGGTCGGCGCTGTCGCCGCCGGTGATGCGGTCATTGCCGGCGCCGCCGATAAGCGTGTTGGCGCCGGAGCCGCCTTGGAGCGTGTCGTCGTCGTCGCCGCCGTCGAGGCTGACGGTTCCGGTTGAGGCGCTGGCGTACAGCCGATCCTCCCCGGCTCCGCCGGTCATGGCGGCGTCGCCGGTTCCGGCGGTGAGGGTGTCCTTTCCAGCGCCGCCGTCGAATTCGACAGCCACGCCGTCGAGGCCGGAAGCGTCGAAGCTATCGTCGCCGGATCCGCCGTCAGCGATAACCTTGGTGAAATCGCCGCTGGCGGTGAGATCATCGTCGTAATCCCAACTCCAGTCGCCGTAGGAGACCTTGATCGAATCGGCGTCGCCGGTGATGGTGAAGCTTTCGCCGCCGTCGTCGGTGTCGAGGTACTCGCGCTGGCCGGCCCGACTGCCGGAGTGGATCACCAGCGTATCGCCTTCGACGTGGGCCAGCACCGGCTGGACCTTCGGCGCGTTGTACTCCCACTCGGCGATGGTGACGTCGACGATGGTCCAATCGACCACGCGGGACATGATCTTGCCCACGAACGGGATGGAGATGCCCACGTCGACGAAGACATAGGCCTCGATGTAGGCGCGACCGTGAATATTGACCAGGTTGGCGAATCCGCCGGCTGCGTCGTTGCCGGTGTAGTTCCACATGGTGTCGAATTCGGAGAAGTGGATCTTGCCGTCGTCGTTGACGTCTTGCAGGTCGATGCCGGTGGTGAAGCCGATCACGCCGCCGAGGCCCGCTTCGACCACCAGCGCCCAGATGGAGGCTTCGAGGCCGATTTCGGCGCCGAAGGAGAACTCGTCTTTCTCTGCGGGGTTGTCGCCGAGGCTGTAGTCGGCGATGAAGAATCCGTCCAGCGCCAGCCAGGGGTTGCCCGTTTCGATGGCCCGGCGGATGCCGTAGGTGTCGTACCCGAACCCGAGGTCGGCTTCGAGGTTGAACCCGCCGACGGCGCTGATATTGATGAGCACCGGCCCGGCGGTGATCGTCGCGATGACCTGGCTGAACCGCATGTCGTAGGTCAGCAGGGGCATTTCGTAGGTGAACAGGGTGGCGTCGCCGCCGGTGAGCAGCTTCATCCAGTTGCCGATGTCGGTGAGGTGGTCGAGGATCTCGAATCCGCCTCGTGCGGTGGACGAGCCGCCGCCGGAGACGCCGGAACCGCTGGAGGCGCCGGTGGAGTCTTCGGAGACGCCTGCGAGGAAGTCATCGAGGAACCCCGGCGCGTCGCCGTCGCCCCGGTTGGCCGAGGGCGAGTCGGTTCCCAGCCCGAGGATGTCGCCGAGCATGATTTCGCCGTCGGCGCTGAGCATCTGGTCGACCTGCTGGACGAGATCGAGCATGCTTTGTGCGGCGTAGAAGAACTGCGGGGGAATCTGCGAGTACCCGGCCAGTTCGGCGACGAAGTTGATCAGCCCGAGCAGGTTCGGGTCGTCCAGCATGATGTCGAGGCCCGGGATCGGCTCCAGCAGCACGTCGATGATTGGCTCGATGGGCTCGAGGACGCCGCGGATGTTTTCGGCGATCGGCTTGAGTACGTCGCTGACGAAGGAGCCGACGTCGAGGCGCAGGTCATAGAGGCCGATTTCCGGTTCGGAGGCGCCGTTGGCCAGGTCCCAGCTCCAATCGAGGACGAAGTTGGCCTTGAGTTCGGGCAGGCCGTCGAAGCCGTCCAGCGACAGTGCGAACTCGAGGTTCATGGCCGCGTCGACGCCGAAGTTGACGCCGAACAGTTCGTCGATCGGCGACGAGAGCAGGTGGTTGAGCGTCATCCGGCTGGTCGCGGGGTCGCCCTTGATGTCGATATCGAGGAAGCCGAACAGTCCGCTGGGCTGGAAGCCCGTGACGCCGGCCTCGCGGTCGACGTCGGTCGCTTCGAGCTTGAGGAACAGCAGTTTGCCTTCGGCGTAGAAGGGCGTGACCTGGACGTTGTCCAGGGGCTTGCCGTCGAGGAACACGCCGATGCCGATTTCGAGTTCGGGGTCGGGGTCGAGTTCGGGGTGCTCTGCGTCTGCTTTGTCGTTGGTGCTCAGGTAGAAGCCGTTCAGGAGGCTCAGGCCCATGCCGAAGTCGAAGCTCCAGTCCATTTGCACGGCGAACCCGCCGTCGACGTTGAGCGCGAATCCCGGCACGTCGATGTCCAGCGGGATATCGACGCCGGTGCCGAACGCCACGCCCCCCAGAGGCAGGTTGAATTGGATCGCGTCGGTGTCTCTGACGATCTGGGAGCCGCCGGGGGGGACGACGCTTTCGCCCGGCAGGTAGACGCCGTCGGAGTCGTAGACGAAGCCGTTCTCGGGCACCGGTTCGCCGACGACCCAGTCCTTGATTGCCACGCCGGCGGCGTCGTACCAGCCGACCAGAATGTCGCTGACCTCGACGGTTCCGTTGCCGTCGCCGTCGAGGATGATGTTCAGCCCGGTGGGTCCGAACACGTCCCACATGCTGTCGCGGAGGAACTCGATGGCCTTGCCCGGCCCGTTGAGTTTGGCTCGCAGGTCGGCGAGGAGCCCGAGGCGCATGTCGCTGATGAAGGCCGCGGCGCTGCCGAGTTTGTCGCCGATCATCGGGATATCCTGGGCGAAACTGGAGCCGAGGACGTCTTCGACGCCGCCGAGGGCCATGTCGATGCCGTCGAGGATATAGGTGGGATCGTTGAGGATGCCCAGCAGGCCGAAATCGCCGCCGAGGGAGCCGACGATGTTGGGGAACGCGAACGTCACCGGCGAGGCGCCGACCCAGTCGTCGGAGTTGGTGATGTACTCGAACATCTTCAGCAGCGCCTGGTCGCCGTAGGCGGCCGAGTTGGTCTGGATTTCCAACGTACCGATGGTGATGCCGAAGATCTCGATCGGCAGATTCACGTCGAAGTTGCCCTTCAGGTCGAAGGTGAGGCTGTCCTTGATGAGTTCTTCGCCGCCGAAGTGGAACTTCTCGTCGTTGGGTACGCTTGCACTGGGCTGCTGGTCGACCGCCAGGGTGAAGGTGATCGCGTCGTCGGTCAGCGGGTTCTGGTCGCCGTCGAGCAGGACGCTTCCGCCCTTGATGCCGATATCGAACGGCTGGATGGACAGTTCGAGGTCTTCGGCGGCGATGGACGCCCCCAGTTGCAGGCGCGTGCCGATGTCGTCGGTTAGCAGCAAGGGCGTTCCGCCGTCGTCGTAGTCCCACAGGAAGAAGTCCAGACCGCTGAGGCCTTCGGTGTCGACGTCGCTGAAGTCGATGCCCAGTTCAATGGTGACGTTGGCGAAGGCTTTGAGCGTGAGCATGCCGCCGGCGTCGACGAAATCACTGAGCCCCTGCAGCGCCGCGGCGGCCGAGTTTCCGGTCATTTCCTTGAACGTCGCCAAGTCCAGCGAGAAGACGAACTGCTCTTCGAACAGCATCTCCCACTCGATGTGCATGTTGAGCGTTTCGCCGTCGAGGTAGATCGAGAAGATCTGATCGCGCCACGGCGTCGGGTCGGGGTAGTCGTCCTCGTGGTAGGTTCTGCTGAACCCGCCGACGCCGTCGGTCCAGTTGTCGTCGTCGATGCCGAGAGCGTTCTCGATAAGCAGTTCAACTTCCTGAATCACGCCGGCGGGATTCTCGGCGGCCTCTTCGACCTTTTCGGCGAGGTCGTCGACGAAGTCCATCACGTCGGCCAGCGAGCGGTTCACCAGCGGAATGGTGGTGTTGTAGAAGGGTGTATCGCCCAAGGCGCTGTCGAGGAACCCCAGGCCGGCGCGGATGGCTTCGATGATGCTGGCGAAGTCCATGTCGCCGAAGTTGAACACGTCGTCGAAGGTCGGGATGATGACCACGACGTGGCCGAGATCCTTGATCGCGTCGAGTTCGGCGGCGGTCTTGTCGCCCTGGGTGAACACGTCGATCTCGGACCAGTCGATGAGGTTCCCGATGGTGATCGACAGTTCCTTGCTGGCCAGGGACGACGCATCGACGCCGGGGATCGGGGTCTCGAGCGCCAGTTGTTTCAGCGCCGCGGAGGCGTACCCTTCGAAGTTGAAGTTGAATGCGTCGATCAGGGCGCCGCCGACCAGTTCGGTGAAGGAGAACTCGCGGTCGTCGGTGGTTTCGAGGTCACCGTCGGCGTCCAGCAGGATCTCGGCCTTGGCGTACAGGTGCACGCCGCTGCCGGCGCCGGGGCCGCCGGCGGTGAGGCCGATGAATCCGAGCCGGGCGTAGAATTCGAGGTCTTCGACATCGAGCCACGCTTCGCCCTTGATGTGGACGTTGTCGATGAGCATCGTGAGGCCCTCGGTCCCGGTGGGGCCGTCGAGGTCCAGCACCCAGTCGAAGCCGGCCTCGACTTGCGCCAGTACGTCCACCGTCGCCGACGTGCCGAGTTCGGCGATGTCGCCGAGGTCGATCCCCAAGTCCAGCGGGATGTCCTGGAGCCCGAAGCGGTCGTAGACGAACGTCGAGATGCTCGACTGGTCGATCAGACCGAGGTCGACCAGCCCGTACAGGTCGAAACCTTCCACGCCCAGGGCGCCGATCGCGACGTTCCCCAGTTGCAGGTCGCCTTGGGCCAGCATCAGATGGGTGATCAGATCGGCCACGGCCACGCTGACGCCGGACTCGGCGCCGAGAAGATCTTCCAGCGATATCTCCCCGCTGACGACCAGCGGACTGCCGTCGAGGGCGTCGACGGTGATCAACTCGGCCGCTTCGAGGGCCGCGACCGAAATCATCGTCGTCGGGTCGAATTCGTTGCTGCCGATGAAGCCCATCTCCAGCAGGTCACGCAGTGTGTACGTGCTGGCGTCGGTCAGCAGGTCGAGGCTGACGTCGATAGCGTCGGAGACCTGGTCGGTCACGACCATGATCTCGTCGCGCTCGGTGCGAAGCGTGACGCCCAGGGCGATCAGTTGCGAAGCGGTAATCAGCCGCGAGCCGATCAGGTCGTCGTAATCGATGTACTGCCCGGCGGTGAGATCGCCGGCGTCGACCAGGTCCAAGTCGATCAGGTCCATCAGGCCGACATTGACCACGTCGGTGTTGATGAGGTCTTCGAGCGATACGTTGCCCCCCGAGACGATCCCGCTACCGTCGAGTGCGTCTTCGTCGATGGCCCCGAGGCTCTCCAGCGTGGCGACCGACAGCAGGGCGCCGCCATTGAAACTGGCCAGCGTGATCAGGTCGAAATCGACCAGATCACGCACGTCGATCAGCGACATATCCAGCATGTTGTTGAGGATATCCAGCTTGGGCAACTCGAAGTTCGGGTCGATGGCGCCCAGTTCGACGAGCGTTTCGAAAGACGCCTCACCGAGATTCTGTAGATTGCGAAGATCGAATTCGTGCAGGTTGAAGTCGAACAGGCTCGGCAGGCGGAGGATCTGGGTTTCGGGGTCGAAGGAGATTTCGACGCCTTCGGGGAGGATGCCGGCGTCGGAGAACTCGCGGATGAAGTCCTGCACGCTGCGGATCTGGGCGGGGTCGATCTTGCTGAGAATCTTGTCGTTGAACGCCGTCGCGAAGTCCAGCAGGTCGCCGAGGTTCTTGTTGATCAGCGGGATCTCGGTCTGCATGAAGTCGGCGCCGCTGAGGCTGTCCAGCCAGTTCAGCGTGCCCTGTAGCATGGCGATGAGCGTGCCGATGTTGAAATCGCTGAAGTCCAGCAGGCGGTCGAGGTTTTCGGTGGTGAACTCCAGCGGCGGCGCGCCCGCTGTCGGGAACAAGGCTCCCTCCAGCCCCACACGCGGCGTACCTTCGGCGGTGCTCCCCAGCGCGACCCCGCCCAGTTCGGCGTAGATGGGCAGGTCGGCGTGGACGGCGTTGCCGGGTTGGCCGCCGACTTCGTCGAACAGGCGGAATGCGATATCGGCCGCCGAGAACAGCAGGTCGCCGCGGGCCAGTTCGGTTGCGTTGTTGTACGAGAGCCGTCCGCCGAGGGTCAGGGACATCTCGCCCTTCTCGGCGTCGATGTCGCCGATTCCCACTTCCAGCGGGCCGACGGTGGCGCCGATGATGAGGTCGTTGACCGAGCCGGTGGCGGTGAAGTCATAGTGGTCCAGTTCGAAGCTCACGTCGCCGCCGCTGGACCAGTCGAACGTCAGCTTCGCCTCGACATCCTGGGTGATATTCAGGTCCAGCGTCGCGTCGCCGTCAATCGCCAGGCCGATGTTCTGGGCGCCGGCGCCGAGGTTGATGCCGACCGATCGCTCGAACGGCATGCTCGTGGCGAAGGTGATCTCGATCGCGTCGCTTCCGATCAGTTCCCAACTGAGGGCCCCGGCCTCGCCGCCGAGGGTGGGCAGCCAGTTCTCTTGCAAGTACTGGAAGAACCCGCCCATGGTGGGCGCCCCGCCGCCGTAGTAGTCGGTGTCGCCCTGCCCTAGCGGGATGAGCGGATCGCGGACGAAGTCGCCCTGGTCCATGTGGGGGTTGAGGTAATGGCGAACGAAGTGGCCGATATTGAGGATCGAGCCGATACCCAGCACGCCGTCGAGGGTAATATCGGTTCCCGGGAGCGTGTCGGAGAGGAAGCTGCCCGAACTGATCGCCTCGCCGGTGGCCGCGTCGTATTCGATGACCAGGTCGCCGCGGAGGTCGATAATCGTCGAGCCCAGCATATCCATCGCGAGGAAGGCCAACTCGTCCAGGATGCCGCTGATATCCCGCAGGTCGGCGTCGAAGCCGGGGCTCAACTGGCCGTCGAAGAAGTCCGTATCGGCGAACGTCACCGTTGCCAGCGGCACAGCCGCGCCGCCGGCGCCCAGTTCCAGCGGCAGCGAGATGCTGACCTGGTTGGTGTGGACGGCGGCGCCGTCGCCGTTACGGATCGAGTCGAACCCGAACGAGCCGTCGTCGTAGGTCACCGTACCGCCGATATCGAGAGAGAGGCTGCCGCCGCCGTCGGTGCTCAGCTCGATGCCCTGGTAGCTGACGCCGAGGTCGATTGTGCTGGTCGAGAAGGCCCCGTCGAAGCCGAATTCGTCGAAGTCGAACGTGAACTCGCCGGTCGACAGGTTCACGCCCATGCTGAATTGCAGCAGCGTCGAAAGGGCGATGTCGGCGTCGAGGGAGCCGATCAGCGTAAGGCCGACGTCGCCGAGGTCGGTTCCGACGTCGAGTGAGAAGTCGTCGTTGAAGCTGTAGCTGCCGTCGAAATGGATGGTGAGCTGGTCGCCGACGATGCTCGGTGTGATAAACCCGCCGCCGAGCCCCGCCCCGATGCCCGGCAGGGTGGGTACGTAGTGGGCGGTGAGGAACGTGACGAGGTCGTCCCAGATTTCCGTCGTCGTAACGCCGCCGTCCTGTACGGAGTCGACGCCGACCCAGTTGATTTCGTCAAGGTAGTCGAAGAGGTACGAGTCGATATCGAGCAGGGCCTCAAGCCCCGAGGCGGTGGGGACGTCGCCGAGGCCGTTGTCGTTGCCGGCGCCGAAGAAGCTGTCCAGCGAGCGTCCCGTGCCCGGCAGTTGGATATCCAGCAGTCCGGCATCCAGGAGGCCTTGCTTGAGGTCGCCGATGACGCCGGCGAGGTCTTCCAGCAGGCTTCGGATGACGCTGTTGGCCAGGCCGCCGAGGCCGCCGACGATATCGGGGGAATTAATCAGGATCGGATCGTGGGCGCCGGGGGTTGCGCCGAACAGGTGGCGAAAAACCTCTTCCAGGCCGGTATTGGCCGTTCCGCTGCCTACGGGGGTGTTGGCGTAGGCGGGGTTGGAGCGGATCCACAGCGGCCACGTACCCAGGCCTTCGAATTGCGTGGTGACGCCGAACAGGTCCATCTCCAGCGGCAGCAGGACTTCGAACCCGCCGTCGACGCCGGTGAAGATCACGTTATCGCCGAGGAGGGTCTCGCTGAAGCGGTACAGCCCGTCGTTGGTGACGCCCGTGCCGGGCTGCTGCTGGAGTTCGAAGGTGATCGTCACGAAGTCGGAGTGGTCGTCCGGGTCGCCCAGTTCGGGGTTGGTGGTCGAATCGCCGTCGGCGTCGATGGTGATGGCCGGATGGTAGAGAACCGGGTCGAGGACGCCGTTCTCGTCGAGGTCGAACTGGGCGTTATCGAAGGTCGACAGGCCGATCGAATCGAAGATACTGAAGCTGATATCGAGCGATTGCCCCAGCACCTTAAAGCCGGCCGCGACGCGAGTGCCTTGCTGGAGCGGGGCGTCCCAGTCGTACAGGAACACGTCGACGGGCTGTCCGTCGGCGCGTGGGCCGAGGTCGACGCCGGCCTGGATCTTCAGTTCGGCGAAGGCGCTGAAGACCAGTTCGCCGGCGGCGTTGATCGAGACGAGATTATCAAGACCGGCCAGTCCGCCGGGCAGTCCGCCCGCCATCAGCCCCGCCAGGGCTTCGAGGTCGAAGTTGAACGGGACGGTTTCGGAGATGTCCTGGTCGAGGTTCAGGCTGAGCCGCAGGATGTTGCCTTCCATGCGGACGCCAAAAATGTCCGAGTCGGTATTGATATCGAGCCCGAGGACGTCCATCAGCATCCCGACCAGCGCCTGAACGTCGTTACCCGGATCGTGCAGGAACCGTTCGACCTTCGTCACGGCGTCTTCGAGATCGGTGATGACGCTCAGTAGTTCGGCGGGCGACTTGTTGATGATCGGCAGCTTCATATCCGGCAGCAGTTCGTACAGCGGCGACTCGGCGTCGGTCACCCAGAACGGCAACTGGTCGATCGCGTCGCGTACGTAGTCCCTCGCCCGCAGCAGCATGCTCATCAGGTCTTGGAGCCCGAGCAGTTCGCTGACGCCGAAGACGCCCGGCAGGTCTTGCAGATCAAGGGAGATGTAATTATCGTCGCTTTTGGACAGCGACAGGTCGTCGACGCTCAGGACGATTTGTCCGCCGTGACCGATCGGGATGCCGCCAAGGCCGGTGTTGACCTTGATGCCGCGGAGCGTGGCCCGGGCCTCGCCGGTGGTTTCGACGACCCATTCGTCGTCGTCGGCGCCGGTGATCAGTTCGGAGACGAGGAACTGGCGGTCGCCGGTGGTGGCGAGGGCGCCGTCGGCGTCCAATACGCCGGTGCGGGTGATGTCGACGTGTACGAGGCTCTGGAGCCCGGCGACGTCGGCGAGCGTTACGCCGATGAATCCCAGGCGAGCGGCGACGTCCAGATCGCGAACGTCGAAGCCGACTTCGCCGGTAGCCGCGGCGTCATCGACCCACCACGTCAGCCCCTCGCTTCCGGTGGGGCCGTCGATGTCGGCGATAAGATCGAAGGTGGCCGCGGCGGCCGCGCTGATGTCGGCGACGGCGTCGGTGACCATGCCCACCAGGTCCAGGCCGTACTCGCCGGCCAGCGAGATCGTCTGGTCGCTGAGGCCGAAGACGTTGGCGTCGTGGCCGTTGACGTCGCGAGGGGTGATCAGGCCCATTTGGGCCAAGTCCGCCGCCGAAAGCAGCGGCTCGTTATCGCCGGCCATGATCGTATCGATCAGGTCGTCGAGGTCGACGTGATCGTTCTCGTCGATCAGGCCCGAGTCGATCAGTCGCGCCAGCGGCACGGGGGCCAGGTCCAGCGCGTCGTAGTCGACGGCGCCCAGGTCATCGAGCTCCGCTCGGGGGATAATCGCCTCGCCGGTGAGGCTGACTCCGTCCAGTTGCCCCTGCGTCGCCAGGCCGGCGTTGATGACGCCTTGGGTGCTGATCGTCACGTCCAGCAGGTCGGCGGCGACCAGGTCGGCTTCGGTGACGGTCTCGCCGGTGGCGGCGGTGTAGGCGCCGGCGGTCAGGTCGCCGGCGGCGACCGTAGCGGTCACCAATCCCGCTTGGGCGAGGGCGGCCGCGGAGATCAGTTCGCTGGCCAGCAGTTGGCGCGGGTTGATCGAGGCGCCCGACATGCCGGCGGCGGTGAGGGCGGCGTCGGCGACCAGTCCCGGGCCGGTCAGATCCGTACGGGTAATATCGGCGCTGAAGAACCCGTACATGCCGAGGTCCGCAGCCGTAATCAGGTGCGACTCGGGATCGCCGCCATCCAGCAGCGTCGCCAGCAGTGCAGCCAGTGGCTCGGCGGTGAAGACGCCGCTGTCCACTTCGTCTTGTGTGGCCAGGCCGGTATCGACGAGTTGATCGCCGGTGAGCAGGTTCAGCGCGATCAATTCAGCCAGATCGACGGTCGCCTCGACGAGGCCGGCGTCGATGAGATCCTGCGCCGTCGCCAGACCCGACCCCAGCAGATCGGCGATGTCCACGCCGGTCGAGTACAGGCCGTTGTCGATCAGGAGTTGCTCGGTGATGCCCAGCCCGGCGCCGATCAGATCGTCCTTGGCGGCTCCGCTGCGGAGCAGCTGGTCCAACGTGACCAGTTCCGACTCGATCAGGTCGGCGATCGCCACGTCGCCGGGCGCTACGCCGGCCGATTGCAGTTGCCCCAGCGTAACCAGCGGCGAGCCCACCAGCGCCTGCAGCGGCACGCGTCCGCTGCGGTCGTCCAGCGAGTTGTCTCGCAGTTGCTCCAGCGTGACCACGCCGGCGGTCAGCAACTCGGCCAAGTCCACGTGCGTACCCAAGAGCCCCGCGGCCACCAGTTGCGACGCCGTCACCAGCCCCGCCCCGACGAGGGCGGCCGTCGCGACCGTGTCGAGCCCGTTGATGGCGTCGGCCGTCGCCAGACCCAGGTTCACCAGCAACTCCGGGTCGCCCAGATCGTCCAGGTCCATCGCCACGGTTCGCTTCAGACCGTCCAGACTCACTTCGGTCACCGTCAGGTCGCCCGGTTGGACGAGCCCGGCGTCGAAGAGTCCGCCGGGGGTGAGCAAGTGGATCACGCCGGCGTCGTACAGGTGCGTATCGGCGACCAGATCGAGCGAAAGCAGATCGTCCTTATCGACCGTCGCGGCCGGGTTGAAGTGGGACGGATCGATCACGCCCGTCCAGACGAGATCATACAGGTGAGCCAGATCGTCGCCCAGCAGGCTGGCGGCTCCGTTGAGGACGACTTCGTCGCCGACGATTACGCCGGCGGCGTCCAGCAAAGTCTGGTCGAGTACGTCGGCGTCCAAGACGTCCTCGGTCTGCCGTGCGATTACCGACGCGGCCAAGTCTCCCGAATCCACCAACCCTTCGTCAATCAGCGACTCCAGCGACACCAGCCCCGATTGCAGCAGCGCGTGCAGCGAAACGTTCCCTTCGTCGATCAGCCCGTTGCCGGTCAGCGCCACCGACGTCGTCAGTCCCGACGTCGTCAGATCCGTCGCGGCCATCGCGATATTCTGGAAATGCCACCTAGCCAAAATCCCCTGATCGACCAAGTCTCCCAAGCCGGCGAAATTGCGGACGATCAGGTCGTTCACATCGACCAGTCCCGCCGCGGCGAGGTCGCCGATGTAGTGGTCTTCGACCACGTCGTACAGCCGAACCTCGTGGGCGCTGATGAAGTTGTTCAGGTCGCCGGGCTCGAACAGGCTCGACGCTTCGAGGTCGCGGATATCCAGCCCGATCGCCTGGTCGGCCAGGTCGGCCTCGGAGATGAATCCGGCGTCGATGAGCGAGGTGAGCGTTACGCCGGGAAGATCCAGCGTAAGCAGGTCGTACAGGTTGACGATCGGCTCGCGGTCGGCCGGTACGTCCACGCCGAAGTCGGCTTCGATAGTGGCCGCGGTCAGCGGCGCATCATCGAAATCGAAGTGCGTGAGGAATCCGGCGTCGATGAAGTCGGTCAGCGTGACGGTGAACAGGATCGAGCCCAGCAGCGTGTCCTCGGCGGCCACCGCGCCGTGAGCGACCAGCGGGGCGTTGCCTACGTGTACGACGCGGTCGAACTCGCCGTCCTCGAACATCGGCTCCCCGCCCAGCAACATCGCTTCCAGGACGCTCTGTTCGAAGACTTTGTTAATAAACGCGTCGGCGCGGAGCACGCCGCCGGCGACCAGCGACGCGAACGACAGATTCGGGTCGGTCAGCAGCGCCTCGATGAGGATGTAGTCGTCCATCCCCGCCACTTCGCCGGCAAGCCCGTTGTCGTCGACATATTTCTGCCCGACGGCGTTGGACTCCAGCAGGTCTTCGAGGCTCACGCGGCCGTCGACGAGCAGATCGCTTGCGGTCACCAAACCCACGTCGACCAGGTGTCGCAGGGAGACGGCGCTGTCGTCCCACAGGTCGGTCCATCGCGTCAGGCCGCTCCCGACGACGGTTTCCAGGTCGGTCAGCCCCGATGCCAGCAGGTCTTCCAGGTCGACCGTATCGCCGGTGACGCCGTTGTCGGTGAGGGCCTTGTTGCTGACGGCGTTGGTCGACAGCAATATCGCCAGCGTAACGGCGGTCGTCGTCAGGGGGGCGCCGGCGAGCCAGCCTTGGGCGGCCGCGTCGGAGAGGCTGAGCAGTTCGAGGTCGAGCAGGTCGTCGAGAGAGGCGATCCGGTCGTTGGGGCCGCCCGCCACCTGCAGCAGGGCGTTGTCGTCCAGCGCCCGCGGCGAGACCAATCCCGACGCCAGCAGGTCGTGTTCGCTGACGGTCACCGCGCTGAGGTCGAAGTCGCTCGCCGTCAGAACCCCGGCGTCGATCAGGTCGCTGGTGCTCGCCAACCCTGCGCCCGCCAACGCGGCCGGCGAGACGATATCGACGCCGGCGGCGTTCTGGGTAACGTGCGGGGCCAGCAGGCCGGCGCCGATGATATTGGACGCCAGCAGGTCGTCGCGGTCCACGCCGCCTTGGACGAAGATCTCGTCCAGCGTCGCGTCGCCCAAGTCGGCCAGATTGTCGTTGGTCAGTAGCCCCAGTTCGTGCAACTGTTGCACGGTGACGGACGTACTGGCGACCAGGGCCGCGATCGATACGGTGTCGCCGTGGTCGATCAGCGACAGGTCTTGGAGGCTTTGAACGGTGGCCGCGTCGAGCCCCACGACGTCCAGGTCCACCTGGCCGAGGTCGTTCAGGTCGGCTACGTGGAGTTCGCCGAGCGTGACAAGGTCTTCAATCGTCAGCAGGCTCGACTCGATCAGCGCCGCGGCGCCGAGGCGTTCGAGCAGGTTAGTGTCGAGCAGGTTGGTCGCCAGCAGGTCGGTTCGCGTGACGGTTCCCAGGTCGGGGAGGTCTTCGTGGGTGATGAACTGGAAGTAGACCAGGTGCCTTAACTGGATGGGGCTGTCGGCGAGGAGCGTGTCGAGGTCGATGATCGACCCGGGGCCGATGAGGCCGCCGTCGGCGATAATGTCGGTGAGAAGATCGCCGGCGACGTCGGCGATTTCGGAGGTCTTCCAGGCGTCCAGTATGGCGTCGGCGGGGCCGAGGATGCTCTGTCGGGCCAGATCCTCGAGGGTCATCAGGGTCGAGTCCAGCAGCGAGCGGATGGGCAACTGCTCGGTGATCAGATCGCGGAGGTCGACCAGGGATCCGGAGACCAGATCGGCCAACGTCGCGGCTTCGGAGTCCAGCAGTTCGTGGACATCCAGAGCGTTCAGCGTTAGGTCGGCTACGTTCAACAGGCTGCGGTTCACCAGTTCGGCCGCATCGAACAACGCCGCGTCCAGCACCTCAGACAGCGCCGCCGTCGTCGGTAGGAGGTTGCCGACGGTGACGAGGCCGGCGTCGAGAAGCTCCAGCAGGTCGACGATTCCCTCGTTCACGATCTGATGCAGCGAGACGGTTCCGCCGTTGACCAGCGAGTTGTAGTCCAGGATGAACTGCGTGACCAGACCGTTATCGAGCAGCAAATCCGGAGCCAGCGGCAGGTCCGGGAAGTTGTCCACCGCCACCAGGCCGGCGTCGGCCAGTTCTCGCAGCGTCGCCAAGCCCTCGGAGATGAACGCCGAGACGCTCACCGTCGCGTCCGAGGCGAAATCGTCGACCCGGATCAGCGATGCGTCCAACAGGTCGGCCAGCGTGACGGCCGTGCCGTTGACCAGATCGGCGGCGTTGACGACGGCGGTGTCGATGACGTCGCCGGCGGCGATCAGGCCGCGGTCGACCAGGTCGTGCAGCGAGGCGAGCCCTTCGCTGATGATCGCGTCGATGTCGACGAGGTTGACCGCGAGATCCCCCAGGTCCAGCAAGCCCCGATTGAAAAGGTCTTCCAGGTCGGTCAGGCCGCTGGCGAGCAGGTCTTCGACTTCGACCAGGTCAACCGTCGTGGTCATGCTCAGCAGTTCGTAGCCGAAGTCGGCGATGTTGGAGGCCAGCAGGTTCGCCTCTTTGACGAACCCGAGACTGCCGACGATCGAGCCGGTCGTCACGAATCCCGCTTCCACCAGGTCGCGGAGCGTCGCCATGTTCGACAGCAGCAGCTCGTCGAGGTCGACGTTATCGCCGCCGTCGACGAGGTCTTCGGCCGCCAGCACCCTCGGGCCGATCAGTCCGGCGTCGGCCACGGCGTCGAGGTCGACGGCGTCCCAATCGTCTACGTCATCGGCGTCGATCAACCCCAGTTCGGCCAGTCTCGCCAAGTCGACGGCGCCTTGGGTCAGCAGGTCGTCGAGGTCGACCAGGTCGTCCACCTGGAGCAATCCTTCGGCGACCAGTGTTTCGATATCGACCAGTCCGAGTTTGTTCAGGACCGCCAGGTCCAGTTGGTCCAGGTCGACCTCGAAGTTCAGCGGGATCGTAATGGTCTGGGCGGCCGCGTTGTAGGCGATTGACTCGCCTTCGACGAGCAGTCCCAGACGCGTGGCCTCCGCTTCGAAGTCCTGGATCGTATCGAGTTGGTCGAAGTCGATCCGGCTGAGCACCGCGTGGTCGAACGCGGCCCCGAAGTCGACCAGTTTGGCCAGCGTGCTGTCGAGGAAGGGGATGTCGATATTGAATTCGCTGGTTCGCGTGACGCCGCCGAGCCAGTCGTCGCGGATCGATTCGAGCGTACTTCGAAGATCGGCGAGCGTGAAATCGGCGAAATCGGCGATGCTATCGAGATTCTGCGAGGCGTACTCCGCCGGTGTGACGCCGCGGCCGTCGGCGACGAAGAGATCGCCGTCGACTTCAACGCGTGCATCCTGGCCTTCGGTGACATCCTGGCCGGCGAGAGTCGCGTAGATCGGCAGGTCCAGGTCGATGTGGCTGACGGGGTCTCCGGCGGGGTCGTAGTCCAGCACGAACGCTCCGGTCCCCGCATCGGCGTCGACATCGACGTGTACGCCGAGGGTCACCGAGCCCGGCCCCAACTGCGGATGGCCCGCCGAGACGGCCAGGGCGCCGGCCCGTAGCGGGATCACAAGGTCGGTGTCGCCGGCGGTGAGGTCGAATTCAAGCGTATCGATCGAGTACGTGAAGGACGTATCGGCGCTGGACCAGTCGGCGGTGAGCGAGAATGCGAACGCGACCGTGGCCGTCGCGTTCACATCGGTGAAGCCGTCGCTCATGCCTTCGACGGTTTCGCTGAGGCCGATGGGGATCGATTGGGAGAAGGTCTCACCTCCGGGGCCGGTGGCGAAGCTGATCGACACGTCGGTGACCGGGTCGCTGGTGGCGGAGGTGACGGTCAGTTCCGCGCCGGCGAGGGCTCCGCCGAACAGGTTGTTGAACCAGTTGGCTTCGAGGAAGTCGGCGAGGCCGTCGAGTGTGGGCTGCTCGTAGGCGCCGACGGGGATCGGGTCGTCGGAGGGCAGGTTCTCATCCGGGTGCGCAGACGGGTGGAGATAATGCCGGATGTACGTACCGACGTTGAGGTATTCGCTCAGCCCCAACGTTTCATCGAGCGTCATCCCCGTGCCCGGGAGGTCCGCGTCGGTCAGCACGTTGTTGCCGCGAAGCAGGTCGGTGCGCAGACGATCGGCGTGGGTCCCGGCGTCATCGAGCGCATCGACCATGTATTCCATGATCGTCACGTCGCCCACCGACAGCATCAGCCGCGGTTCGAGGGCTTCGAAGTACGGCCGGGGTGAGTAGCATTCGGTGAAACTGTCGGGGGCGTCGAATGCAGACGGTCGGTTCTTGGGATTGTCCGAATCGGACCCTGCTCCCTGGTGTGATGTAGCCACGGACCTCACTCCTTGCGCCATGGCAAGCTCGACAAAACGAATGCGGCGACCCGGAGGGGGCTGATGTTGCCCCGGTAAGAGGTGACCGTAACGAAGTGACGAACCTGCCTTGACCTACAGGTTACGGGACCCCCCGAAAGAGCGCGACGTCAAACCGTCGCATGCCCCATCGAATACAGGAACCCGCCGCGTCTTGCTCCAAGCAAGCCGGCGCTGCTCCCGAATGGATCCCGATCGCATGGCATATCTTACGCGCATTTGGCGAAATCCAGTGCTGCATTCCTGGGCACATTGGGGCTCTTTGGTGTAAGTCCAGAGGAGATATACATGTAGGAGGGGGCGGAAAACGCCGTTCGCCTCGCCGTTCGCTATCGGAGCGGTCTCAGTGTCTCTGTTGAGGATCTTATCCGTATAAATGACACTGGTTTACCGGACTTTGAGCCGTGACGATGTGAGGACCCGATTCACAGATGAAGTATGCTTCGAATCGTCGATTCCAGCCCCTTGGCGATCCGCATGAAGCCTTCGGCCCTATCACCCTCCCCCTCAAAACTCCGAATTCTCCTAGTTTGGGTTCGTTTGATTTCTTGCCTGCCAGTCCGTCTCTCCTTTCTACTCTCTCCGTTCTCCTCTCTATGCCGCCCTGCGGCATCCCCCCCCTCACTCTAATGGCGCGTTTCAGAGGTATCCCCCGTTCAGCCGGCCGGATTAGCTTGACGAGCGGGTGGGTCGCCGTAGGTTGTCGGCCGTATCGGGGTCGTGAATAGGGCAAGGCGCTTGTCGTTAGCCCCGTAGGGGCGTTTGGTAGTAGCCTCGGGCGCGAGCCCGTGGAATGGAGATACCCAACCGGGGGACGAGCCCCTGTAGGGGGCGATTGAAAGGGGCGCACATAGTCGAATCTCGGGCGGGCGATTGTCATCGGCGGCGACGTCGTTGATTACAGCCGACGCCAGACGGACCGTCATCGGAAGGTGACGTGTGAGGAGCCGGGTTCAATCGCCCCCTGCGGGGGCTCTTTCCTTGTGGGCGCGCCGATTCCACGGGCTCGCGCCCGAGGCTACTACCAAACGCCCCTACGGGGCTAACGACAAACGCCTTGTGGGCGCGCCGATTCCACGGGCTCGCGCCCGAGGCTACTACCAAACGCCCCTACGGGGCTAACGACAAACGCCCCATGCGTCGGCGCCGGGGACTCGCGGCAGTTCCGAGCAAACGTGACTCGAAAGGCGAATTAAGTATGGTGTCCCCGGAACCAGCCGGAACCAGCGATCGGACTCAATTCCAAGCACGCTCTTGCATCATGGCCGCGAATCGAGCAGGGTCGTTACGGCGGCGGGCAGGTCGGCATAGAAGTAAGCGACTCGGTGCTGTTGGTGGAGCTGGCGAATTCGCTCGTGATAGCGGCTGTAGAGATCGTGCTCGAATTCGTCGCCGGCGCTCTCGCATGAGAACACGCGGCAGCCCAGCGCGCGACGTTCGCGAGCAGTGCATTGCGACTCTTGTTGGTAGGGGCAGCGATCGGCGGCCGCGGCGGCGGGGTTGACGGGGGTCGCGTGGATGAGCAGGGCCAGTTCGATCGTTGAGACGTAGAGCCGATGCCCGAAGGCGGCGAAGTCGCAGCAGCGGCCGCAGGCGGTGCAGGTCTGGCCGGAGCCGGCGAGTTCGGCGTCGACGTCGCGGTACAGATCGGCCATCGCGGCCATCAGCGCGGGAATCGCCTGTGCTTGCCGAACGGCCGCGACCAAGTCGGGGTCAGGTTCGGTTCTTTTCATCTTCAATATAGCCCAAGTCCCGCAGTTGCCCCCGATTCACGCCCGGGCATCGCACCCCGGCCATCGACCAGTCGGCGGGCCTGCGGAGGTTGCTCGGCCAGAACGGCCACGTTTGGCATTGCGACGGTCGCACGGTGTAGATGGTGCAGTGTTTGACGCCGTCGCCGTCGGCTTCAAGGAACACGCAGTCCATGTTGGCTGCTTCGATCAGGCTTGTTCGCCGACCCACCTTGCGCGTGTACGTGGCGCTGAACGCCTCGGTCGTCATCCCCAAATGCTCGGCCGCGGCGGCGATCTCTTCGGAGGTGATCCAGACGTACCCTTCTTCAGGGCCGCTGCAGCAGTGGCCGCATTCCTGGCACTCGAAAGCGAGACCATCGGCGTACCAGGGTCTATTGGGTTTTAGAGCATTTTGCATAATACCTGTCGCCTTCATGCTGGTTGCGGCATCGGTTGGCGGCGTCCGTTTCCATCGCCATAGCAACGGCTATGGCTGCTTCAACGTCCTTGCCAGCCTCGTCCTCACCGACGCCTGAACACGACATCTATTATGCAAAGTGCTCTAGCCAGGCCATACGGTTCGTTCCTTACTGTGGAGCGAACCATTCTACCGTCCGCCGGCGAGTTTCTGCAAATAGCTTTGCAGGATCTTGCGATATCGCTGCGGCAACGGGCGCTGGCGGGCCTGGTCGATGTCGTGACGGATGTGCTTGGGGACGGGGCCGGAGGCGTCTCGGATTACCTCGACGGGGCCGGCCAACGCATCGCGGCTGTCGCGAAGGGCCTCCAGCACCGTGTCGCGCCGACGCAGGGCGCTGCGGTAGTCGTTGCGGGCCAAGTCGCCGCCAACCCGGTTCATCAGCGTCACGGCTCGCTGGAAGGCGAACCCGCTGTAATCGGATGCGGCGAACCGTTCTCGCATCCGCTCGGCGTTGTTGATCAGATGAGCCTGCCGGCCGGCGAGCCGCTCCAGTTCCCGTTGCAACGGCGGCGGAACCGGCCCTTCGAGACCCTCGCCGGCGGCTCCGCCGATCTTGCCTCCGCCGGTGGCGCCCCCGGGGGGCGTGGTCGATTCGTCCTTGATCTGCCCGGTGCTGAACGGCTCGGGGGTCAGTCGCGTGGACGTGCGGCGGCCGCCCTTACCGACGAAGGTGTCCTGGACGAACTCGCCGGTGCTCTTGCCTTGGCGACCTTCGCCCGAGCGGCCGCTGATTTCGCTGCTGTTGGGCAGCATGTTGCCCGTGACGCCTTGGGCGTTCATCGACGAGATCGGCCCGTCCATCGCCAGCCAGCCGGCGCCCTCGTCGAGGCTGTCGGCCGCCTGGGAGGTCACATCCTGCATCTCGGCGAACAGGTCCTCCTCCTGCTCCAGCAAGTCGCCGATGAGGTCCTCCAACTCGCTGGGCAACTCTGGAAGCTCCACGTTGTCGATTCCCCCGGGGTCTTCCATATTCCACTGCTGGCGGTCGGGTGCGTCGGGGAGCCACTTCTCGATATTGGCCGTCAACTCCTCGGCGTTCTCGCCGGCGGAGGTCATGGCTTCGGTGGCGACGGCGATCTCGACGGCCCGGGCGGCCAGGGCGTCCTTGGCCATGGTTACGTCGGCCCGGACGCTGAGCAGTTCGGTCAGCAGCGAGGGGTTGGAGAAATCCTGCTGGGTCAGTTTGCTGAAATCGGTGAACGCATCGGTGAGGAAGCTCTCCCACTTGTCCTCGATGGCCCGCAACTCGTGCAGCAACCGCTCGTCGTCGGGGCTGAACTGATCGACGGGCTTCTTGGCCAGTCGCTCCGCGGCCGGAATGACGCGAGCATGCTCGCCGGCCAATTGCGTCAAATCCGCAGCCAATTCCCGCAATCGCTCGGCGTACTCGGGCGCCAGATCCTCACCGCCCGCTGTATCGAGGCGGTCGGCGGGGTCGCGAGCCATCATGGGCAGATACGCCAGCAGCATCTGGAGGCCTTCGATGATTCGATCCTGCGTCCCGATCAGCAGGTCGCAGGGTCTGCCGCGAGCGGTCAGGTCGGCCACGGTCGCTACGACGGCCGCCTGATTGCACGCTTGGGTCATCTCGTTGGTTCGCATCATCGCCAGGGCGTCTCGGGCGGGCGCCATCGGTGCGGTGAAGGGGAATTCGGCCAGGATGCGAGCCGTTTGGGTGCGGATTCCGATTTGCCCCTCGGTCGCGGCCGAGGCGTAGCCGTCGAACGCCGCCTTGGCACTCCCACGGTCCCGGGCGCCGATCGCGGCCAACTTCGTTCGCAACTGGGTCCGCAGTAACGCCTCGATCAGGCTGTGCAATTCAGCGAATCGCTCGGCCTTCGCCGCTTCGAGGGTCTGGGGATTTTGCACGAGGATCTCGAAGCCGTTGGCCGCCGCGGCCGTTTGCGGGCCCAGGTCGCCCAATCGCCGATTGTCGGTGGCCGTGGCTGTGCAGGTGAGCACCGTACCCACGGGCGTATCGGCGGGGATGTCGATCGAGTGCGTCAGTGCGGCCTCAGTGGGGATTGCGGCCAGCGGGAATTCATGCCGGCTTCGTCTTGAACCGTCCGCATCGCTCACCGACAGCGTCGCGGCCGTAAGGCCGTAGTCGTCCCGCGCGTGGAGGGTCACGTCGACCGAACCGCCGGGTGCGACGATGACGTTGGCCGTTGGTCGGCGGAACGCCACGACGGGAGCCGCGTCGGCGAGGGCGGTGATGGCGAACCAGCCGTCGGAGTCGTCGCCATCGGGGAGTCGCTGAATCACGCGGCCGCCGTCGTCGGTGAGCCGGATTCCGTAGCCGCCGTCGGCCAGGATGCTCATATCGGCCGTGAAGGTCCGCCCATCGTCAGCCGCGACCATGGGAGCGGGGGGGGCGTTCTTCCGTCGCAGTATCGCGCCGGCCGCCCGATGATGCAGGCGGATCGTCAAGGCGACCTTCGTGCCGGCCGGCGCCCGAATCGGCCCGGCGATATCGGTGTTCCGCTCGGCGTCGCGACCGATGTAGTCCGGGTACCGGTACGTCGCGTCGAGGCCCGCTACACCGGGCTGATCGATCACGGTGATGAGATACCCCGGGCGGCCGGAGGGGATTCGGGTATCGCCGATACGAACGAAGTATCGCAGGTCGTCGGTTGGCGTACCCAGGGGCAGCGAGTACGTGCGGCGGTCGGTCGCGATCATCATGGATCGGGCTCGGCCGGTGGGGTTGGCCGCGTCGGTGCAGACGATCTGTCCGGCGTAGTCGATCTGCTCATCGTTGGCGATGGTCACCGTCACGGCCACGCGGCTGCCGCTGTAGACCGTCACGTCGCCGGGGGTCACGCTCAGTACCTCGACCGCCCCGACCGTCGGCACGTACGCCCCGGGGCGGAAGACCGCCGTCATCGCTCGGGTCACTCGCGGCCATTGGGTCAGGCAGAGCGCCAAGGCTATCACCATCGAAGCCGCGGCCAGCCACGCCAGGCGTCGCAGGTGCTCGGTCCCGGCCGCACGGGTCAAGTCCAGCTTTCGCACCTTCGCCGCCGTCTCGCGAATCGCCGCGGCCGCCAGCCGGTCGCCGGCCTTGGCGTCGGCGGACAGTTGCAGCGTATTGATCAACCCGTTGTCCAGCCCGCCAATCCTCTCCTCGGCGAACCGGGCGTTCTGCGCGTCGTTCTGCCGCCACAGCATCGCCCGCACCGGCCCGGCCGCCGTCGTCGCCGTCGCAATCGCAATCGTCGCCGCCAGCAGCACCCACCGCAGCACCTCGGGCGGCTGGCCCGGCCAGTACCCCGCCGCCAGCGTTATCGTCACCACCATCGCCGCGGCCATCGTCAGCATCGCACACGCCGCCGTCGCCATCGCCACCCGCCGCCGGCGCACCCACAGCCGGCGCAGTTCGGCGCCGATTACAGCCGCCGGTCGGTATGTGGGCATGGTTGTCATGTTTGGCTCTCGACGCGACCAATGAGTATACCGTCGATTATACACCGTCCACACGTATCGACTAACGTGTTCCGACCCCAAACAGTGCAGAGGATGCGACCCGACTACCGGGTCGCATCGCTCAGGGCCAGCCGCTTCCTTCCTATCCAGAGCAGCACCAGCCCCGCCAGAGGCGCCGCGGCGTAGATGAGGTACATGCGCCGATAGCCGGTGTGGGTGACGAGCAGGCCTCCGCCGGCGGCGCCGATCGTTTGGGCGAGGCCCACGACGATGGAGATGTAGATGGTCATGGCCAGTCCTTGGCGGGCGCGGGGAACCTTGCGGCGGATGAAGTCGATCGCGGCGGTGTGGCTCATGCCGAACGTGAACGCGTGCAGGCATTGGGCGGCTACGATGGCCGCCAGCGGGAGGGCGGTCGCGTAGAGGCTCAGGCGGATGGCGACGGCGAGCAGGGAACAGGTGAGCATGCCGACGACGCCGAGGCGGCGCAGGAAGAATCCGGCGCAGAAGAGCATGGGCACTTCGCATAGGGCGCCGACCGACCAGATGACTCCAGGGCTGGCGACGTCGTAGGCCTCGGTGAGGAATAGGGAGAAGAACGCGTAATGGGAGGCCATGCCGAGTTGGCAGAGGAAGATCACGGCCATCAACAGCCAGAACGATCGGTCGAAATCGCCGTAGCCGCTGACGGCGCGGTGGTGAGCGGCCTTATGACTGTCGGGCAGGGCCGGCATGAACGGCAGGGCGATTGCCGTCGTGACGGCGAAGCAGGCCAGGATCGATGTGGATGAGTTCTTGTCGATGAGGCCGAAGCCCCAGATGACCAACAGCATAACAATGAAGCCCAGCGATCCCATCGCCCGCACCCGGCCGTACTGGCGGGCCGGGTCGTCCAACTCGCTGGCCGCGAGGGCGTCGGCGAGGGGGATGGTCGATCGGTAGGCGACGCCGAACAGGACCGTCAGTGGGGCGACGAGCCAGAAATGGCTCAGCCAGTTCATGGGCGCCAGTGCAGCCAGGGATACGAGCATGCAGACCCACAGCAGCATGCGTCGTTTGCCGAGCCGGTCGGCCAAGTGGCCCACCGCCACGGACCCCAAAGCTCCCGCCAGACCGAACACGCCTTGCAGCAGCCCGACGTCGGTAGTGTTGAACCCGCGAGCGGCGAGGAAGACCTGGAAGTACGGGGTGATGACCCCGAAGGTGACGAAGAAGAAGAAATAGTACAGGGCGAACCGGGTCACTGGCCGGCCTCGGATCGACCGGCCTGGCGGGGCGTCTTGCGATGAAAAGCGCTGGTCGGGCACAGATCGGCGTAGGCGGGGCCGTCCTCGCCGAGGGCGTCGGCGATGGGCCCTTCGTAGGGGCCGCTGACGCGTGCGGCGAACCCGCGTCCGACGTAGGTGAGAGCGTCCGGGCCGTCTGAGGATTCGGACTTTGCGACGCAGGCGCCGCAGAGGATGCACTTGTGGGGCTCGTAGGCTACCAGCGGGTGCGAGGCGTCCCGGTCGAGATGTCGGCGCTCGCCGACGTAATGGCTGCGGCTGGCGTCCAAGTCGGTGGCCAATCGTCGCAGCTTGCACAGGTCGTTATCGCGGCAGCCGCAGATGAGGCAGCGGCCGGCTTGGGCGACGGCCGACGTGTCGTCATCGACCGGCCCGGGCTCGGGTGCGTTGTGGGTCGGGCGCGACCAGAGCACATCCTGCTCGTCGTCGTCCAAGGACCCGTAACGGAGGGCGATGGGTTTTTGGGGCGTGATATCGCTTTCCCCGTTGATGTAGCGATGGATCGATTCGGCCGCGGCCAGTCCGTCGGCGACGACGCGGACCGCCAGGCCCTTTCGCCCGGCGCACGCTCCGGCGGCGAAGATGCCCGGTACAGTCGTGGCGTGCGTGGCGCGGTCGATGGTGATGACGCCGTCGGTCCAAACGATCCCCGCGGCCGTCAGGCCGTCGAGGTCGGCCTCGGCTCCGACGGTCAGCAGCAGGGCGTCATGGGTTGCGGCCAACTCGGTGATCGATCCTTCATCCCTGATCGGCACGTTATATGCGAAGGCGACGCCCGCGGCTTCGACGGCGGCGATGTCGGCGGCTAAGACGTTAGGGGGTAATTCCGATGCGTCGAGGGCTCGCAAAGATCCCCCTGACGCCTCGGCGGCTTCGTGGACGGTGACGGCGTATCCCAGATTCGCCAGTTTGTAAGCGGCCGCGAGGCCGGCGGGACCGGAGCCGATAATGGCGATGCGGCCGGAAGGTTCTTTGGCCCCTTCGCCGCTGACGGGGGCGGACGGGGCGATGACGCCTTCGGCGCCGGCGGCGTAGCGGTGCAGGTCGCGGATCGCCACGGTCTGGTCGCGGTCGTTGCGGCGGCAGGCTTTCTGGCAGGGGGCGGTGCAGATGCAGCCCAAAACGCCGGGGAGTACGAGCCCGGCCCGGGCGATCGCGGCGGCGGCCGGGAGGTCGCCCTGCTGAAGGGCTTCCATGAAGCCGGGGACATTCCACGTGGCCGGGCAGGCCAGTTCGCAGGGGGCCAGGCATTCGCCGAGGTGATCGGACAGCAGCAATTCCAACGCCGATTTGCGGGCCGCCTTCACTTCCTCCGAATCGGTCACCACCTCCATGCCCTCATGCACCGGCATGGCGCAGGAGGGTACGAACTTCTTGTGCCCGGCGATATGCACCGCACAGACGAAGCACGACTCCAGCGGCTTCATCCCCGGCGCGTAGCAAAGCGTGGGGATGTTGATTCCCAACTTCTCAGCCGCGGCCAGAATCGTGGTCCCGGCGGGAACCTCGACCTCTCGTTTGTCGATCGTCAGTTTGGGCATCAGTCACCGTGCTCGATCATCATAGGCCGTTCGTTTTTCAATCCGCAATCCGCAATCCGCAATCAAGTCATTCCCACCGTATGGCGTCGACCGGACAGACCGGCACGCACATGTGGCATCGGGTGCATTTGTTCATATCGATCATGTGCTTCTCATAGGGCGTCTCGGCGATCGCATCGGCCGGGCACGCTTTCGCACAGCGTGTGCAGCCGATGCAATCGTCGGTGACGCTGTAGTGGATCAGCGCCTCGCACTTGCCGGCGGGGCAGCGGCCGGCGATGTGGGCCTCGTATTCCTGGCGGAAGTACTTCAGCGTCGTCAGCACCGGATTGGGCGCGGTTTGCCCGAGGCCGCACAGGCTGGTGGTGCGGATTTGCAGCGCGAGCCGTTCCAGGGTGTCGAGGTCGGCGGTCTCGCCTTGGCCGTTGCACAAGCGGTTGAGAATCTCCAGCATTCGCTTGGTGCCGATCCGGCAGAAGGTGCATTTGCCGCAGGATTCGTTCTGCGTGAACTGGAGGAAATAGCGGGCGATGTCGACCATGCAGTCGGAATCGTCGAGTACGACAAGGCCCCCCGAGCCCATCATGGCGCCGATGCCGATCAGGGCCTCGTAATCGACGGCGGTGTCGGCGTGCTCGGCGGGGATGCATCCGCCGGAGGGTCCGCCGATTTGCACGGCCTTGAACTGGCGACCGTTCTTGATGCCGCCGCCGAGGCCCATGACGATCTGGCGGATGGTCATGCCCATGGGGATTTCGATGAGTCCGCCGCGAGCGACTTTTCCGGCCAGGGCGAAGACCTTGGTGCCGGGGCTCGACTCGGTGCCGAGTTTGACGTACTTGTCGGCCCCATGGCGGATAATCCACGGCACGGCCGCGTAGGTTTCGACGTTCGAGACCAATGTAGGCTTGCCCCACAGCCCGCTCTCTGCCGGATACGGCGGTCGCAGCCGCGGGGTTCCTCGCTTGCCTTCGACCGACGCGATGAGTGCGGTTTCTTCGCCGCAGACGAAGGCGCCTGCCCCCTGTTTGATCTGCACATCGAGGTCGAAACCGCTGTCGAAAACATTATCGCCAAGCACGCCGGCGGCTTTCGCCTGGTCGATGGCTTCGCTGATGTGCTGGACGGCCAGGGGGTATTCCTGGCGAATGTACAGGAACGCCTGGTGAGCGCCCACGGCCCGGGCGGCGATCGCGATGCCTTCGAGAATGCGGTGGGGGTAGGCCTCCAGCAGCATGCGGTCCATGAAGGCTCCGGGGTCGCCCTCGTCGCCGTTGCAGATGAGGTACTTCACGTCCTCGGCTTGCCGCGATACGAGGTCCCACTTGAGCCCCGTGGAGAAGCCCGCTCCCCCGCGGCCGCGAAGGCCGGAATCGTGAACCTGCTGGATCAGTTGCTCCGGCGTCAACTCGCCGACGGCTTTGGCCAGGGCCTCGTAGCCGCCGCGTTGGCGGTACTCGTCGATGCTGGTCGGGTCCATCCGCCCGTAGTCGGCGGTGGCGATGTGGACCTGCGGGTCGAGAAAGTCGCCGGCCGCCTGGCTTGCCGGGTCGATGCGGTATTGTTCGGCGTCTTCCCACGCTTCGTCGCGTGTGAGCTTTCGCCACACCGAGCGCACGGCCGCGGCGGGGCTGGTCTGCGGTACGTGCCGGCCGAGGATGGCGCTGACGGCCCCGGGGGTGACGTTGCCGTACAGGGTCGTGGCGCCGTCGGGGTCGGTTACTTCCAGCAGCGGCACCCTGTGGCACATGCCGACGCACCCGCCTTCGCGAACGTCGACGGCGTTGCCGAGCCGCTTCACTTCGTCCATCAGCGCCCGGTAGACGTCGGCGCTGCCGGAGGCTTGGCAGCAGGAGCCCAGGCCGATGCGGATTTCGGTGGTCCCGGCGGTCATGACGCCTCCTCCTCACCGACGGTCGCGGCGGAGTTGGCGTCGTCCAGCGGTCCGATCATCGGCGACGCGGCGGCCGCGTCGACCTTGCCTTCGGCGACGTTTGTGATAGCCTTTCGGGCGGTTTCGCCGGAGAGATGCCCGTAGGTAACCCCGTCAATCTGCATGCACGGGGCGAGGGAGCAGCAGCCGAGGCAGGCGACCGATTCGACGGTGAACTTGCGATCGGCGTCGGTGTCGGCGTCGCCTTCGAGGCCCAATTGCAGGCGAATCGCCTCGGTGATCCGCGGCGCCCCGGCCACGTGGCAGGCGGTGCCGTGGCAGACGCACACCAGATGCTCGCCGATGGGAGCCAAGCGGAACTGGTTGTAGAACGTGCTGATGCCCAGCAGTCGAGCCATCGGCAGACCGGTCAGCTCGCACACCTTCTCCAACGCCGGCCGCGGCAGGTAGCGGTGCTTGGTTTGGATCTGCTGCAACAAGGGCAACGCGGCCTGCAGGTCGGTTCCGAAATGATCGACCAACGTGGCGACATACGATACGTCGATCTCTTCGTCTTCGCCGACGATCCGCTTGACCGCGACCGACCCTCGCATGGCGGGGGCGGGCTCCATCGTTTCGACCGGGGGGGGGATGTACGTGGGTTCGGCCGGAGGCAGGCCGAGCCGCTCCAGCTCCAACGGGCAACTCTTGTAGCATCGCGCACACGCCAAGCACGAATGGCTCTGGGATGCGTGCTCTTCGATCGCCCCGAACGGGCAGGCGTCGTTACACAGTTCGCAGTCGCAGCACTCCTCGGGCATCACCGTGACGGTTCGCTTGGCGACTCGCGAGCAGGCGCCGAGGATGGCGCCGTAGGGGCAAATCCACCGGCAGTAGGGCCGGCCGACGAACATGGCGACCGCCAGCAGTCCGCCGGTGACGATCCACATCCACCCGACCCCGGTCACCTCGAACACGCCGGCGAAGTCGCCGGCGAGAGCCGCCCGAAGGTTGATGGCCCGGAACAGACCCACGAACGGGTCGAATCGGCAGATGATGAAGTCCGGATCGACGGCCAGGTTCCACCGGCCGAACAGCACCACACCCACGCCCCCGACGGAGAAGTAGATCGCCATCGCGAGGTAGCCCCATCGCAGATACCGCAGGGGCTTGTCGATCCACAACGGAACCTGAATCTTGACCCGCAGCAATAGATCTTGCACCACGCCGAACGGGCAAACGCCTCCGCAGAAGACGCGGCCGACCAGCAGCGCCGCCAAGATCGGCAGCAGGAAGATCAGCGTGACGACGATCGAGATCGTGTAGCTCGGGTCGGCCAGCGAGAGGGCGACGTTCTGGATCGACCCGATCGGGCAGACGCACCCGCTGCGGTAGAAGCCAAGGTACAGCAGGCTCGCGGCCATCAGGGCGATGAGCCACCTGCGGCTGCGTTTAGCCAGGATGATCCACGCCGCCATCGCCAACGCCGCGGCGTACGCGACGACGTCGACCACTCGCATGGCCTGGGAGCGGGGCTCGGGGTAGGTCGGCGTCGGCTTGGTTCCGACCTCGGCCTCACTGGGCGCCGGCTGGGCGTACCCGACTTCGCCTGCGGGGGCGAGTAGGAATGCATCGCCGCCGGTGTCGTCATCCCGGGCCGCGGCCAGGGTCGCCAAACAGAGGATCGCCACGCCGGTCAGCCCTGTCGCGAGCATCGCCGAGCGGAGGCGGTTCACGACTGGCCCCCTCCGTTGGCGGGCTTGCCCGGGGGTGGTGTGTAGCCGGGACGTTTGGATCGGACCGAGCCTCGATAGTAGGCTTTGGGGGGGCAACTGGGGGCGATGGCGCACTGGTTGCAGTCGAGGCACAGGTTGTGCCGCACTTGGAGGCGAAGCGAGGCGTTGCCCATCGGCGGTTTGCACGCCTCGACGCACAGGCCGCAGCCGTTGCACTTGGCTTCGTCGATGGTGTACTCGAAGAAGTTGTTGTACGGGTCGCCGAGGTCGACTTCACCTACGACGCGTCGGGCGATGGCGTCCTGGGGGCAGACTAACTTGCTATGCGTGCCCTCGCGGCTTGTGCCGTCGGGGTAGGGGCCGAGGGTCTCGGCTTCCTCGTACGAATACACGTCGCTGTTGACGTCGAAATAGGCCGGGCAGATGAAGCAGTATCCGCAGACGTTGAAATCGTTGACGACCTTCACGGCCGAGTTGGGCAAGACGCATTCGGTCGCGCAGCGGCCCCAGCCCTGATCGTTCCGGTAGCTCTTGCACGTCGTGCAGGTGTTCGGGTCCAGTTGCCACACCTTGTCGGCGTCGGCCCGTACGGTGAGCCCGGCCGCGACCGATCCGGCGGCCACGATGCCGGCTCCGCGAGCGCAGTTCTTCAAGAAGTCGCGTCGCGTTGGTTTCTTAGGGTCACTCATCGCTATCTCCGCTCTCAAAGCGAATCGTAAGTATACCAGAACCCGCCGTCTGAAGGTATCCCCGAAGCCGGTTTTCAGACCCGGTCGTTCAGCGTCAATGGGTCGGTTTGAACAGTCGCACGCGGCCGCCGGCGGTGTCGGCGACGTAGATGCGGCCGCCGGCGTCGACGGCTACGTCCATCTGCGTATTCTCCGGGCTGAAATGCGACGGGTCGATGACGGCCAGCAGCGAGCCGTCGGCGTCAAAAACCTTCACGCAGGCCGGGGCCTTTTGAGCGGCGACCACGACGCCGTCGTCGGCGATGGCGAGGTTGATGGGGTTGCAGCAGCCGGGGAACAGGGCCCGGTCGGTCGCGCCGTATCCGCCGAACGATGCGATCCGGGCGCCGTGGCGATCGTACGTTTCGATTGTGTGTGGGCCGGAGTGGGTGACCAGGACCCGCCCGGCGCCGTCGAGGGCGACGTCGAGGGAGTTGTTCGGCAGGCGGAAGCGTCTGGTGGGGGGGGTGTCGGGGACGATGTCGCCGATGTGGACGCCGCCAGTGTCGAAGACCCGCACGACCCCGGCGTCGGCGTCGGCGACCAGCACGCCGTTGGCGTCGGCGGCCAAGCCGGTTACACGCCCCAGCACCCCGTCGCCGATCACGCCGGACGATTCGCCTTCGGAGGTGTACTTGTCGACTCGCCCGGTGTGACCCACGTAGACATTGCCGCCGGCGTCAACGGCGATCGCCGTCGGGGCCTCGGGCAGATCCCACCCGCCCACGCGTGCGGCGCAATGATCGAAGACGACCACCCGCCGGTCGCCCGCGGCGTACAGCCTGTTATCCGCCCCGACCGCTACGCCGACTGCACGCTCTCGGAAGAGGCGATCCCCGCCAATGACGCCCGCCGGTGCGTACCTTCGGGGCAGGCCGGTCGCCATGGCTGACGGCGCGGGGGGTTTCTGAGCCGGAGGGTTGACCGTATCGACCGGCCGGGTACGCCTGACGGCCGCCCAAATCGAAAGGACGACGATCAGCGTTGTCATCGCCGCAGTAACCATTGTAGTGTGCCGCGTGCGGCTGGTATTTCCCATCGCAATGATCCTTCTCTGTCGCTGTGCGTTATTGAGGCGCCGCCACCTCGATGCAGACCATCTTGCCCATATCCCGCAGGATGAGCTTGCCGCCGGCGTAGGCCATCGGCGCCCAGACGTCGTGGCCGCTCAGGACGGCCGCGGCCGCCTTCTGCCTATATCCCCCGGTGTCGGCGGCGATCATCCGCAGCGTTCCGGAGTCGCCGTCGAGGGCGAAGAGGGTTTCGTCGCCGATGAGCATCCAGTTACCCAGCCCGAAGGTTGCGTCGGGATGCCGCCACGCGACCTCGCCGTCGAGGCCCAGGCAGGCGAATTGGCCCTTCTTGCTCGCGGCGTGATCGACGCCGAAGAGATGATTCCGGTACAGTACGGGCGTGTGGCAGTCGAAGTTGAACTGCTCGGGCGTCAGCGTGTAGGCTGTCTCGGCGGTGAAGACCCCGGCGTCGTCGGCGCTGACGGTGAGCATGACCGATCCGGCCTTGTAGCCGGCCGACATGAAGATCCGGCCGTCGTCGATCACGATCGGCGAAGGCGCCACGGCGGTATTGGCTCGCCACGGGGAGACCGTCACGTTGGGCCTGTCGGCGGCGTAGGCTTTGATCTTGGCCGCGGAGGCTTCGCTGTTGGGGGTCCAGAGAACTTCCCACAGCAGTGTCCCGTCGGCGGCGTCGACGCCGACCATGCCTTGCAGCGTACACCAGACGTATTGACGTTTGCCGCCGATGACGCCGGGCATCACCGACGAATGGCTCAGTTTGTGCTTGGCCTCGTTGGGCGTGGTCCAAACCACTTCACCCGTCGCCAGGTCGAACGCGGCCATCAGAGCCTTGCGACCGCCGACGCCCACGATGATGCGGCCTTCGTCGAGCAAGGGGCATTGGCCGTTGTACCACGGGGGGTTGCGGGCGCCGTACTCGGCGGTGATGTTCCTCGCCCACACCCGCTCGCCGGTGGCGGCGTTGAACCCGTGCAGCGTGGCCTTGGGGTCGAAGCTGACGACATGGGTTCCGTCGGTGGCCGGGACCGTTCGGGTGATCGCGTGGTTGGGGCGGATCGGTCGGCGGTACGACCATCGCCAGATCTCGGCGCCGTCGGCGAGCGAGACGCATCGCATCATCCAGTGCTGTTGGGTGCGATCGTAATCGTTGAAGAACACGCGCCCGCCTTCGATAACGGCGCCGCTATAGCCCATGCAGAGGTCGTCGAGCGTCCACAGCACCTTCGGCCCTTCGGCGGGCCAGGTGTCGTACAGGCCGGTCGCGTCGGTCGCCGGGACGATTCCATCGCGATGGGCGCCCCGGAACTGCGGCCAACTGCCCGTGTCGGTCGAAGGCTCCCCTTCGCCCGGCGTGAGGACGCCGACGTCGAGACGGGTCACGTCGACCTTCTTGGCCGGCGCCCGGGTCGCGGCCGGTTGGGCGGCCGGTTGAGCGGGGGGCGGGTCTTTGGATTCGTCCCCGCCGCCGCAGCCGGTCAGCAGGAGGGTTGTCGCCAGGACGGCGGCCGGCAGTGCGTTCTTCATGGATGTTCCCGTGGGCGTATCGCCGAGGTTGTCAGGTCAGGTGAGTATCAGTTCAACCAGGAACCCGCACAGATCGGCCAGTGCGGGTGGGTTCATGTGCTCGGCCCCGGCGGCGGCCCGGGCCTTCAGTCGGCCGACGAGGCTGTTGGCGGTCTTGAACACGCCGAGGCTGTCGAGCAGGGCGGTAAGGTCGTCGAGCGCCCGGGGCGACTGGGCCGCGGCGGCCAGCAGTGCGTTCAGTTGCTCCCGTTGGGTCGGGGAGGCCGTTTCGGCGGCCAGCGCGGTCAGGTACGTTGGCCTCGCGGCGCGGGCGTCGTCGGCCCAGCCGGATAGGTCATTGAGCACCTGGAAGCCCACGCCGATGTGCCGGGCGAAGACGTCCAACCCCCGGTCGTCGGGGATTTGTCCGCCCCCCAGAAGCACCCCCGAAGCGAGAGCCGCGGCGAAGGCCGGGGCGGTCTTGAGGGCGTACACCTTCAGCACCTGCTGCGACGGCGGGGCCGGCGCCCCGTCGCGTCGCCAGAGCAATTCGGCGCCTTGGCCCTGGGCGAGGTGTACGTGGGCCCGGCTCATGTGTTCGGCGACGCCGGCTCCGACGCCGTCGGGCAGTTCGCCGGCGGCCGTCGCGATCAGCCGATATCCGAGCCCGAGCAGGTAATCGCCGACGTTGATGGCCATGGCCTGCCCGTGGGCGCGGTGCAGCGTGGGGCGGCCGTATCGCTGATCGTCATCGTCTTCGATATCGTCGTGGGCCAGCGAGGCTTTGTGGAACGCTTCGATAGCGACGGCTACTCGGGCGGCGCCGTCGCCGAGGGTTTCGGGGGGCGCGTCGCTGACAGCCGCGGCCGCGGCCAGGGCGATGAACGGTCGGAGCCGCTTGCCGTCGCCGGCGAGCCATCGGCGGGCGATTTCGCTGGTGGCGTCCAGGGCCTCACCGTGGGCGTTGGGTTCGGCGGGGGCGAGCAGGGCGTCGAGTCGCGGCGGTTCGAAGACCGCCCCGGTCACTTGCAGCAACCCCAGCCACGAGCCTTTGGGCCGCGGCGCGGAGGGGTCGTGGGTTTCGACGTATTCGGCCAGCCACGACAGATCGGCGGAGGTGTCGTGGCAATTGCTGTTGAGCAGCGGCACGGCGACGGCCGGCACGCCGAGGCGCCAGATCTTGTCGAAGACCGCTTCGAGGCTGTCCAGGCAAGCGACGCCGACGACCGCCTCGATCGACCCGGAGGCCAGCGTCTTGACGACGATGGGGGTGCCGTCGGCGATGAGCGTGCGATACCCCAACTGCTCGGCTCGGCGGCGGATCGCGCCGATATCGCCGGGCCGATCGTCCTGGCCGCCGACGTGCTCCAGGCACCGGGGCAGCAGCAGCAGTCGACGCTCGTAGGGGACGCCGGTCAATGGATCGGCCCACCAGGCGTTGGCGGCCAGGACCATGGCGAAGCCGAGGTAATCATCGGGTAAGGCCAGTCGAGTCAAGGTTTTGCGTGCGACACTTTCCAGCGTCGCTCGGGCGGGGGCGGTTTCGACCACCAAGCCGGCGATCTCCGCGGCGGCGATGTCGCGAATCCGAACGCGCAGCGACGCATCGTCGGGAACGCACTTGAAACGCGCCCAACGGCTCGACGTGTCACGCCGATCGAAACGACGGATTGTCTGGGCGGATCGTGAATTCATGTTTCTCTCGCCAGCGGCGGCCATTATACGAGAAATCGACCCCAAGGCGGCAGTCCAATCGAGCGAAAACATCGCATCGGGTGGGTCTCCAAGGGGACTGGCTCCGCAGGCGCCTGTCCCCGATCCAATGTGGTTGTACTTTTGCCGGGGGCAGGCGCCAGCGGAGCCAGTACCCGGCGATTGCCACAT
>CBDVCA010000003.1:0-54874 GCA_965372365.1 uncultured bacterium
GGCGAGCTACAAATCTGTCGGCCCTGCGGGCCTCAACGGCAGATTCACTTGAGCGGTCGAATCCAATTCCAAGCACGCTCTTGCATTATGGCCGAACGAATACCCGCCACCATTTCGGGATGAGAGCCCGATTATTGAAAAGAAACTGTGAACGGTTACAGCTACGGTAAAGCACTCACTTCTGAGAAAATGTCGAAACCTTACCGGCCGGAATTGGTTACAGCATTCTTCCCAGCAGAACGCCGGCGACGAGCATGCTGACGCCGAGGGCGTTCTGGCCGAGAATGTTCCCCAAGGCCGTCAGCCACTGGGCGTCCTGGAGCAATTTTCCGGTTTCGAACTGGAATGTTGAGAACGTAGTGAACGCCCCGAGGAACCCGGTCAGGACGAACAGCCGCATCTCCGCCGACAGTCCCGCTCTCCCTCCGGCGACGGACCAAATCAGTCCGAACCCAAAGCAGCCTAAGGCGTTAACGACGAGTGTGCCCCAGGGGAATCCTCCGGCGGGGCGCCAGCTTTCCACCATTTGGCTCAGGGTGTAGCGGGCGACGGTCCCGAACGCCCCGGCGAGGGCTACTCCTAGTAGCTTTGTGGTCATGAATAACTCCGCGCCTGCTGCGTTAGGCCAGTATAAGGTGTGTCCGGGTGGCTGGTCCGGGGTTCCGATCAGGTCCACATGGCGACGATGCGTCAGCGTAGGGTACGATTCTAGCGGTCCGGAGGCGTCGAATCAACTCATCCGTCCGTCGCGTCGGCCCGATACTGGAACCATCGGCGCCCGCACCTGGTTGTGTACGTCTGTGGCGTGTGTTTTGGGATTCGCCTCGGAGCTTCAGGTGTGGTACAATAATCGATTGGCCCAGAACGATTCAGTGTATACGAATCCATGGTGATGCTTATGGGACAACACGATATCGCCCCCCGGCGCCTGATGATGGCCATGGCCGTCATTCTTCTGACCGGCGCTTCGGCCCGCGCGGACCGTCTGGTGTTGTTCGATGGTCGCGAGATTACCGGCCAGATCCTCTCTGAAACCAACATTGTAACGATCCGCACGACCGCCGGTGAGCTTTCGGTTCGTCAGCAGGATATCAGTTCGATCGAACGGACGCCTTCGGCCGATGATCGCAGCGCCAGCTTCGGCCTCGGCGCCGACGCCCTGTTCGCCATGTCGGCGTGGGCCTCCCAGCATGGGCTTGCGGACCTGGCCGGCGAACTGCACAAGCGGGTTCTTGAAATCGACACCGACCACCGAGGCGTTCGAACGGCTCTGGGGCAGGTGCATGTGAACGGGCGGTGGATGTCGTTCAAAGAGGCCGTGGCGATTGTCGCAGATCGGATCGCGGCCGGTGAACATGGCCCGATCGCCGATACCTGGCTTGACGGCCTGAAGTTGGCGGCCGACGCCGGCGAGCAGATTCGCGTTGTCGATCTTCTCGGCGCCCACCTATCGCTTCGTCGCGGACGATTCGGCGAAGCCGGGGCCGGCTTTGCGAAACTCGCCCGAACGGCCGCCCCCGGCGCCAAGCCTCGTCTGACGGCGATCGCCGCCATTTTAGCCGACCATCCCGACGGTGCGTACGTTCTGACGGTCGAGCGGGTCGTAAGCGCCTCGCTCGACGGCGCCCGCCGGCGGGTGATTGGGGCCGGTCCGGCGTCTCTGGCCGACCCGGCCGTTCTGGACGCGGCCTTAGAGGACCTGGCGTGCGAGTTGCTCACCGCCGGGGCCGATGTTCTGGATGAGGCCCGCCGTCTTCGAGTGAATACCCCCGATGATGCCGACGCGTCTTGCCTGAAGGCGATCGAATGGTTCGACCGGGCCGACGCCTTGGCCGAGGGGATCGCCCGTTTCCACCGCATCGAAGCGGCCCGGGTGCAGGTGGCCGTCATTCGCGACCGAACCGAACGGGACGCCGTGGCGTTCGACGCTGAATTGTCGGCCATGGGCGCTCAGGAAGTGACCGCCGCCGAGTATGCCGCGAGGATTGTCCGGATGGTTGACTATCTCAACAGTGTTCGGGGCGATCTGGCTGGGGTGCTCCGTCTGGCGGGGGCCTACCCCGACGAACTCGCCCTCGATATCCGGTGGGCTCGAGACGATATCGAACGGATCAAGCGTATGCAGGCGACTCTGAAGCAGGAGTTGGATGATTCGCAGTAAAGCGACAGTTGCAGCCGCCGCGACCGCCGCGGTGATCGTCGGAATTCTCACGGTCGCGATGGCCGCTTCGGAGGGCGAATCGGCCCTCCAGCCGACCGTGTCGGCGAATCCCCTACCCCCACCCGCACCGGCGACGCCGTCGTCGGCGCCCACCCGTCCGAGTTCGAACCTGAGCCGTTCCGACCTGGCGGCTTTGGCTGAGGTGCAGGCCGCGACCTTCCCGTATTCGGGGGGGGCTATCGAGCTTCACAGCCGCAACGAACGTCTCAGTCGGTTGCTGGGCGCTCAGGCCGAGCGGGATTTTCGACGTATTACTCGGGCCATCATGGGCCGGGCGGCATATCCCTACAAGATCAAGATCGACGCAACACCTGGTAATGAAAAAGGTTCGGGCGTTCCATCGGGCCATGGGGGTGGATCGGGTCAGTACCGGCTGAGCGTCGGCGCCGACGGTGTGTCTCGCCGGACGATTCGCCTTATCCCGTACGACAGCCGCGGCCGGTTCGATAAGGCTGTGATCGATCGCGTGTTGCCGCATGAGTTGTGCCACGTTGTGCTTACCGACTGGTTCGGCGACAGGCAGTGCCCGCTGTTCCTCCAGGAGGGCCTCGCGATGCTCACCGAGCATGGTCCGCACGACTCCTACGTATTGCTCGCCGGAGCCGCGGCGGTGGATGGCGCCATCGATCTGGCGACACTGACGGCCGCGACGACGTATCCGGCCGGCCGAGAGGATCTGTTCTACGCCCAGAGCTACAGCCTTGTCGCTTACCTGCACCGTACGCTTGGCGACGGTCGGTTCCGGGCTTTCCTCGGATTCATGAAGTCGGGGGCGACCTTGGTCGATGCGGTCAGCCGCGCCGCGGGCGACGATCATAAGCCGTGTACGCAGAATGACGTGGAGTCCTCCTGGCGACGCGACGCCATCGCTCAGGCCATGGTGCTTCGTGCGCTGACCGATTCGGTGAAGGAGTCGGATCCGCCCCCACTGTCCAAGCCCCATCGTTGAGGAAGAACATGGATGTCTATGTGAACAACGCCCCGTTTGCGGGCGACCGCGCCACGGAGGGGACCCTTGGTCAACTGATCGAGCAACTCACCGCAGAGGATTCCGACCGGCTTATCGTTGAACTGCGCCTGAACGATCAGGTCATCGGTGACGATCGCCTTCAAGAGGTTCTGGCCCTTCCGCTGGCCGATACCGGCCGCGTGGATCTGGAGATCGACTCGGCTCGCTCCCTTTCGGCCCAGGCGCTGGGGCACGCGGCCAACATGCTGGAGGCCAACCGCGCCCACTACGTCACGATCGCCGAGCAGATTGCCATGGGTAACTCATCGGCAGCCATGGAGTTACTCAACGAGTGTTTCACCGTCTGGAATACGGCCGAGCAGTCACTCGCCCGGGCGTCGCAGGCGATCGGGCTGGATCTCAACGCGGCCGTCGGCGAGGCCCCACCGCCGGCGGAGATGATCGAAGCTCTTCGCGTGCAGCTGGATGAAATTCGCAAGAGTCTTGAAGCTCGCGATTTCGTCGCCATTGCCGATCAGGTGGAATACGACATGGCCGACGTCACCGACGGTTGGCAGCGTACACTGGTCAGTGTCCAGCAGTCGCTGCTGCGATAACCCGCTCCGGCGGCGAGGTGGGCCGGCGGCCGACGAATCGGCCCCCGGGGCCGCAAGCTGTCGGATTCAAGTCGGTTGCCCTCCCACGCCGCGGCCGCCAATCGGCCGCAGGTCTTTTTCACCGTGTCGAAAATAAGTTGACACCCCTTCCCTCACACCTATAATCGGCGGGTTAAGCGATCGGCATCGCGAGCGGATGCGTTGTATTCGCCCGGTGTGGGTGCGCGGTTATTGTATCTTGTCGGCTCGGTCTGTAGAGGCCTTTGATCCGACGGGATGGGTATGTGACGTGACACTATTTCGAACCAGGAGAGACTGGTGTGAACCTCGGTCTCGATAGAGCGTAAACCAGTGCGGAGGCCAATCGCCATTTCGTCTGGTTTGGGTTCCACGGCAGCGGGCGGCGTATGCCCGCGTGGGATGAGTTGGAAGCCACGGGCTGGAGGGAGGCCTATGGAAGCCTGACGGCTATCTGTCAACTCGTCTTGCCTGGTTGGAGAAAGTGGGCCGTTTGTCCCGCTTTTTTTATTGAAGTCTTGCGTATATAAAAACTTGGATCCAAGCATGAATCAGGAACTCCTTCGCATCATCGATGGTATCGCTCGTGACCGCAGCATTGACCGGGAGGTCGTGTTTGTGGACCTCGAGGCGGCCATGCTCTCGGCGGTCCGCAAGGCCTACGGGCAGGCTGAGGATACGACGGTGATGATTGATCGGGAGACCGGCCAGATCAGCGCGACCGTCGACGGCGAGCCCCTCTCGATGACGCAACTGAGCCGGATTGCCGCCCAGACGGCCAAGCAGGTGATGATTCAGAAGCTTCGTGAGGCCGAACGGGGAAGCATCCAAGACGAATATCTCGAACGTCGTGGGCAAATTGTCACCGGTCGCACCATTCGATGGGAAGGCGGCGGAATGCTCGTCGACCTCGGCCGGGCCGAGGGGATTTTGCCCAAAAGCGAGCAGATTCCCGGCGAAAGCCACCTGCCCGACGAGCGGATCCGGGCGTTGGTGCTCGACGTTCGCGAACACGGAAGCCAGGTGAGGATCGTCCTCTCGCGAACACATCCGGATTTCATCCGGCGGCTGTTCGAACTGGAAGTGCCGGAAGTGGCCGAGAAAATCATCGAGATCAAGGCTCTCGCTCGAGAGGCCGGGTATCGCACCAAGGTGGCCGTCAACAGCCTCGACGCCAAAGTCGACCCCGTCGGCGCCTGCGTCGGTGTTCGCGGCAGCCGGATCAAAAATATTGTCGACGAAGTGGCTGGCGAGAAGATCGACATCGTGCGTTGGCACGAGTCGTCGCAGGTGCTGATCGGCTACGCACTGAAACCGGCCGAGGTGGCCGATATCGCCCTGTGCTTTGAACTGGGGCGTGCGACGGTGGTGGCCAATGAGGATCAACTGTCCTTGGCGATCGGTAAGCGGGGACAGAATGTGCGATTGGCCGCGAGGCTCACGTCGTGGGATGTTGATATCCTTACGCCGACGGAGTTTAACGCCGGGCTAGACGCGTTGGAACGCGCCTTGGCCGACCTGAAGGGCGTCGATCCGCAGTTGCTCGATAAGATTGTCGCCATGGGTATGGTGAATGTGGCCGACGTCGAAGAAGTCGGCCCCGACCCGCTGGTCAGCGAACTGGAGATCGACCGGTTGCTGGCCCAGCAAGTGGTGGGACGATGCGCCCAAGAGGCCAAGCGTATGGCCGCCGAGCAGGCCAAGGCCAAGGCGGCCGCCAAGCAGGCCGCCAAGCAGGGCGACAAGAAAACGCAAGAAGAGTCGGCTGAAGCGAAGGACGATACCTCTACCGAAGAGGCGGACGCCGTCGTGGCGGCAGAAGACGAATCCAGCGGCCCGGTTGCCGCTGACGCGGAGGCGACGGAAGACACTCCCGCCGCCGACGTGGAGGCGACGGAAGACACTCCCGCCGCCGACGTGGAGGCGACGGAAGACATTCCCGCCGCCGACGTGGAGGCGACCGAAGACACTCCGGCCGCCGCCGCGGAGGCGACGGATGATGACGCCGCTGCTGATGATGGCTCGCAGGCGTAGGCCGGTCGAGCCCAGTGAGTGCAAGATGGAATAGAGCAGGAGAAGGTTCTTGGCGAAGCGCGTCTTTCAACTGGCGAAGGAACTCAATGTAACCAGCAAGCAAGTGCTGGTCAAATGCCGCGCTGAGGGTCTGGACCTTAAGAATCATATGGCCGCGTTGTCGGCCGGTCTTGAAGCGACGATTCGTGAGTGGTTCACCGAAGCCGAGTCGGCTACGCATTCGGCTGTTGAGACCGCCGACGCCGTCGACCTCGAAGCGGCTCATCGCAAAGCGGCCGCGGCGCGTCGCCGTCGCAAGAAGGCCGAGCCGGAGCTCGAAGCGGCCGCCGAAGGTGAAGCGCCCGCCGAGGGTGAAGCGCCCGCCGAGGGTGAAGCGCCCGCTGAAGGTGAAGCGCCCGCTGAAGGTGAAGCCGCCGAAGGTGGAGCCGCCGAAGGTGAGGCCGGCGAGCCGGTCACCGCTGAGCCGACCGCTGAGGGCGCGCCGGCCGTCGAGGCCGAACCGGTCGCCGAGGGCGAGCCCGTCGCCGAGGTTGCCGAGGCCGCGGCGGTTGCCGAATCGCCCGAACTGGCCGAGCCGGAGGCCGGGCCTCCCCAAGACGCCGAACCCGAGCCGGTCGCTCCGGTCGCTGAGACCGCTGAGACCGCCGAACCTGAAGTCGCCGAGCCCGAGGCGGCCGAGCCGACCCCCGAGGCCAAAGCGCCCCCGGCGGTGATCGGCCCGGCCGGTCCGCAACTGGTGCCCAAGCCGGCGAAGTTGCAGGGTCCGCGCGTTATCCGTGTGGAGAGGCCGGACATACTCCCGACGCCCCGTCGTCGCCAGCGCCCCGAAGGCGGGCCCCCGCCGGGATCCCGTGGCGGGCAGGGCGCGACCAGCACCCCCGACACCGGCGGCGAAGCTGGGCGTTCCGGCGTACGTCGTCGCGGCCAAGGCCGCGCCGGAGCCGGCGAGGATCGCACGAAGGGCGCCGCCGCGGCCAAGCATCGCAATAGTCCCCGCCGTCGCGGCGGCCGGACGAACGAGACAGGCGAAGGCCTGCGAGAATGGCGCGATCGCGACTTGACCGAACGTCGCGAGCGGCTTGCCGCCGCCACCGGCGGCGGTCTGCGACGCCATCGGGCGAGCGTCCGTCGCCCCGGCGAACCCGCAGGCAGCGCAGGTCCGGCCGAAGTCGAAGAGCCGATCACCTTGAAGAGCCTTTCGGCGGCGATGGGCGTTAAGAGCGCCGACATGATCAAGAAGCTGATGATGGGTCAGGGCTTGTTCGTGACGGTGACCCAGACGATTACGGCCGAGACCGCCGCGATGCTGGCCACCGAGTACGGCATCGAATTGACGATCAAGCGGCACAAGTCGCACCTGGAGAAGTTGGACGAACGCATGAGCAAGCGGGAAACCGGCGATCAGGCGCCGCGTCCGCCGGTGGTGACGTTCCTCGGCCACGTCGACCACGGCAAGACCAGTCTGCTGGACAGCATCCGCAAAGCCAGCGTCGTCGACACCGAGAGCGGGGGTATTACCCAGCACATCGGTTCGTACCGGTACGAGAAGGGCGACCGGATCGTTACGTTCCTGGATACGCCGGGCCACGAAGCGTTCACGCAGATGCGTGCTCGCGGCGCCAACATGACCGACGTGGTCGTATTGGTGGTGGCCGCCGATGACGGCGTGATGCCCCAGACCATCGAGGCGATCAACCACGCCAAGGCGGCCGAAGTGCCGATCGTCGTGGCGTTGAACAAGATCGACGTGCCTAACGCCAATATCAATCGCGTGATGGGCCAACTGGCCGAACGCGGCTTGCAGCCTCGCGAGTGGGGCGGAGAGACCGAAGTAGTGCAGACCAGCGCCGAGACCGGCGAGGGTGTGGATGATCTCGTTGAACTGCTCGCGCTCGAAGCTGAAATGCTCGAACTGAAGGCCGACCCGAACGCCCTCGCTCGCGGCAGCGTGATTGAGGCGGAGATGGATCCCGGCCGAGGCGTGGTGGCGCGCGTTCTGGTGCAGGAAGGTCAACTGAAGGTCGGCGACGTGTTGCTGGCCGGCGCCGGCTACGGTCGCGTCAGGCAGATGCTCAACGATCGCGGGCAAGCCGTCCAGACCGCCGGACCGGCGACCCCGGTGGAGGTCTCGGGGCTGGACGAAGTGCCCACCGCCGGTGACAAGTTCTACGTTGTCAACGACATCAGCGAAGCCAAGGACATCGCCATAGAGGTGCGATCCGAGCAGCGTGAAATGAAATTGGCGACCAAGCAGCAGATCACACTGGACAATCTGTTCGACCAGATCTCCGCCGGCGACGTGTCGGAACTGCCGCTGATTATCAAGGCCGACGTGCAAGGCTCGGTGGAAGTGCTGTGCGACAGCCTTAACAAGCTGTCGACCGACGAGGTTCGGGTGAAGATTCTTCACGCCGCCGTCGGCGGCATCGCCAGCAGCGACGTGCTGTTGGCCGAGGCCTCCGGCGCCATCATTCTGGGCTTCCACGTGGTCTCCGACGCCAGTACGCGTGAGCAGGCCGACCGGCTGGGCGTGGATGTCCGGCTGTATCGCGTTATTTACGAGTTGATCGACGAAGTCACGCTGGCCATGCAGGGAATGCTGGCTCCGGTTATTTCCGAGGAGGTGCTCGGGCACGCCGAAGTGCGAGACGTGTTCAAGGTGACTCGCGTGGGCGCTATCGCCGGCTGCTATGTCACTGACGGCACGATTCTTCGCAACGCCAAGATCCGGGTGACCCGGGGCGGAATCGTTGTCGAAGACGAGCGAGTGTTGGAATCGCTGAAACGATTCAAAGACGACGCTCGCGAAGTTCGTGGCGGCATGGAATGCGGCATGAAAATCTCCGGCTATGACGACATCAAAGTCGGCGACGTTCTCGAAGCGTACCGTACCGTCGAAACGGCCAGGAAACTTTAGCGGAGCATCGACGCCATGGCGGCCTCGCTTGGAGTGCTGCATCTGGAGGTTATGGTCTTAGACGCCATGACGCTCAAGGACAAGCGCAGCGTTATCAAGGGCTTCAAGGACCGAACGCGGTCGCGGTACAACGTGTCGGTCGCCGAGGTTGGAGCCCAAGACTCGATCCGCCGGTCGGAACTGGCCGTTGCGATGATCGGCTCGGATCGTCGATATGTGGAAGGGGCGATGCAGAAGGTGGCCAACGACGCCGAGCGAAACCGGGGGATGTATGTGGTCTCCAGCGAGATTGAACTGCTCTAACAGGTCGGATGGGAAGAGATTTAGACGATGAGCCGCAGGACTGACAGAGTATCCCGACTGGTTCAACAGACCGTCGGTGAGATTGTGCTGCAACGCATCAGCGACCCTAGGATCGACCCGGCGAAGGTGTCGATTACACGGGTGGAGGTCTCCGAGGATATGACCCGGGCGAAGGTGTTCTGCTCGGTCATGGGCACCGAGGCCGAACAGCGCACCGCCTTGCGAGCCTTGCAGCACGCCTCGGGGCGGATCCAGGATCTGATGATGCATCAGATATCGCTGCGACACACCCCGGTGCTGCAGTTTGTTAACGATATCCGATTTAAGAAGACGCTGACGACCTTGGCGTTGATCCAGGGAGCGATGGATGAGATCCGCCAGGCTGAGGCCGGCGAGGCCGCCGAGGCCGCTGGCGAGGTTGCGTCGGAGGAGCCCGGCGCCGATGCTGAGCCGGAGGCGGCCGAATCGACCGACGTGGATCTGTTTGGGAACGAAAGATGAAAAACGCTACCGAGTACGGCAAGAAGGTCAAACGGGCTCTGTCGGGCATGAAGCGGAAGCACCATGCCGACCCGGCTCCTGTGGATTTGGCGCCGCTGGAGGTTCTCGTTCTGGCCGTCCTGCGGCAGAATGCTTCGTTGGCCCAGGCGCAGGCGGCGATGAAACTGCTTGACGAGGAATTCGTCGACTTCAATGAGATGCGCGTCGCCCCGGCGAAGGATATTTCCGACCTGATGGCCGGCGATATGCCCGACGCCAGAGCCAAGGCCCAGCAGATTATCGACGGCCTCAACCGGATCTTCGACCACGAGAACCGGCTGGACTTCGAGCATACCGCCGACATGGGAAAAAGGGAGCTTCGCACGCATTTGCAGGACGCCTTGGGGCTCTCCTCGTATGTCGAAGCGTACCTGGTTCTGTACTTGTTCGATGGCCGCGCCCTACCGGTGGACGAGCGGCTCGTCGAGCGACTCAAGGCCGACGGACTGGCCGACGCCAAGGCCGACATCAGCGATGTGCGAACCGTGCTGGAGCGGGTGGCGCCGGCGAAGGATCCGGCCGCCACGTACGAAATGCTCACCGTGTACGCCGCCGAACCGCTTCCGGTCGCCAAGACCGCAGGCAGGAAGGCCAAGGCTGCTTCGAAGAAGGCCAAGGCTCCTGTGAAGAAGGTCAAGGCTGCTGTGAAGACGGTCCCGACGACTTCGAAGAAGGCCAAGACGGCTGCGAAACCGGCCAAGACGGCCGCGAAGAAGGCCAAGGCCGCCAAGACGACCGCCAAGGGCGTGGCGAAGAAATCCGCCAAGAAAAGCACCGGAAAATCCGCGGCCGCCTCGGCGACCCAGGGCGCCGGCGAGGGCAAGGCGACCGCCGCCAAAACCAAGAAGACATCCTCCCCGAAGAAGGCCGGCGGCAAGAAGTAGAGCCGCGACCGCCGGGGCGGTTCCCCTTCGGTTGGGAGGGGCTCAAGAGAATGACAAGGAACGGTATGATTCAGAATTTGTCCGCCGACAAGCTTCGATTGGGGATCCCCAAGGGATCGCTCCAGGAGAGCTCACTGGACCTGTTTTCCCGGGCGGGTTTCAATATCTCGGTTTCATCGCGGAGTTATTTTCCCACTGTGGACGACGACGAGATGGCCGTGGTGATGTTCCGCGCCCAGGAGATGAGCCGGTACGTCGCCGATGGCGTGATCGATTGCGGGTTGACCGGCCATGACTGGATCGTGGAGAACGGTTCGGATGTCGTGGAGGTGACCGAACTGGTCTACTCCAAGCAGTCGCTGCGCCCCGCCCAGTGGGTGCTGGCGGTTCCCAACGAATCCGACGTCCAGACGGCCCAGGATCTGGCCGGCGGCATCATCGCCACCGAGTTGGTCAACGCCACGAAGAAGTACTTCGCCGATCAGGGCGTCGATGTGCGGGTCGAGTTCAGTTGGGGCGCCACCGAGGTAAAGGCCCGACTGGTCGACGCCATCGTCGACGTCACCGAGACCGGCTCCAGCCTTCGGGCGAACAAGCTTCGCGTGATCGATACGATCATGACCAGCACCACCAGGTTCGTGGCCAACAAAGAGGCGTGGGCCATCGACTGGAAGCGGCAGAAGATGGAGAACATCGCCCTGTTGCTGCAAGGCGCCATTGGGGCCCGCGAAAAGGTCGGTCTGAAGATGAACGTCCCTCGTGATCGTGTCGACGATGTTATCAAACTCTTGCCGGCCGAAAAGAGCCCCACCATTTCGCACCTGGCCGACCAGGCGTGGGTGGCCATCGAGGTGGTTCTGGAAGAACGTGTTGAACGCGACCTGGTGCCGGCGCTGAAGCAGGCGGGCGTGACGGGCATCATCACCTATCCTTTGAACAAGGTGATTCCCTGATGCCGGAGGGACGGTTGCAGAAGGCGGGGATTCTGCTCATCGCGGCCTCAGTGTTGCTCTGTGGCTGCGGGGGGCCGGACGGGTCTGCGTTGATCGACGCCGGACCGCTACCCGACGCAGCGCTGACGCCCTTGGCGCGACTGACGCCGTCGATTGAGACGCCGCGGCCGTTGGCGGACGATGTTCCCGACGATCCGGCCGTCAAGGAACTGCTGGCCGCCGGACGCCGTCATCTGAAGAACCAACTCCACGCCGCGGCCGTCCAGTCGCTAACCGAGGCGGTCGCTCTGGCCCCCGACAGTGTCGCCGTTCGACGAGAATTGGGGCTGGCCCTCTTCGCCACCGGCGAGTTGGACAAAGCGGTCGCCCACCTCGAAGCGGCCGCCGGTGATGACGTGCGGGTCCATCTGTCGTTGGGGCGAATCTCCGAGCAAACCGGCCGGTTGCAAGAGGCGGTCGTGTACTACCGCACGGCTCTGGCGTGTACGGCCGTTTCCGACGACGATCGCACCGAGGTCGACCGAGCCCGACTGCTGCTTTCCGACGTTCTGCGTCGTCTTGGCCGGGTCGCGGCGGCTCTGGACGCCTTGGAACCTCTGGATCGGAGTCTCTTCGATCGTCGGTACGCCGATTGGTCGGCGCCTCTGGCCCAATTGGCCGAGCATCCCGAGAGCCTTCTGATGCGTCGCGGCACGCTGCTGTTATCGCTTCTCCGATATGACGAAGCCGCCGAGACGCTCGATGTCGCCTATCGCCTGAACAAATCGTACGCGCCGGTCGCCATGCTGTACCTCAAGGCGCTCGCCAAGGCCGGCCGGTTCGACCAAGCCGACAAGGTCGCTCTGGAGATGATGGGCGGTCCCCTCGGCGCCGAGCGGATTGTCGACATGATGCTCGTGGTCTGCGAGGCCAAGGACGATCCGCTTGTCTTACGCCGATTGCTGGGGGCCTATCGAGCCCAATACGGCATGCCTCCGGCGGCGGTGTTGGTGGCCGTGGCCCGCGGGATGTGGACCCTCGGCGAAACCGACAAGGCGATGGCCGTTCTGGCCGAGCATCAGCGGGAGGTGGAAGACCTCGCCCCCCTCGCGCTGACGCTCGCCAAGTGGCTGCTGGAGCAATCTCGCGCCGTAGACGCCATGGAGGTTCTGACCGATCTGCTTGGACGCCGCCCCTCGGCCGCGACGAAGGTGGAGAGGCTTCTGGCCGGTTGCCGGCCTGCGCGGCTTGACGACGGTGTCGCCCAATGGCTGGCCACCGCCGATGACGGCGTCAGCGAGTATCGACACGCCAAGTTGTACCTCGCCGGATTGGTCGCCCGCCGGCTTCGCGCCGCTGACCAAGCTCGCCCGTTGTTCGAGCAGACCATCGAAGTCGCCGCTGACTTCCTCCCGGCGTACGAGGCCCTGGCCCGAATCGCCATCGTCGGCGGTCAGTTTGATCGCGTGACCGATCTGGCCGACAAGGTCCGTGCTCTGGGCCATTCGCAGGTCGCCGATTATCTCACCGGGTGGTCGCTGTTGGCGCAGGGTCGGTCGGCCCCGGCGATACAGATTCTCGCCGACGCGGTGAAGGCCGATCAGGGTCACGTTCGTTCTAGAATTCTACTGGCTCGGGCCTTGGTGAAGGCCGGTCAGATCGATTCGGCCGCCGAGCATCTGCTTCAGATCGTCAAGACCACCGGTGACAGTGAGGCGGCCGAACTGCTGGTCTCGTTGTACCTGGCCCGGTACCAGAGCCATACGGCGCGAGGCAACCGCAAAGAGGCCCAACAGTCGCTGGCGATGGCTCGCCGAGTGATCGGTATGCTGCTCAAAGCCGACGCCAACGACGTGACGGCCCTTCGGCTGTTTGCGTCCATTCAGCACAGGCGGGGCGAGTATCTCCAGGCCCGAGCGACCGTGGACAGGCTTATGGTGCTGGCGCCGGACGATGTGCGAGCCAGACTGCTGAAGGTCCAGGTGGAGCTTCGTACGGCCGCGGCCGCCGAAATGCTGGGTCCGCGGCGGTACGATCGCGCCCGGGCCGACCTGGATGTCGCCCTGGCGGTGAGGCCGGAAGACCCGGGTATTCTGAAGCAGTTGGCGGCGCTACAGAGCGGCCGGCGTCTGTACGAACAGGCCGCCGCGACGCTCGCCCAGGCGATGGCGAGCGATCCTGCCGATGCGAGTCTGCCCTTCCAACGGGCCGTCGCGCTCCGCAAGGCGGGCCTGCTCGATCAGGTTGTCGACGTACTGGGCGCCGGAACCGAGGCCGACCTGGCGCCGCGGATGAGGGTGCTGTACGTCGTGACCCTGGCCGAGAGCGGACGCGTCGCCGAAGCCCGACGGAAACTGATCGAATGGATCGCTCAAGGCGATGACGCCAAGCTGCTGTATGAGATCGCCATGGTTCGCGTACAGGCCCTCGCCGATAACGTCGACGGGGCGGTCGGTCTTGTCGACGGACTCATGGCGATGGTCGCCGAGGACAACTCGCACGCGTGGGGCATGCTGGCGGCCGCCAAATTGGATGCGTTGGCCACAGCCGGGAGATACAACAAGCTGGAGGCCGCGGCGGTGGAACTGTTCACCTCGATCCCCGCCGCCAAGTGGCTTGCCGCCGGCTCCGCCGGTGAGCGAATGGCCAGTGTGATCGTAGAGAGTTTCATTCCGATGGAATCGTGGCGGCGCCGGCGTGAACTGTCCGCTATCGCCAACGCCCCGACGCCGATTGACACGGCCGCGGCTTGGCTCCATGTCGCCGGTCGACACGACCAGGCGGCGGCGCTGACGATCAGCGCAATCGGCCGCCTCTCCGGCGACGACAAGGACGAGGCCGAACTGGCCGATCGGCTTCGTTTGAAGTTGATCCAACGGCTAGTAGAGTTCGGCCAAACCGATCGTGCGATCGTGGTGTACGAGAGATTCCTGGCCGCCTCCCCCGACAATATCGACCTGTTGTCGCTTTCCCAGTCGGTGTACACGCGGCCGCGTCGGTCGGACGGCCGGCGTGTGGCTGAGTTGCTGAACCGCGCCGCCCAACTGAGCCCCGATGATCCGGAGTTGAACAACAACCTCGGATACCTCCGGGCCGATGAGGGCGAGGACCTCGATCAAGCCCAGCGGATGCTGGAGAAGGCGTTAGCCGCGGCTCCCGGTCCGAACGTTCAGGACAGCCTGGGCTGGCTGCGATACAAGCGTGGCCAGTTCAATCAGGCGTTGGACCTCCTTCTGCTTGCGTTGAATAGCCCCTATGGCGACAATGCCGTTATCTACGATCACGTCGGCGATACGTTCTGGCGACTGGGTCGCAGGGAGCAGGCGTTGGAGATGTGGAGTGAGGCCGCCGACTTGGCCGAAACGGAAGGTGAGTTGCTTGGCGATCGTCTCGACGGCGACACGCATCGTGTGGCGCAGGAGACGGCCAAGAAGATACAAGCCGCCCAACGCGGCGGTAATCCGAAGGTGGCGCCTTTGGGGCGAGGCGTTCGACGGTAGCACAGTACGGTTCTTGACTGAGTACAGGAGTTAGCATGTCTGGTCATAGCAAGTGGTCGAAAATCAAGCGGAAGAAGGGCGTCAACGACGCTCGCCGGGGCCGTGCGTGGAGCAAGATTTCACGTCGCATTATCATCTGCGCCAAAGAAGGCGGCGGCAACCCCGACGACAATCTTCATCTGCGGTACGCCATGGATGAAGCCAGATCCGTCAATATGCCCAACGATACGATCAAGAACGCCATCAAGAAGGGCGCCGGCGAGTTGGGCTCGGTTAACTACGAAGAGGTTCTCTACGAAGGTTATGGCTCCGGCGGCATTGCCGTTATGTGCGAATGCCTGACCGATAATCGCAATCGAACGGCGCCGGAACTGCGAAAGATCTTCGAGCACGCCGGCGGCCAACTGGCCAACGCCGGCAGCGTGGCGTGGATGTTCAAGCAGCGAGGCGCGTTCAGCATCAACGCCACGACCATCGGCGAAGAAGCCCTGATGGACATCGTCCTGGAAGCCGGCGCCGACGATCTGGTCGCCGACGGCGACACCTTCGAGGTGACGTGCGACCCGACGGCGTTCGGTCAGGTCAAGCAGGCGCTGGCCGACGCCGAGATCGCGACCGAGGAGGCCTCCATCAGCCGTGTGGCGGAGAACCAGATCGTAATCGACAACGTCGAATCGGCCCGGAAGGTGCTCCGCCTGCTGGATAACCTCGACGCCCACGACGACGTGCAGAACGTGTACGCCAACTTCGACATCATCGAAGAAGTGATGGAGGCGTTGGGCGACGACTGACATCGGCCGGATGCTCTAAGCACAAACACGACGGCGAGTGTCGATGGATTCGGCGCTCGCCGTTGTTGGGTTCACGCCGGATCCCAGGGGAGTTCTCATAGCCAACGGCCTGCCGTTACTAGCCCCCTGCAGTGCAGGGGGGTAGCTGGGCTGACAGTGTTCCCGCTGAAGATTTGATATCGATCGGCCCGAAGCGGTCGTTTGATCCACAGTCTATGGGTCCACGCTTCCTTCGACCCCCCGCACTGCGGGGGGCTAGTAACGGCAAGCATTCATCAGGCCTACTCCCGGCGAATCCGGCATGACCTTCTGTTTTCACTCGTCGTTGATCTTCGCCTTGAGCAGTTCGACTTCGGCCTGGCGCCGGGCGTTGAATCGCATGACGCTGTGAGGCCATAGAGCCTGCTCGCTCGCTTCGGCCGCGGCCAGTTGGGTGGCCGCCAGTTGCGTCAGCCCCGCTTGGTAGGCCCATTTCGCCAGTTGCAGCCGGCCGTGGGGGTCGTGCGGATCCATGCGAGCCAGTTGCTCGATGGCCGGGCCGATTTGCTCGGACCATCGCTTGTCGGTTCGGCCGGCCTTGAACTTCGCCCATTCCCGCTTGGCCTTGTCGCTGTCGCCGGCGCGATACCAGGCGTCGCCGAGATGATCGTGCAGCAGGGGCCGGTCGCCCCCCGGCAGCGATAAGGCGCGCCGGAGATACGTTGCCGCGGTCTTGAAGTCGCCGCTATGGTAGGCGTATTGGGCCGCGACGTTCAGTGCGTACGGGTTTCGCCGATGGCGTTTGAGATGTTCGACGGCTGCGGTGCGTTTGCTCGCGATGTCCCCGATCGGCTCGCCCCATCCGAATCGCTGTAGATCAGGATCGATGCCGATAGCCGTCAGTTGCGTATGCAGATTCCGGTACGACCGCTTGCGTGGATTTCGTTCGCAGGCGATCCGGGCGTATCCGATGGCGTCGTCCAAGGCTTTGCCATGCGCCCGCTCGTCGCTGTTCCGAGCGTTCCGCATCGTCAGTTGGGCGAGGTCGGCGGCCGCAGCCGCGTCCAGCGTATCGGCATCCACGGCCGCGGCCATCGCCCGGGCGGCGCCAACGGGGGCGTTCTGCGAATACAGCCGGGCGGCCTCGTACGTAAGACGCTCGGCTCGCCGCATGGGCATCGCGACAACGACCGTCGCCGCAACGGTCGCGGCCGTCAGGCCCAGGGCGATTCCGATGGCCCACACGCGACCGAGTATCGCCTGTCGGCCCCGGACGACGCCCACCATGGCGCCGGCCCCGACCCAGAAGGCCATCGCGGCGCCGGGCTTGAACAGGGCGAAGTCGCTGAGGTTGTGCAGGGCGAAGCCGGCCAGTCCGCACCCGACGGCGATGGCGGCGAACGGTCCCGCTTGCGCCAGCGGGTCGCCCGGTCGGCCGGTCCAGAAGGCCGCGGCGAAACCGATTCCGACGCCGGCCAGTGGGATGTAGTTGTCGTACAGCAGCATCAGAGGGTCGGGGTACGTGGTGACGGATATTCGCCAGATCACAGCCGCGGCGTGAATAGCCGCCAGCAGCACCCAAGCCGCTCGGCCGGTGGGGGCCGCGTCGGTCGAATCGGCGAGGTCGTCGCGCTGGGGGCCGGTGAGTTTCAGCAGGGTCCATCCCAGCAGCAGGATGTACAGGGCGCCGCCCGGCAGGCCGTACTCGGTCAGGGCCTGGACGATCACATTGTGTGGGTTCTTGACCGACTCCTCGGCCCCCGGCAGGCGGTGGTGAAGGTACGCGTCGGCGTAGTTCCCCGGTCCCACGCCCCACACCGGGCGTTCGGCCAGCATCGCCGCCGAGCCGGTCCAGTATTCCCATCGCACCTGGAGCGTTCGCATGGGCAGTCCGCCGCGGGAGATCCCCACGCCGATCACGCCGACGGTCAATAGGACAAAGGCGACGATGGTGACGGTGAGAACCGTTCGCCGATGTCGGGCGGCCGGGCCGCGAAGGGCGAACAGAACCGCCGCCGCGACGCCCGCCATGATCCCCGAGCCGATCGCCCCGATGCTGCCGGTAAGCCACCACGTGATCGCGGCCGGTACGATGAGCAGCGACGACAGGATCGCGGCGACGACTGTCGATGGAATCTCCCGGTTCAATCCCGGCGGGCCTCGCGGAGAGCCGGGCGGATCGCGCCGAATTGACAGCCACTTGTCGACGGCGATGCCGATCGCGGCCATGGTCAGCAGGACCATCAACGAGCCGAAGACGTTGGCCAGGGAGAACCACCCCTTGGTAGTTATCTCCTGGACCCGGGCTTCGTACATCGTCGCCTCGGGCGAATCGACGGCGATGTTCATCGCGGCCAGTTGATCGGCCTTGTTGGCGCGGAACTCCACTCGCTGGTCGGGAATCTCGACCGTCGCCTGATACAATCCCTTCAGCCCCAGCGTCGTCGCCATGCCGGCGAGGATGACGATCACCAGGCTTCGCCGCCACGCCGCTCGGGTCAACTGCATCGCCAGGAAACACGCCAGCAGCAGGCTCGTCTGCTCCAATGCGGTCACCAGCCCCGCACGCCGATCGGCGGCCAGGTGTCCGGAGATCAGCAGCATCGCGGCCAAGGCGCCCAGCACCGCCCCGAACAGGGGGTGACGCAGCACGAACCGGCCGGAACTGAACGCCGTCGCGATCGCCCACGCCGCCGCCAGCGCCAGAATGCTTACGGCCGATGCAATGCGGATAACGTTGTAAGGCGTGTAGATCTGCTCGGCCACCGGAAGGCTGTGGTAGGCGCCGGCGGCGCTCAGCGGGCTGCGGCCGAAGGTGGGCTCGTTGAGCATCATCCGCCCGACCATCAGGGCGAGCAGCCCGGCCCCGATGACCCCGTATGTCCATCGGAGCCACCGACTCCGGCGACCGGGCGCGGCCGAGCGGGATGGCGTGGCGTCGTCGGTCATGATCCCCCGCCGGCCGATTCCAGCAGTGCGATAACGCCCAGCACCCCCAGGCACTGGCCGGCCAGCAGCATCGCGGCCCACTCGGGCACGTGAGGCAGCAGGATCGCCGAGATGCCCGTTACGGCCGTGCACAGGTAAATCGTCAGCACCGCCGCCGGAACCGACATGCCGCGGGCCACGAGTCGATGCGAGAAGTGACACGTGTCGCCGACCATCGGGTGACGGCCTTCACGGATTCGAATGAACATCACGCTGGTGAAGTCGTACAGCGGCACCGCCAGCAGGATCAGCGGAACCAGCACCCCGTACATTCGATGCATCCCCGGCGAGGTGGGGTCGTAATACGTGGTCAGCATGCTGAGCACGGCCAGCAGGAACCCCAGCACGAGGCTGCCGGCGTCGCCCATGTAGATTCGCGCCGGGTGGAAGTTGAACACCAGGAACCCGGCGGTGGCGCCGATGAGCAGGCAAAGCCAGCCTGCGACGAACAACTGCCCGATCGTCGCCGCGGCCGCCAGCAGGGCGATGGAGACGACCAGGGTCACTCCGGCGGCCAGACCGTCCATATTGTCCAGAAAGTTCATGGCGTTCATGATAATCAGCATCCACAGGACGCTGACCATCGTCGTCCACGGTTCGCCGAGCATCGTGAGGATTCGCAGATCGGCCGCCATCACCACGCCGCCGGCGACGGCGATCTGGACGACGAGTTTGAGCCATGGCCCCAATCCCCGCCAGTCGTCGATCAGGCCCAGTACGCATAGGATCGCGGCTCCGGCCAGAATCGTCAGCGCCATCGGGGCTCGTGAGGCCGCGCCGGCGATGTGAATGGCGACCGATCCGGGGAGCCAGTCGGGCGCGCCTTCGGCGGCCCACACCGCTGCGACGGCCATGGCCAGGATGCTGGGCATGAGGATGGCCAGTACGATCGCCACGCCGCCGCCGAGGGGGGTGGGTGTGGCTCCGAACCGGTCCTTGGCCGGCGACGCGACCAACCCGGTGCGGATCGCCAGTTGACGCACAATGGGGATGGCCAGCATGGCGAGGCCCATCGAAACTGCGATTGTCGCCAGGGCGATCCAGATATACATAAGCGTGCCTTTACGTTGCGATCGGTCTCATTCGGCGCCCGTTCGGGTGGTCTGTTCTTTCAGTCGCAGGCGGGCGGCGTTCAGGAAAGCATCATACCGGCCGCTGCCGTAGTCGGGAAAGGTCCAGGGCAAGCTTTCCCATTTTCCGCTGTGGTACTGCATCGTCACTTCGGCGTAAATGCCGTCGGCCAGGTAGATCCGATGCGCGAAATCCTTCGCACTGGCCAGCACCAGCTTGGCCAACTCGACGTACCCGGGATCGATGTTCACCGGCCGGGGGGCGTCGGTAAAGCGTTCGGCGAGTTCGTCTTCCAATTGGTTGGTACGCTTCTTGATCGGCGCCAGTTCGTCCGGCGTAATCAGCCGATCGAAGGCCAGAAATTGCCGCAGCAGGGCCGGTCCCATTTCCGATCGGTAGTAGTCGGTGAAGGTGAACGGGATCACCTCCCCGGCGATGTCGACGGAGCCGTACAGCGCCTCCAGCATCGCTCGGGCGTCGTCCAGCCATTGGGTTCTGGCGGCCAGGAGGCCGACGATCAGCTTGGCTTGCTTGGGTTGTCGGATTTCGGCCATGGCGGGGTCTTACTCGTTGGCGGCGGGGTAGAGCCGCCGGTTCCACTGGGCGGCCTTGTCGGTGAAGTCGCCGGCGACGATTGCCGCGCGAATGGCCGCGACGAACTGGGCGAAGAACGTGATATTGTGAATGCTCAGCAGCATCGGTCCGAGCATCTCTTTGGCCATGAACAGATGGCGGATCGTGCCGCGGCTGTACTGGCGGCACGCCAGGCACGGACAATCCTCATCCAGCGGCCGCGTGTCGCGGGTATGGACGGCGTTCCGCAGTCGTAGCGGGCCGCCCCACGTGTAGGCGTAGGCGTTGCGGCCGTTGCGGGTGGGCAGTACGCAGTCGAACATATCGACGCCGCGTGCGATGGCCCCGAGCATATCGCGGGGCTCACCGACGCCCATCAGATACCTGGGCTTGGAGCGAGGGAATTGCCCGTCGATGGGCTCGAGCGTTTTCATCATCGCCTCATGGCCCTCGCCGACCGAAAGCCCGCCGATGGCGTAGCCGGGCAGGTCCAGCGGGACGATTCGTTCGGCCGAACGGGCGCGCAGATCGTCGTACACCCCTCCCTGCTGGATGCCGAACAGCGCCTGGTCGTCGCGCGTCTTGGCGGCCTGGCACCGCTTGGCCCAGTCGCCCGACCGTCGCACCGCTTCGGCGACGTCGTCGTGGGACGCGTCGTGGGGCGGGCACACGTCCAGTTGCATCATCACGTCGGCGCCGAGGGCTTGCTGCACTTGGACGGCCCGCTCGGGGGTGAGGTCGATCTGCGAGCCGTCGATGTGGCTTTGGAACGTGACGCCCCGGTCGTCGATCTTCCGCAGCTTGGCCAGACTGAACACCTGGTAGCCGCCGCTGTCGGTGAGGATGGGTCCGTCCCAGGCCATCATGGCGTGAACGCCGCCGAGATCGGCCACGACCTCGGGGCCGGGCCGCCCCAGCAGGTGGTACGTGTTGGCCAGGATCATCTGCGAGCCGGTCGCCGCCGCGTGGTCGGCCGTGACGCCCTTGATCGTCGCGCACGTGCCGACCGGCATGAAGGTCGGGGTGTCTACAACGCCATGGGGGGTGTGGAAGCGTCCGACCCTCGCGGCCGAGTCGCTGTCTGAATGTAGAGTTTCGAATTCGAACATCTATGCTAACATACCTGAGCCCAAAGACCTGAACAAGGAATCTGCCGAAGGAGACGCCGGGTATGGAGCGAACCGTCAATATGATCGAGGGTTTCATGTGGATTGCAATCGTCAATCTCAATAGACCCTGGTGATCCTGGCGCCGGGGAAGTAGGCGTAGAGGATTTCGTGGTATTTCAAGCCGCGTCGGGCCTTGCCTTCGGCTCCGTATTGGCACAGGCCGACGCTGTGGCCGAATCCTCTACCGTCGGAGAAGACCAGTTCGGCGCCGGTATCGGTGAGCGTGCAGCTCATGCTGTAGACGCCCTTGGCGGCCGGAACGCCGGACATCAGCAGCGCCAGTCGCAGGTCGTCGGCCCGAATGCGTTCGACGCGGCCGTCGCGAGCGGTCACCTCCAACCACTGCGGCCGGCCCCACGGGGTGGAGGCGGAGACGGTGACGCTCTTCAGCGGTCTCATCGCGGCAATCTTCTTGTAGCGCCGCGCCAGAGCGGCGAAGGCGTCGCTGTGGGCGATTCGCACCGTCGGCCATCGATAGCGGCCGGAAAAGACGCAGTCGTTGCATACGACGCCGCCGGCGAGGGGGCGGACGATTTCGCCTTGAGGCTCCAGGCCTTGGGCGGGGGTGGTTGCGCCGCCGCAGCAGGAGCTGTAGTAGGTTTTGAAGACGCGCTCGGCGCCCTTGGGGCCGACGGTCATCACGAACCCCCACGTGGCCCGCACGGCCGCGAGGCTCTTGGCGGTCTCGTCTTTGACGCCGCCGTAGACCTGGCTCCGCTGGTCGGCGTACACGTCGAAACTGCGCCTGCGGCCAATGTGGGTTATCTCGTACATCGCGTACGTTCGGGCGGCCACCGCCAACGTCTTGTAGGTTTCGACGCCCCAGCCGCGCAAAAGTTCACGGGCCAATACGCCGGCGAGATAGTGCTCCATCGGCACGTGGTTGTTGACGGTGAGTTTCGCCGGGTCGGAGGCGACTTCGCCCATGTGCAGCTCGCCGCGGTACATGCGGCCGTTGCAGCCGACCAGCCCGCCAGCTCGGGTCGATTGGAGTTTGAGCGCCCCGGCGCCGATGGGCCGATCGTTGAAGATCCATACGCCGGCGTCGCGCCATAGCTTACCCGCAGCCAAGCCGGCGCCGGAGGCGACCTGGCGATCATCGAGTGTGAGGCGGTAGGGGCCGTCGCTGCTGAGCGTTACGATGTTGATTGCATCGATCAGTCGCACCCGGATCACGCTCGGCGACGTCGGAAGCGGCGATGGGCCGGGTCTGGCGGCCCTCGGCGACCGATGCATGCAACTGGCGACGACACCCGCCCCGACCACAACGGCGGCGATCAGCACGACGATGGTGATCGCCGAACGTCTATGTCCGCGGCCAAGGAGGAAGCGTCTGCCCATCACGGTCGATTCTCCCAACGCGAGTGCTCCGGCAGGGCGGCGTAGCCCGCCTGCTCCAGCCATCATACCCTGTCGGGGCGGCTCGCCACAGAAGATATGTGACGAGCCAAGCGATTACGCTTCGGCGTCGCCTTGGGTCGACCTCCTGAGGCCACGCCACAGCCGTTTGGGGCCCATTCGGGCGCCCCGGTAGACGCGCAACCATAGCGGGGTCCGGGTGGGGGCGTCGCCATCGCGGCCGCGGGGCAGTCGCAGTTCGCGAACCCAGCAATACAGTACGGGCACGACCAGCATGGTGAGGATTTCGACGGTCATGCCGCCGAAGGAGGGGATGGCCATGGGGATCATCACATCGGCGCCGCGGCCGGTGGAGGTGAGCACGGGGATCAGGGCCAGGATCGTTGTGGCCGTCGTCATCAGGCACGGCCTGACGCGTCGGGAGCCGGCGGCGAGCGTGGCCTGGCGGATCTCAGCGACAGTGTCGGGATTGCGTTTGGCGAACGACTGGCCCAGGTACGTCGCCATCACAACGCCGTCGTCGGTGGCGATGCCGAACAGGGCCAGGAACCCGACCCACACGGCCACCGACATCTTGATCGGATGGATCGCAAACAGATCGCGCATGTTCACGCCGAAGACCGAGAAGTTCAGGAACCAGTCGGTTCCGTACAGGCCCAGCAGCAGGAACCCGCCTCCCCATGCGACGAAGATTCCGCAGAAGACCAACAGCGTGGTCGAGGTCGATTTGAACTGGAAGTACAGGATCATGAAGATCACGAACAGCGCCACGGCCATCACGAGGTAGAGCCGCTTCTGCTGGCGGGTGTATTCGCTCACGCTCTTGCCGGCGACAACGTATCGCAGCGACGTGCCCGCCGGCAGCACCAGGTCTCCGGAGGCGATCTTCGCGTCCACATAGCGGCGGCACTGCTCGATCACCTCGACTTCGCCGAATTCGTCGCGACCGTCGAAGATGACGTTGCCGACCTTCAGGCCTTCCTCACGCTTGATCATCTGCGGGCCGGCCTCGTAGCGAATCTCGACCAACTCGCCCATGGGGATCTGGGCCTCGGTTGCGGTGGGAACCAGGACCCGGCTGAGCGTTTCGACCTCGTTTCGGAGTTCACGCAGGTACCGCACGCGAACGGGGAATCGCATCTGGCCCTCCACGGTGGTGGTGACGGTCTTGCCGCCGACGGCCATCTCGACCACGTTGAGCAGATCGTTGGCGTTGACGTTGAATCGCGCCATCGCCTTTCGAGCCGCCGGCGAGGTCGTGTCGATCACCAGATACGGCTTGGCCACTTGGCGATCGGCGATGACCGTGTCGGCGTTGACGGAGGGGACCTGTTTGAGAATCCGTTCCAGTTGGATGCCGACCGCTTCGATGTCTTTGAGATTGACGCCGAGGATCTTCAGACCGATCTTGGACTTCATGCCGCTTTGGAGCATGATGCGTCGCGTTTCGATCGGTTGCAGGCGGGGCGCCGAGGACAGGCCCACGAACCTGCCGGCGCGTCTGATTTCGTTCCAGATGTCCTTGGGCGATTTGATCTGGGGCCGCCACTGGCGGAAGGGGCGTCCGTGAGAATCGGGGATAAGCCGGCCTTCGGCGTCGAGGGCGAAATCGCCGGCCGCGTCGTCGTACCGGTAGCGCAACCGTCGGCCGTCGATATCGGTGATGTATTCGCTCTTGTAGTTGATGACCGTCTCGACCATCGACAGCGGCGCCGGGTCCAGCGGCGAATCGACGCGACCGACTTTGCCGACGACCATGTCGACTTCGGGGATCGCCCGGAACGCCCGGCCCTGCATCGACAGGTAGTCGGTGGCGGCGCCGATGGAGCCGTGGGAACTGATCGACGGCATCCAGAGGAACGAGCCCTCGTCGAGCGGGGGCATTTCTTCGTTCTGCAGGCCCGGCAACGCCCGACTCGCCCGGCCCCACCAGTCGGTCTCACGCAGCGACGCCTCCGACAGCCCCACCAGCGAACCCGCTTTGGCGGCCGGTGCGGCGACGGTGTCGAAGCCGAGCCAGATCATGGCGCCGAGGATGATCAGCAGGACCGGCGCTGTCAGGAATAGCAGTTTGTGGTTGAGGCACCAGCGGAGGATCGTGGGGTAGGCCCATTGGAACAGGCGGAAGAACGCCAGCAGAACGCCGATCAACGCGGCGACGAAGATGAGGTTCCGCGTCATCCCTCGCTCGGCGCCCAACGGCTCCCAGTGCCGCGTCAGCAGAACGCCGACGAACGTCACCGCGGCCAGGCCGATCAGGATATGCAGCGATGCGTTGAGCCGGCGGGGGAGACGTTCCTTGGTCAGGTGGTATACCCCGAACACCGCCATGGCGGCGGCGACCCACCACGTCATCGCGAACCCGGCAACGACCCCCGCCCCGGCCAGGAGCACCACCAGTAACTTGCGCGCTCGGCGCCCGGAGAATCGCTTGCCCAACAGGATGTACGCGGCCGGGGGGATCAGCGTTAGCGCCACCAGAACCGCGGCGATCAGGGCGAAGGTCTTGGTGTAGGCCAACGGGCGGAACAGTTTGCCGCGTTCGCCGGTCATCGTCAGCACCGGCAGGAAGCCCACGACGGTGGTCATCACCGCCGTCAGTACGGCGCCGCCGACTTCGACGGCCGCGCGATAAATCACTTCCAGGCGCGACTCGCCTTCGCCGGCTTCATCGAGATGGCGAAGAATGTTCTCGCAGATCACGATCCCCATGTCGACCATGGTGCCGATGGCGATGGCGATGCCCGACAGGGCGACGATGTTGGCGTCGACGCCGAAGGTCTTCATCGCGATGAAGCATATCAGCACGGCCACCGGCAGCAGCGAGCCGATTAAGAGGCTGGTTCGCAGGTGCATCACCATGAGCACCACGACGATGACCGTGATGAGAATTTCGTCCCACAGAGCGCGCTGAAGCGTGCCGAGCGTTTCGTAGATCAGCCCCGTGCGGTCGTAGAACGGCACGATCGTCACGCGCGAGACGGTTCCGTCTTCGAGCGTTTTGACCGGCAGGCCGGGGGCGATCTGGTCGATCCGGGCCTTGACGTTCTTGATGACTTCCAGAGGATTCTCGCCGAACGCCGCCACCACGACCCCGCCGACCGCCCCGGCGCCGTCCTTATCGAGCGCCCCTCGTCGCAACGCCGGGCCGGTGGTGACGGTGGCGATATGTTTGATGAGCACCGGGACGTCGTCTCGCACGGTCACCACGGCCTCTGCGATATCGTCGACGCTCTTGATGTACCCGACGCCGCGAACGAAGTACTCCACCTGGTTCAGCTCGATCGTCTTGGCCCCCACGTCGCGGTTGGAGGCTCGCACGGCTCGCCACACCTGTTGGATGGTTACGCCGTACGATCGCATCGCGTCGGGGTCGACGTCGACTTGATATTCGCGGACGAACCCGCCGATCGAGGCCACTTCACCTACGCCCCCGGCGGCCATCAGATGAAAACGAATAATCCAGTCCTGGCACGTCCGCAACTCTTCGAGGTCCCACCCGCCGGCCGGCCGACCGTCTTGGTCGCGGCCTTCGAGGGTGTACCAGAAGACTTGGCCCAGCGACGTGGCCTCCGGCCCTAATTTTGGCTTGACGCCCTCGGGGTAGTCGCGCCCCTCGCTGAGGCTGGTGAGTTTCTCCAGCAGCCGGCTGCGGGAGTCGCTGAACGGGACGTCGTCGCCGAAGATGACGTAGATTGACGAGAATCCGAACATCGACGTGCTGCGTACGCTCTTGACGCCCGAAACGTTCAGCATCGCCGCGCTGAGCGGGTAGGTGATCTGGTCGTCCACCTCCTGCGGCGATTGGCCGGGCCACTCGGTGAAGACGATCTGCTGATTGGCGCCCGTGTCGGGGATGGCGTCGACGGGCACGGGGTCTTGCGGCAGCAGGCGGATATCCCAATTGAACGGGGCGACCATCAGCCCCCATCCCAGAATAAACACCAACGCCAGCACGACCATCAGTCGGTTGGTCATGCAGAATCGCATGAGCCGGGCGAGGGACGATTCGCCTTCGATCGGCGGGATCTCATCGAGCCGGTCACTCATCGACTGCGTCCTCGCTGTCGTCGACGGGGAAGGTTTCTGTGACCGATCCGCAACGCGGCATCGCCGAGCCGAAGTAGGGGTTCAACGTCTGGTCGTTCGGTTGCAGCCAGTCGGCGCCGCGATTGTCGAACGCCATCGGGCAGTGCAGCAGGTATATCGTTTTGCCGGGCGGGCCGAAGCGGCGGGCCAGCGCGAGCATCGTCTCCGAGAGCGGCTCGAACTCACGACGCACCGTCGCGATATCGTGTGTGGTCGCGATTCGATCGAGAATGTCACGCAGCTTGGCGACGTGTTCGTCCCAAGTCTCGTTCGACCGATCCGTCGCGGCTTCTTTCATCGCGGCCGCGGCCTCGAGGGCGCCGTCGACCGAATCTGTCGCCAACGCCTGCTGCACTTGGAAGTACGCGTCGAACAGTTGGGCCGGCGGCTCGGCGAGGTCGGCCTTGGACGCGGCCGCGTGGTGGTGGGTCGGCGGTTTGTCCACAGGGACGGTCGCGCCCCCTGAGTTCATCATGCTGGGCTTGGCCTTTAGCTGCCGTTCGCTGTCGATGGCGAAGGCGCCGCGAGTGACGACCCGTTCGCCTTCGGCGAGCCCTTGGGCGATGATGTAGACGTCGCCGGCCCGGGCGCCCAGTTCCACCACGCGCCATTGGAAGGTGGGTTTGTCCTTGTCGGCGACCTGCACGTACACGACGGCCCGTTTGCCGGTCCACAGAACCGCCGTGGCCGGAATCACCAGCGGCGTGTCGCCGGCGACCGGCGCTTCGTATCCCATCGATTCGGTCGTCACCAGGTCCATGCCGCAGATGGGGCAGGCGCCGGGTGGGTCGGCGATGACCGACGGATGCATCGGGCAGATGTACTTGCCGGCGAGCGATTCGGCCATCACGCGTCCGCCGGCGGCCACCGTCGCTCGCACCGACGCTTTGACGAACATCCCGGGCTTGAGCTTGCCGTCGCTGTTGTCGACGTTCACGCGAATCTTCACCGTACGCGTCCTGGCGTCCACTACCGGCGAGATCAGCGAGATCGTCCCGTCGAACGTTTCGCCGGGCGTCGCCACCGAGGTGAACGTCACCTGTTGACCGTACCGCAGCCACATCAGGTCCGATTCATACGCGTCGAGGATCACCCACAGTCGCGACAGATCGGCGATGGTGTACAGTCGGCTGCCGACCTTCACGTACATGCCCTGCTCGGCGCCCTTGTCGATGACGATTCCCCCCGACGGCGCATAGATGGTCATTCGGTCGGAGGCTTGGCCGCGACGTTCGATTTCGGCGACCTGCTCATCGGTCAATCCCCAAAGTTTCAGACGATCCCGGGCGATGCCTATGGTCGCTTCGGTTCGATCGCGGACGATGTCGACGCTACTGTCGGCTAGTTCCGCGGCGGCCTTGATCGCTTCGAGCAGTTCGGTTTGGGCGCTGAGCAGCTCGGGGCTGTACAACTCCACCATGTGGTCGCCTTGGCGGACCGGCACGCCGGTGGTGTCGACGAACATCCGGTCGAGCCGACCGGGGACCCAGGCGGTGATGTATTTCAACGTTGTTCGGTCGAAGTCGATCTTCCCCAGCATGTCGACGTCGGCGGTGGGGAACCGGCTCTCGACGGGGCTGGTTTCGATTTGCATCAGCTTCCGGGCGGTTTCGCTGATCACCGTCAGGGTCGGGTCGCCGCCGGCGGCCTCATCTTCGGTGGCGGGGATCAGTTGCATGCCGCAGTAGCCGCAGGGGGTTTCGGGATCGGTGCTGGAGAAGTACGGGTGATAGCTGATGTTCATCGAGCAGACGTAGAGAGTCGGCTTGTCGGCCTCGTCGTCGCCGGCCGGTTGCGTTTGGGTGGGCGGCGGCGCCGGGGTCGAGATGAACGCACTCCGGCTCAGCCAGCCGACGGCCAGGCCGATCAGTACGCAGGCGACGACGATTCGCCATACGCCGACGCGGCGTGGGGGGGTGGATTCGCGGTGTTCCGATTCAGTCATGGTCGTTCCTTATCGGCGATCGGCGCCGTCGTTGGTCGCGGCTCCGGCCGTTGTGTCGTTCGTTGTGGGGATGCTCCGGCCGATGAGCATTTCCAGTTCGGCCAGTCTCTGGGCCCGGTTGGCGAGGGCTCGTTCATACGCCAGATCGAACTCCAGCAGCACCCGAACCGCGTCGAGCAGGTCGATGAACCCCGCCTCCCCTGCGCGGTACGTGCTCTCGATCATGCTCAGCGACTGCTTGGCCTTCGGCGTGAGCGTTGTGCGATACAGCGCCATCTTCCGCTCGGCGTCGTTGAACTTGTACAGGGCCATCTTCAACTTGGCCTCCAAGGCGTTGGTCGTTTGCACCTTGTCGGCCCGACCGGCGGCGAGGCGTCGGCGAGCCTGTCGGCGGCCGGCGTCGAGCTTCTCCCGCCAGATCGGAAGGTCGATCGTCAGCGTCGCAATCACGGCGTCCTGGCCGCTGTCGCTCGGCTGCATCGCCCCGGCGGCCGAGGCGGTGTCGATCCATTGCACGCCAAGGCCGAGGTTGGGGTAATAGTCCTTGCCGGCGAGGTCGACGCCCAGCCGGAGACGGGCGATTTCGCTGTCGATCGCCTTCAGGTCGGGGTTGTTCTCACGCATCCACATCGACCATTGCCCGGGCTCAACGTCGACGGCGGGCGCCGCCAACGTCGTCGGCCACGGAAGCGGCGCGTCCGGGGAGCGGTTCAACGCGGCGTTCAGTTTGGCGAGGATGGGGGCGCGAAGCTCTTGCAGCGTACGAAGCCGGTCGTCCAACTTTCCCAGCTCCACTTGCGCCCGGATGACGTCGGCTGCTGCTGCGGCGGCGACGCGGTAACGGGCGGATGCGACGCGTTCGATGCTCTTGAGCAACTCGATGTTCTGACCGGTGATGTCGATGGCGCGTTTGAGGTAGTAGTACTCGCAGTAGGCGTCGGCGACTTGGTAGAACAGCTTCAGCTTCACCGCTTCGTACCGCTGCCGCGACGCTTCGGCGGCTTGGTCGGCGGCTTCGCCGGCCAGTCGCAACTTGCCGAACCACGGGAACATCTGCGAGATCTGCACCGACTGTCGCTGCGGCCCCACCCGGGTCTCCACCTGCTCGATGTAGTAGCGGTAGGTCAGGCTCGGGCTAGGTAACGAACGCGTCTGCGGCGCCTGGAGGGCGGCCGCACGCCAGCGGTGGAAAGCCGCTTCCATCTGAGGATTGCTCAACGCGGCGTGGGCGAGGTAATCTTCCAGAACCGGCTTGGCGGGTAACGCGTGAGCCGCCGGCGCATCGGCCGGTCGATCGACGTTCGGCGAGGCGTTTGCCCACTGGCGAGCGGATTCGCGGCCGGTATAATCATCGCGAGAAACGCAGCCGGGGACCAAAAGCCCGACGGCCGCCAACCAAGCCCAAAACGTCTTTGCTCGATACATGCCTACACCACCTCACTCAAGTTCGCCCTTACCTTATACCAACTATCCCGATCGGTAAACATGATAATGGTCGCCTGGTCACACTCTTTGAGTGATTATAGGCTATGACAGCTTGTCGGACATCCTGTTCATTGCTAGAGTTAAGTGAGTCCCATGGGCGGAGGGGTTCACGGGAAGCGATTCCGAGCCGGTTGGCGTGCATTTCGTCATCGGATGGATTGTCCGTTGCAGAGGAGACTGAGTAGCCATGGAATGGTTCTGCGAACAGAATCCCGTCCTTCAGGCGTTGATCGCCACGACGGGAACGTGGTTGGTGACGGCGCTTGGGGCGGCGTTGGTCTTCTTGACGAAGAATTTTTCCCAAAAGTACCTCGATGGTTCCCTCGGCATGGCGGCCGGCGTGATGATTGCCGCGAGTTTCTGGAGCCTGCTGGCGCCGGCGATCGAAATGGCCGAGCAGGCCAACGGACCGAAGTGGAAATGGGTTCCCCCCCTGATCGGTTTCGTCCTTGGCGCGGTTGTGCTTCGGATCGCCGATAAGATTCTTCCGCACATGCACCCCGACCTGAAGACGACCGAGGGTATCAAGACGCGTTGGCATCGCAGCACGCTGCTGGTGTTGGCGATCACCTTGCATAATATCCCCGAGGGACTGGCCGTGGGCGTGGCTTTCGGAGCCGCGGCCAGTTCGTTGCCGGGGGCTCCGACGATCGGAGCGGCCATCGCCCTGGCGGTCGGCATCGGCCTTCAGAACTTCCCCGAGGGCACCGCCGTGGCGCTGCCTCTGCGGCGGGAAGGCGTCAGCCGGATCAAGTCGTTCTGGTACGGGCAGCTCTCGGCCGTCGTCGAGCCGGTCGCCGGCGTCGCCGGGGCGTTCATGGTGCTTTCGATGTCGGCGATACTGCCCTACGCACTGGCCTTCGCGGCCGGGGCGATGATCTTCGTGGTGGCCGAGGAACTGATCCCCGAATCCCAACGCGAAGGCAACGTCGACCTGGCGACGATGGGCGTGATCCTCGGATTCGCGATCATGATGACCCTGGACGTGGCGTTAGGGTAGGCCGGTTGCTCGCCAACCCCTTGGTCCTACCGGCGTGAGGGGGTACAATGTGAAGCCTATGGCGCCTACCTGGTGTGATCTTCGACAGTTGACCCTCGCGGCTGTTCTGGCCTGCGCCGCGATCGCGGCCGGGGGATGCACGCGCTTCGGTGCGGCCGAGATGAATGTCTGGGCCGCCGGGGAGATGGCCGAGATTGACGAGACCTCCAAGCCGGCGTGGTCCGATCTCACCTACGACCCCGACGCCAAGGCGATTCACCTTTCAGCGGCGGCCAACGAGACGGTGAGTTTTCAGATCGTCCTGGACGCAACCGCCGAAGGACTTCGCGACGTTCGCGTACGGTTCAGCGATCTGTCCAAAGGCGAAGGGGCGGTCCTGCCGGCTGATCGCATCGAGTTGTTCCGCATGTGGCCGGTGACCGTCGCCAAGGTTCCCGCATGGCGGCATCGGCTTGGCGTGGGTCGCCTGAATACCGGTCGCAAGTATGATGTTCTGATCCCGTCGTCGGCGCCGCGGAATGGAATGCCGTTTGAAGTCGGCCCGAGCGAGCGATTGGCGTTGTGGGTCGATGTGCCGGTCGGTCGCAGTGTCGTCGCCGGGCGCTACGTCGGCGCCATAACGATCTCCGGCCGAGTCGGCGCCGGCCTGACGGCTCCGCGAGTGACCACGGAACTGCGGCTGTCGCTGGTGGTGCATAACTTCGTCCTCCCCGACACCCGGCCCGTCATCGCGGTGGGCCGGTTCGATCATCGCCGGCTGTTCTCGCGATTCCTGACCCGAGGCGGCAAACCCTTCAAGCCGGTCTGGATGGATCGAGCCGATCCTCTGGTCGCCGAGGGGTTGGTTCTGATGCGTCAATTGATGACCCTGGCCCACGCGCATCGGATCGACCTGTTCGAGACCACGATACGGCCCACGATGAAGCGCGACGCCTTCGGGGCGGCCCGACTGTACTGGGACGATTACGACGCCATCGTGAAACCGTACCTTGACGGCACGGCCTTCGCCGACCGGATCGGCGTACCGGCCTGGCCGGCGCCGCTGACGGAGGCGTGGCCGGCGGCTCGTTCGCTGGGCGGGGTCGACGCGCCGGAGTATCGCGAGACGTTCGGATCGCTGGCGGCCGCGACGGCCGAGCATTTCGATGATCTGGGGTTCGCCGATCGGCTGTTCTTCTGGCCCGTCCGAGACGCCGACGCGCCTGACCGGTACGACCGGTTCGTACGCACCGCACGGTTGATCCGCTCTTACGCCCCGTCGTCGCTCATTCTCACCGAGTCGCCTTCGGACGCGCCAGGGTACGACGGTCTGTACGATATCCTCGCGCCGCCGGCCCATCAGCTCGATCCGGACCGCCTGTCGCCGCCGCCGCGGGAGGGCATGCCTTTGGCGGGGGTCTACCTGGTTCCCGGATCGCCGCCCTACAGCCCGTCACTGGCCCCGGCGGCTTCATCGGCCGACGTGCGGGCCGTCCCCTGGCTGGCGATGCGAGCGAACCTGTCGGGAGTGCTGCTGGGGGATGTGTTGGGATGGGACGACGACCCGTTCAGTTCGGCCGGCGAGTCGGTCGGCGAGTCGGTCGGCAAAAAGCTGTCCCTGTTCTATCCGGGCGATCCCGCCGGGCTGGACCGGGTGTTGGCCGGCGTTCGCCTCAAGCGGCTCCGACGGGGCCTGCAGGACGTCGGCTACATCCGCCTGCTTACCCAGCGCCGACGGGGAGAACTTGCCGATAGAATTACGCAGACGATGGCCCGGTATGTCGGGCTCCAGGCGGACGGCAACCACGCCGGCGACCCGCGGCTTGACGGATGGGCCGCCGACGGCGCCCTGTGGGAGCAGGCCCGCAGGCTGCTGGCGGCCGAGGTGATCGCCGCCGATCCGATGTCGACGGGGCCGTCGCCCAACGCCCTCACGATGCGGCTGTCGCGGCAGGCGCTGATCGACGCGGCCCGCCCGGCGAGCGTCGAACGGATTTCGACCCGCGTCGTTCCCGTCGTCGTCGGCGATCAGACGAAGCTGCACGTGAAGCTCTCGGCCGATATATACAACGGCTCCCCGGATGCGACCGACGTGATGCTCTGGCTCCCCGAGCCCCCCCAAGGCGTGCGGTTGATCGGGCGGGCCGCCAAGCGACGGCTCGCGCCGTGGGCGACCGAGACGCTGGAGGTCGACTTCGAATGCCCGCTTCGCAGCGCCGGCGGCGCAGGAAAACTGTCCGTGCCGCTACGATTGAATCGCGGCGCCGATCGAACCGAGACGCTTTCGGCCAAGGTCCCCATTCTACTGTCGCGACCGACGTCGCGGCCGGTGGTTGTCGACGGCGATCTGTCCGAATGGCCGATTCGATCGGGCGGCTCGGCCGGCGATTTCGGCCTGCTTGGCCGACGGGGACGCGACGGCCATCAGAAGCCCCTGTGGCGGACGGATGTCTTTGTGCAGCACGATGCGGAGTTTCTGTACGTGGCGTTCCGATGCGATCTGCCCGGCGACGCCCCGGTCTCGGTCCGGGCGACCAACGACGTTCGCTATGACCAACTGCTGGCGGTGGACGAAGACCTGGTCGAGGTGATTCTCGATCCCGGCGCCGACGGATCAACCGCGGCCGACGTGTATCGAATGGTCGTCAAAGCCAACGGCGTTCTCGTCAGCGGTCGCGGCGCCCCGACCGATTCGACGATGGCCGCGACGAGCGATTGGTCGTCGGGGGCGAAGGTTGCGGTGGGACGCGACGACGCGGCCATGTTCGTCGAAATCGCGATGCCCCGGGCCTCGGTCGGAGCCGAGGGGGCCGACTGGCGATGGGGCGTCAATTTCGCTCGGTTCGCCACCGGCGCGATGGAGGCCTCCAACTGGTCCCAGACGCCCCGGCATTACTACGATCCGAGGAATCTCGGCGCCCTGTTGCTGCTGGACGACCCATAGGGCGATTGGCGGTTGCATTTGGCCGGGCGGGGCGATACGGTTCCGGCGCTGCGGGGGCGTTGAAGGCAGGCTCTGACGATGCTTGATTGTGGCCGCATGTATACCGCCTCGATCCACATCCGCCACGCGGTCAGCCGGGCCGATCGCGGTGCGGTGTTCACTGCGCTCACCCGCCGGGATGGGGCGATCTTCTTCGAAAGCACCGCCGATCACGACCGATGGGGTCGCTACACGATTGCCGCGTGCTGTCCGGTGGCGGTGGCGACGATCCGCGAGGGCGTGATCGACGGGGTCGATGGGCCGCCGGAGGCCGAAGGCGTCGCCGCCGGCGGTCGCGTACCGCTTGTGCGATGGCCTTCCGGTTGCGCCGAGCCTCTGGCCGCGGCCCTGCGCCGACTTCTGACCTGCGTGAACGTTCCGGCCGCCGCGGCCTGTCCGTACGCTCCGGGGTGGATGGGGTATCTCGGGTACGAACTCGGCCGTCATTTCGAACGATTGCCCGGCCGGGCGCCGCGGGATACCGCCCAGCCCGATATGCACCTGGCCTTCTACGACGCCGTGGCGGTGTACGACCACCACGCCGGATCGTGGGATGTGGTTTCGCTGCGATTTGACGATCCGCCCGACGGGGCGGGCCGCGCCGCTGATGAACTGGCCGAGGTTCTTCACCAGGCCGAGTCGGCCGAACGCCCACCGGCGGCCGCGGCGTCTCATCCGGACGACACGGACGATGGGCTCGGCGACGGCCAATGGGCCTGTCACTTCACCCCCGACGCCTACCGAAGCGCTGTCGGCCGATGCATCGAGTACATTGCCGCCGGCGACATCTTCCAGGTGAACCTGTCTCAACGTTTCACGCGACAGACCTCGGCGACGCCGATCGATATCTACCGCCGCCTCCGCCTCGGCAACCCCGCTTGGTACAGCGGGTACATCGCCGGCGACGGGTGGGCGGTGCTGAGCAGTTCGCCGGAGTTGTTCCTTCGCTGCCGCGACGGGCACATTACGACGCGACCGATCAAGGGCACTCGCCGGCGCCCCGGCGATCCGCAGCGTGATTCTCTGGCGGCCGCGGCTCTGACGGCCAGCGAGAAGGACAACGCCGAATTGGCGATGATTATCGACCTCCTTCGCAACGATCTCGGTCGCGTGTGCCGTTACGGCAGCGTTCAGGTGACCGACGCCGGTGTGCTGGAGACGCACCCGACGGTGTTCCATCTCGTTGGCGCCATCGAAGGCGATCTCGCTGACGGGGCCGACCTGGCCGACCTGGTGGCCGCGACGTTCCCCGGCGGGTCGATCACCGGGGCGCCGAAGATTCGCGCGATGGAGATTATCGACGAACTGGAACCGTTCGCACGCGGCGCGTACACAGGCGGCATGGTTCACTTCGGCGTCGACGGCGCCGCCGAGATGAACATCGTCATCCGCACGGCGGTGTGGGAGCCCGGTCGCGTTCACGTGCACGTCGGGGGCGGTATCGTCGCCGACTCGACCCCCGACGGCGAATACGTCGAAACCCTCGACAAAGCCCGCGCCGTTCTGGCCGCCATCGCCGCCGCCGAGCAGACCGCCGCCGAGACCGCCCCTTGCATCCGACCGCCCAACCCCTGACAATCGTCCAGCGATGACAAGACCCTATCCCATCATGTTCAATGTCGCCGGCCGCCTGGCCGTCGTCGTCGGCGGCGGAGCCGTCGGGGGGCGAAAAGTCGAGGGCCTGCTGGCCGCCGGCGCCGGCGTGCGGGTGGTGGACCCCAAGGGCGGCGATTGGCCCGCCGGCGTCGAAGTCGCGGCCGAGCCGTATCACGCCGATCATCTCGACGGCGCGATCCTGGTCTTCGCCTGCACCGACGACCGAACAGTGAACGCCGAGGTCGCCGCCGACGCCAAGGCCGCCGGCGTTCCTGTCAATATCGCCGACGATCCGGCCGCGTGCGACTTCACCGTCCCGGCCGTCCATCGGGCCGAAGCGGTAACACTGGCCGTGGCCACCGACGCCGGCGTCCCGGCGCTGGCGGCGCATGTGCGCGATCGCCTCGCGGACCATCTTCCAGCCGAACTGGACGCATTCGCCGCGGCCATGGCGGAGATTCGGGGCCAGTTGAAAATAGCCCATCCAGCCGCCGCCCGCCGCCGAGCCATGAAGCGCCTCTGCGGTCCCGAAGGATGGACCGCCTTCCAGCGAGAAGGCCGCCGCGGCCTGGCGAATCTGCTGCGTGAACTCAAGTAGTACTCCGTCCCAGACAGATGTCGGGCGCCGCCTGCGACCGCCGCCGGTCGGACGGCCCCGAAAGAAGAGGATGAAAGAGGACGAACCGAACGGCAAGAAATAGGTGACTGTCCCGGGTTTCCGTCCCGGGTTTCCGGGTTTCCCCGGGTTTCCCCCGTGTTTCCCCGTGTGTTTCCCCGTGTTTCCGTCCCTGGGTTTCGGGTTTCCAAATTACCCATCGCGGCGCCTTCCAGAAGCACGTTCACCTCGCGCGTAGACCCATCATTGCGTAATATAGTATCGCAAAGGTGATAATGGTTCTTGCGATTGCCGCCTTCGCTTGATATAGTGAGTTCTGTTGTAAGTATGATGGGGAGGGGTCGAGTAGATCACCTCCACTGCGAGTGGCGAGGCAGTTGTGTTTTCGTATCCTATCCTCTCCTCTCCTCTCCTCTCTTGGCGACCGGCTCCACCTTGGTGTTCTGCTTGCCGATTGATCGATGCGGCTTCGGGGAGCATTCGGATGACTGCCGAACCTTTTTCTGGATTCAATTCACGATCCGTTCAAACGCAAAGCCGTCGTTTGTAATGTGCTTCTCGTAGCGTAACGTTTTGTGCCGCATGTTGTTGTGAGTTGTTTACCTATCGTAACTTGCAGATCGTTCTTTTACGCCCTGCGATTAAGGGTCAAACTTCAAAAAGGAGATGAAAATGAAAACTCTGTTGACCGCGCTGACAATCGTCGCTCTGGCCGGTACCGTGTACGCTTCCGATTACGATCTCGTGCTGAACTGCTACCCCAACGAAGCGTTCCTGTGGAACGCGGGCGACAATGACATTCCTTTCGATGGCTACAGCATCCTTTCGGCTGGCGGGAATCTCGACGTCGCCGCTTTCACGGGCGTCTCTGCTCGCTTGGATGGCGCCGTTCCCGGCGAAGGGTACACTTGGCTTAGGGATAATTTCGGTAATAAGATCACCACTTTTTCCCTCACCACCCCAAGCGCCTTCGAAATCTCCGAGCTATCGAGCATCACTGCAGACTACCCCGTGTTTAAGGCCGGTTTCAGGTTCTCGCTGGGCAACGTCTGCCCGAATGGGACCGCCCAGGATCTGGGCATCAAAATGTCGATCCCCGGCCTCGGCGACCCCCCCCCCGTGGCCATCGCCGGCGGCCCCTACCTGCTGGACCTTGACATCACCGACAGCATCACCTTGGACGCAAGCGGATCAGTGGGAACGCTCGAGTGGGATATTGACAACGATGGCCACTACGGCGAAGTGTTCGGCGAGCAGCCTACACTGACGTACCAGTACCTCCAGTCGCGCGGACTGGGTCTCGGAACGCACACCATCGGCCTCCAGGCCTACGATCCCTTCCGCGACGACGGCGACACCGCCGCTACCACGCTGACTATCGTCCCCGAACCGGCCACGATGAGCCTGCTGGCGTTGGGGGCTCTGGCGATGCTGCGACGGCGACGGTAACCGACGCCAGTACGCTGACAACAATTGAGAAGGCCCCGGCGAGGCGAATTCGTCGGGGCCTTTCGCTTGAATACTTCGCGGACTGTGTGGGATGGAAACCCGGGGAAACCCGCGCCGTTCTGGCCGCCATCGCCGCCGCCGAGCAGACCGCCGTCGAGACCGCCCCTTGCATCCGACCGGTCAACCCCTGACAATCGTCCAGCGATGACACGATCCTATCCCATCATGTTCAATGTCGCCGGCCGCCCGGCCGTCGTCGTCGGCGGCGGCGCCGTCGGGGGGCGAAAGGTCGAGGGCCTGCTGGCCGCCGGCGCCGGCGTGCGGGTGGTGGACCCCAAGGGGGGCGATTGGCCCTCCGGCGTCGAAGTCGCGGCCGAGCCGTACCACGCGGCTCATCTCGACGGCGCGATCCTGGTCTTCGCCTGCACCAACGACCGAACAGTGAACGCCAACGTCGCCGCCGACGCCAAGGCCGCCGGCGTTCCTGTCAATATCGCCGACGATCCGGCCGCGTGCGACTTCACCGTCCCGGCCGTCCATCGGGCCGAAGCGGTAACACTGGCCGTGGCCACCGACGCCGGCGTCCCGGCGCTGGCGGCGCATGTGCGCGATCGCCTCGCGGACCATCTTCCAGCCGAACTGGACGCATTCGCCGCGGCCGTAGCGGAGATTCGGGGCCAGTTGAAAACAACCCATCCCGACGACCTTCGCCGCCGAGCCATGAGGCGCCTCTGCGGTCCCGAAGGATGGGACGCCTTCCAGCAAGAAGGCAGCCGCGGCCTGGCGAATCTGCTCCGTGAACTCACGTAGGGGGACGGGCTCCGAACCCGCGAACCCATCCCTCCCCCCCCCCGAACCCTGGTGTCGCCCGGGAGCGATATCGCCGTAGCCCCCGAAGGGGGCGATTGGTAGTAGCCTCGGGCGCGAGCCCGTGGATTGCGAACGTCCCGGTACGGATGAGCCCCCGCAGGGGGCGACTGAAACATGTATGTCCTATTCATCCGCCCCGTCAGTCGCCCCCTGCGGGGGCTCGAATCTTTCAGCCGATCCTATACCACGGGCTCGCGCCCGAGGCTATTAACAAACGCCGCTACGCGGCTAACGGCAACGGCACACCGATCCGTGATGCGAATTCGGGATGCCCCCCCCCCGAACCTGTAAGGCAAAGGCTGTAAGTCATTGCGAGCGATAGACTAAGAGATCGTCACTAAAAACGGTTGCTCCACCGAGCAGAAAGAGTGCTTGCGGATCTCGCGATCGGCGATAGACTCGTCAGAAAGACCGAAGGCGGTCGTCGGTCGGAGTCCATCCGGGAAATCCCGGATGAAGACAAGGAGCCAAACCATGACACTGAGGCGAATACAAGTACTGGCCGCGCTGATGGCCTCGGTCGGTCTGTGCCTCTCTGGGTGCGGACACAGCGTTCTCATCAACTCCATCCCTTCGGGCGCTCGCGTCCTGATCGATAATGAGCCCACGGACATGCTTACGCCGGCGTCCATCCGGCTTGGCAGTACGAAGATGGGGCTGCATGAGATCTCGGTTGAGAAAGACGGCTACCAGACCGCCACGCCTCAGCACTTGCGGGTCCAGGTCGATACACCCGCCGTTGTCTTGAGCTGCATTTTCGGAGGCCTCCTGTTCCCCCTCATCCACAACCTTGCCGGAGACATGTGGAAGCGGACCCTCCCCAGACGGCTTTCGACTTTCGAACTCGTTCCCGAGGAACATGCGGCGAAATGAGACATTCAACCGAATGGAAACCTGGGAAACCCCGGGGAAACCGTTCACAGTTTCTTTTCAATAATCGCACTCTCATCCCGAACCGGTGGCGAGTATTCGTTCGGCCATGATGCAAGAGCGTGCTTGGAATTGGGTCTGATCGCTCAAGTGAATCTGCCGTTGAGGCCCGCAGGGCCGACAGATTTGTAGCTCGCCGCGGCGAGATAGGGTCCGCCCCCTAACGCCCCAAGCCCCGATAGGGGCGACACCGCGTGGCCTTACGGTCTTTGTGTCGCCCCTGGCGGGGCTTGCATCGGGGGGGGGGGCGTCACGGTTCTCGCCGCGGCGAGCTACAAATCTTTCGCCTCTAACGGGGCTGGCCCGCCATGGTGTGAAACACGCAGCCAAGCATACCACCATCATGGGATGAAAACCGAAACAAGCTGTGAACGATTATCATTCGCCATGGTCGCACCCCTCGACGGTATACACCCACCACCGCGCCTTGGGATGCTTGCGATCCTTGGCCTGGCGATCGCAGTAGATGGTCATGACGGCTTGGGGGTCGGTGACGATCTTGTACCAGTGCCGGCGGAGGTACTTTTCGGAGGATCCGTTGCGGCAGGCGCCGGAGGTCTTCCAGGCTTTGAGTACGCCGCCAACGGTGTATTCACAGTCCCGCCAAGTGAACCGTCCAGGCAGTCCGGGCGCCCCGGCCGCCATCGCGGCGGCGTTGGCCGTACCGGCTATGGGGGTGAGTTTCTCGCAAATGAACTGTTCCGTTGATTCGTCGCTCATCTTCGCCGCCCTCACAGTTCCACCAGGTTTTCGACAAACTCCTGGATAATCCACTCCGGCGTCGACGCCCCGGCCGTCACCCCGGCGATGTGCTTGCCGACAACGCTCTCGGGGTCGAAGTCGTCCCAGGTTTCCATGTGATGTGTCGGCACGCCCACGCCTTCGCACAGGTGAGCGAGCTGCCGCGTATTGGCCGATTGACGGCCTCCCAAGACAAACATCACGTCCACTTCACGGGCCAGGTCCACCGCGGCCTCCTGGCGACGACGGGTCTCCAGGCAGAGCGTATTGACGACTTTCAGCTCGGCGTACCCCATGGCCGCGATGTGGCCGATCATCTCGCCGAACAGTTCGGGCGAATGCGTGGTCTGGGAGATAATCCCCAGTCGCCCGCCGACCGGAAGCCGATCGAGTTGATCGGGCGAGCCGACGCAAATCACGTCGTGGGCGTACCCGATCACGCCCCGGACCTCGGGGTGATTCTCGTCGCCGATGACGACGACCCGGTAGCCTTCGCTGTCGAGTTTGCGAACGATATCCTGGGCCTTCTTGACCAGAATGCAGGTGGCGTCGACGACATGGGCGCCCTGGGCGCGGAGGGTCTCGATCACCTCCGGCGGCGCCCCGTGGCTGCGGATCACCACCGTATCGCCCCGCTGGGCCTGCTCGGGGCTATCGAGCACCTTGAGCCCCTCGCCGGCCAGCCGGTCGACCACTTGGCGATTATGGATTACCTCGCCGAGCGAGTAGATCGCCCCCGGCTCACCGGCGGCCACCACGCCGGAGGCCTGCTCGATGGCGCTCTCGACGCCGAAACAGAAGCCGCGTTTTCTCGCCAATTGAACTCGCATGGAAGCCTATCCGAACGCCCGGTCGCGCTCTGTCGGGACGTTACTCGTCGTAGATCAGCGTCGGCCGGCCCAGACGCCGGCGAATGTCGGTCTGTATTTCGATCATGTCGGCGCGGACACGATCGACGAACTCCCGAGCCTTCATGGCCCTCGACTCGTCGGGGCTGTAGGGCCGGCCGTACTGAATGATGATTTCACCCCTGGTCGGAAGCTTCGACGTTCGCGGCCAGCATTCGTAGGCGCCGTCGATCACGACCGGCACGGTCGTGGCCCTCGCCCGCTGGGCCAGCAGCGCCACCCCCGGCAAGAACGAGCGGATACGGCCGTCGAGCGTGCGGGTGCCCTCGGCGAACACGACCACCTGCTCACCGGCCTTGATGAGGCGCATCGCCTCTTTGAGCGCGCCGGTATCGGCGGCGCCGCGGCGGACGGGGAAGGTGCCCACCGAACGGATCAACTTGCTGAACCACGGATTGCGGAACAGCGTATCGCGCGCCATGAAGTTCATCGGCCGCCGCAGGCCGAAGGCCATCAGCATGGGGTCGACGAAACTCTGATGGTTGCAGATGTAGACGACCCCGCCGGAGGTGGGTTCGTAGTGACGATTGAATACCCGGGTGTTCCACGCTATCGTCATCAGCGCTTGCAGCCACTTGCGGCTGAACCAGTAGAACGGCCTGGCGCGCACGGTTCCGGCCGGCAGCCGCAGGCCGCCGAGGGCGGGGTTGGGGTAGCTGTTGATCGGTCGCGTACTCATCGAACCGCCTCCACATGCCCGGCGAGACAGTCGATCACTTCATCGATCGTCATCTCGCCGGTGTCGATCTCAACGGCGCCGTCGGGCTTGACCAACGGGGCGACGTCGCGCCCGGTGTCGCGACGGTCTCGAGTGACGATCGCCGCATGAATCTCATCATAGTCCACATCTTCGCCACGTTGACGAAGCTCATCATATCGTCGCCGAGCCCGAACGGCCGGGTCGGCCACGAGGTAGAACTTGACCGCCGCGGCTGCGAACACAACGCTTCCCTGGTCGCGCCCTTCGGTGACCACATCGCCAAGTTCGGAGGCGATCTTCCGCTGCATGTCGACCAGGACCTCCCGAACAGCCGCGGCCGAGGCGATGTAGTGACTGTTGTCGGTCACCTCGACCGTGCGAATCGCCTGCGATACGTCGCGACCGTCGAGCGTGACGGTCAGGTCGCCGTCGGCGTAGTCGAGCGTCAAGTCGGCCTCATGAGCGCACGCCGCCAGCGCCGCCGGCGCCTCCAGGTCGACCCCGCCGGTCAACGCGCGGAGCGTCACCGCCCGGTACATCGCCCCGGTATCCAGGTACGCCAAACCCAGCCTCGCCGCCAAGCCCTTGGCCACGGTGCTCTTACCGCTGCCGGCCGGCCCGTCAATGGTGATGATCATCGCTTCTCCCGCTCAACGTATTCAACGCAGTCGATCATTATAGCGATCGACGCCTCCGATGCACGCCGACTGACGAAACAGCACTGAATATCCAGGCGCCCGTGACCGAATACTGTGCGCACCTGCTTGATTTCTGAGCCCGAATCTGTATCTTCATGGGATTACCGTAGACGTCAATTGGCGGTCCCGACGGATCTTAGAAACGAGTGAACACGATGCCCGAGCTACCCGAAAACGTGCTGCAACGAACCCACACCTGCGGCGAACTTCGCAGTGAGCATGTCGGCCAGACCGTCCAACTGTGCGGCTGGGTCAGAAGCTACCGCGATCACGGCGGAGTCGTCTTCATCGACCTTCGCGACCGCCAAGGCGTCACGCAGATTCAGTTCGACCCCACCGACAATGCGGACCTGCACAAACTCGCCCGCTCGCTGCGGACCGAGTGGGTCGTCAGCATCGCCGGGCTCGTTCGGAGCCGCCCCGAAGGGATGCACAACCCCAAGATGGTCACCGGCGACGTCGAAATCGTCGGCCAAAGGCTCATCGTCCTCAACAAGTCCGACACCGTCCCCTTCGAGCCCGACACCACCCAGAAGGTTGCCGAAGAGACGCGGCTGAAGTACCGCTTCGTCGATATCCGCCGCCCGGCGATGTCCGAAGCGCTTATCATGCGTCACAAGATCACCAAATGCATCCGCGACTACTACGACGCCAAGGGGTTCATCGACGTCGAAACGCCCTTCCTCACCAAGAGCACCCCCGAAGGCGCCCGCGATTTCCTGGTGCCCAGTCGCATGCAGCAAGGCACGTTTTACGCCCTGCCGCAGAGCCCGCAGTTGTTCAAGCAGATGCTCATGGTGGCCGGCATGGAGCGGTACATGCAAATCGTCCGCTGCTTCCGCGATGAGGATCTTCGGGCCGACCGTCAGCCGGAGTTTACGCAAGTCGACGTGGAGATGAGCTTCGTCACACGCGACGACGTGATGAGCGTCAACGAGGGGGCCCTGCGGGCCGTCGCCAAGCTGTGCAACGTCCCCATCCCCGAAACCGTCACCGTGCTGACGTACGAAGAAGCGATGCGGGACTACGGTATCGACCGCCCCGACATGCGGTTCGATATGAAGCTCAAAGACATTACCGCGATGGTCGCCGACTCGGAGTTCAAGGTCTTCGCATCGGTCGTCGCGTCGGGGGGGATGGTCAAGGGCGTCACCGCCAAGGGCGGAGCCGCGTTCAGTCGCAAGGTGCTGGACAACTTGGTCGCCTTCGCCCAGACCTACGGCGCCAAGGGCATGGCGTGGTCGAAAGTGGCCGAAGACGGCTCGCTTAACGGCCCGGCCAGCAAGTTCTTCACCGGCGACAAGGCCGAGGCCCTCAAGGCCGCGATGGGCGCCGAAGTGGGCGACTGCATGATGTGGATCGCCGATACCCCCGACACCACCAACAAGGTGCTGGCGGCCATCCGTTCCAAGCTCGGCGCCGACATGGAGCTCTACGGCCGCGACGCCTGGGCTTGGTGCTGGGTCGTCGACTTCCCCCTGCTGCTGTGGGACGAGGACGCCCAACGCTGGAACGCATGCCACCACCCGTTCACCGCCCCGACGGCCGAAGACCTGCACCTGCTGGAGACCGACCCCCAGAACGTCCGCTCCGACGCCTACGACCTGATCCTCAACGGCGTCGAGCTCGGCGGCGGGTCCATCCGTATCCACGACCAGGAAACGCAGAAGAAAGTCTTCGGCGCGCTCAATATCGGCGAAGAAGAAGCCCAGGCCAAGTTCGGATTCCTGCTGGACGCTCTGCGTTTCGGCGCCCCGCCCCACGGCGGCATCGCCTTCGGCCTCGACCGGATCGTGATGATGATGCTCCAACGCGACAACCTCCGCGAAGTCATCGCCTTCCCCAAGACCTCCTCGGGAGCCTGCCCGCTCACCGACGCCCCCTCCGCCGTCGACGATGGCCAACTGGCCGAGCTCGATATCCGAGTGATTACGCCCCCGGCCGCCGACAAAGACGTGCTGACGCCGGATAAACACGTGGATCATGGGGACAGATGAGAACGGCGAATATCCAATAGCCAACACGGAATTCTGAATATCCAAGTAACGGCAACAGCAACGACGACAGCGAACGACAACAGCAACGGCGACAGCGAACGGCCCCGATGTGCGACCGTTCGCTGTTGCCGTTCGCCGTTTTTACTTGGAAATTCGAAATTCCGTGTTGGATATTCTGCGGTTCGCCGTTTCGATGACCCAGGCGTTGGGCGCCAGAGTGCCGATGATGTGACGGGCCAGATTCGTCCATGCGGCGCAGCCGTCGAGGATGACCGAGTCGCTGGTGACGACGATGCGGTCGGAGGCGAGGAGGAGTTTGTCGGGGTTGAAGGCGAGTTCGACGTCCCATGGCCAGCCATGCGTCGCGGCCAGGTGGAGCATCTTGCTGCGGAGGCGGCCGGAGTTGGAGACGGGGGAGTCGAGGTACCATAGAATGTCGCCGACGCCGAGCGATTCCAGTTCGCCGCCGATCATCTCCAGGGCGGGGATCGTCTCGGCCATCGTGCGATAGCTGCCGTGGACGCCGGCGAGATCGCGGCGCGTTCGGTCGCGGCCGCCAAGGATCACGGCGCCGGCGAGGGCCGATTCGATCGTAATCAAGAGGTTGAACCCGTCGATGGCGAGATCGCCCCCGGCCAGGGCCGCCGCGTCGACGCACTTGGCCGAACGTTCGGCCAGCGCCTGATCGCTGCACGCCGACCGAGCCATCGCGAGCCGTTGCCGGCGGGTCAAGCCGTACCGATCGCCCACCAGTTTCACGCTCGACGGAGCCGCGTACCCCTTCGTCAGCAACCACGACAGATCGCCGACGGCCGCGCGAAGATCATTCACCGCCCCCGCGGCGAACAACTGTTCGTCTTTGGGATGGGCGCCGCGATGTTTGCGTTTGTCGGGCATAGGATAGAGCCTTGACGAGCGCCGGAGAACCGGCGCCGCCGATTGGAAACCCCTGGCCTGACACAGTGACACCGCTATCGGTCGAAGTCGCTTCGCGGCAACCGGCTCTGGCGAACGATCGACGCCAGCGTACCAATACGCAGTTCCTTGTGGTCAGGGACGACAACCGTGATCGTGGAACCGTCGGCAGGCTTCTGCATGACAACGTGACTCCCCCGCCTTCGCACTTCCCCAAAGCCGTGGTCGGCGAGAATCGCCATAACCTGTTGGCCCGATAGAGGGCCCAGTCTAGCCAATGTTGACCTCCAACTCGCTCACGATGGTCTCGGCGTCCAGCCGCTCGCGAACCTCCTGCTCGCCGGCTGTTCCCAGAAACAGTTCGACGGCCTCCTTGAGGTTCTGTTTCGCCTGCTCCGGCGTGTCTCCCTGACTGGCCACGTCCAACTCAGGGCACAAGGCCGTCCACCCGTCGGGTTCCTTCTGCATCAACGCCCTGAAGATTCGTTTCGCCATTTCGTTCTCCTACAGATCGCATACGATTATACCGTGGCGCCCCCGGCAAACGACACAATTCATCTCTTCAGCCTTTGGGCGGCCTGCTCGTGAGACATCCCTTTACCGCTACGAATCTCGCTCTCGCCATGGGAGAACTTGGCTCTCACGTAAAGGGCGTGAATGATATCGTCCAGACTCACGTCAGCCGGCAACGCATCGATAACGCTCTTGGCCAGTTTCTTTACCGTCATGGATCACATCCTTTCGCATGCAATTATACCGCGTCGTCCCCGGCAAACGACACAATTCATCCCCGCCGGACGACGCGCCGTCAGCCAGGCGGCGGCGCCGATCATCTGCGTTGTTGACGCCTCCTTGATTGGGGGGTACCTTCATTTCCGAGCGGCCGGGCGCACGGGGTGTGGGCTTGGTAACGGCTCCATGGAGGCATCGAGATTCATGCCCACAATGATCAAGACCAAGATCGTCGCCACCGTCGGACCGGCCACGCGAGGTGTCACGGAGTTGACCAAGCTGATCAAGGCCGGGGTGGACGTGTTCCGGATCAACTTCTCGCACGGAACCATCGACGAGCACGACGAAATGCTCACCAATATCCGCGCCGCGTCGAAGAAGCTCGGCGCCCCTCTGGCGGTGATGGCCGATCTGTGCGGACCGAAGATCCGCGTCGGCCAGATCGAAGGCGGCGGCGTCCTGCTCGCTGAGGGGAATCGGCTGATCATCCAGCGGAAGCCCGTGGTCGGCACGGCCGAGCGGATCTCCACCACGCTGGCCGAACTGATCGACGACGTGAGGGTAGGACAGCGAATTCTGATGGACGATGGAAAGCTGGAACTGAAGATCATCGAACGAAAGCCGCCGAACCGGATCGTCTGCCAAGTGGTCGTCGGCGGGATTCTGGGCTCGGGCAAGGGGGTCAACCTGCCGCAGACGAGTCTGAAACTGTCGGCCTTGACTGAGAAGGACCACAAGGACGCCGCGTGGATCGCCAAGCACGACTTCGACTACGTGGCGCTGTCGTTCGTGCAGCGTGCGGCCGACATTCGGGCGTTGCGGCGGATTCTCGACAAGGCCAAGAGCGAGGCGCGGATCATCGCCAAGATCGAGAAGCCCCAGGCGATGAAGAATATCGATACGATCCTCAAAGCCGCCGACGCCCTGCTCGTCGCTCGCGGCGACCTCGGCGTCGAGATGCCGATGCCCGAGGTGCCTATCGCCCAGAAACAACTGGTCGCCCTGTGCGAGCAGGCGGGCAAGCCGTGCATCGTGGCCACGCAAATGCTCGAGACGATGACCACTAGCCCCACGCCCACGCGGGCCGAAGTCTCCGACGTGGCCAACGCCGTCTTCGACGGAGCCGACGCGGTGATGCTCTCGGGGGAGACGGCCGTCGGAAAGTACCCCGTCAAGGCCGTGACCATGATGAACAGCATCGCCCTTCGCGTCGAGCGACACCTCGCGACGATCGATCACTCGCAATCGCACCGGCGCTTCAGCGATCTCCGCGAGGCCAGAACCTTCACCGGCCCGACCGCCGCGATCGCTCGTGCGGTCCACACCCTGGTGGCCCACGAGGATATCAAGGCCGTCGTCGCCTACACGCTGACCGGCGACACCGCGTTGAAACTGGCCAAGATGCGTCTTTCGGCGCCGGTACTGGCCCTGACGCCCAACCGAAGAGTCGTTCAGCAGGCGGCGCTGTATTACGGCGTCCGGCCCGGCCACGCCGACATGGTCGAGCACACCCGCGACGTCCTCTCCCAAGCGGCCAAACACGTTCGCCGCCTCCGCTGGGCCTCCAAGGGCCAGAAGATCGTCGTCGTCTCCGGCCGACCCCTCGGCAAGGGCGGACTCACCAATACGCTGGTGGTGCATACGGTGTGATGGATTGACGATTTTCAATTTCCAATTGACGATTGCAACGAACCGATCAAGACGGTCACGATCGGGGACATCGATATCGTCGGCGCCGAGTGCGTTATCCTGTTGGCCGCGAGCGAGACACTACCGACGATGGCTCTTGAGGACATCCCCCTACCGGACGACCCGACACCCCTCCCCCCCGACGCCGCGGCTCTGGTCGCCGAGGCCGAGCGGCGGGTCCGCGAGTACCTGTCGGCGGCCAGAGATGAACCGGTCACCGGATTCGTCCCCAGCGATTTCGCCATGGTGTACCGGGCCCTTGTCGGTATCGAGACCGGTCACCTGGCGCCCGGGACGGCGCTATGTGAATGGGGCAGCGGGCTGGGAGGCGTCGCCTGCTTGGCGGCCGTGGCCGGGTTCGACGCGATCGGTATCGAGATCAATGGCGAGTTGGTCGAACACGCCGAGCAACTGGCCGCCGACTTCGAGCTGCCCGTCGAGTTCGTCCACGGCACCTTCATCCCGACCGGAGCCGACGCCGTCGCCGACACCGTCGCCGATTCGGCCTGGCTGGCCATGGGCGGAGCCGACGCCTACGAGGAGATCGGGCTCGACCCCGACGATTTCGACGTGATCTTCGCCTACCCCTGGCCCGGCGAGCAGGAAATCGTCGACGACCTCTTCGACCGCTGCGCCGCCACCGGCGCCCTGCTGCTTACCTACAACGGGATGGAAGGGATGCGACTGCGGCGCAAGACGGCGCCGCACGATGAACAAGGAGATTGGCAGTGAACCCGAATCTTGACCACCAAGTCGCCCTCGTCACCGGCGCCGGACGCGGCATCGGGCGAACCCTCGCGCTGGCCCTGGCCGAACAAGGCGCCACCGTAGCGGCCGCGGCCAGAACCGAATCGCAATTGCAATCGCTCGCCGACGAGGCCCCCGACGGCCGAATCGTCCCGATCCCGACCGACCTGGCCGACGCCGACGGCGTCGCCGCCCTCTTCGCGACCGTCGCCCGGCAATGCGGCCGGCTCGACATCCTCGTCAACAACGCCGGGCTCGGCCTGTACGGCAAAATCGCCGACATGCCCATCGAACAATTCGACCAAGTCGTCGCCGTCAATCTTCGCGGCCTGTTTCTCTGCTGCCAGCAAGCCATGCGGCTGATGACGCCCCAGCGCAGCGGGTACATCATCAACATCTCTTCGGTCGTCGGCATCAAGGGCTATCCCAACCAGGGCGCCTACACCGCCACCAAACACGCCGTGATGGGCCTGACCAAAACCCTCGCCGTCGAAGCCGCCGACCACGACATTCGCGTCAGCGCCATCCTCCCCGGCGGCGTCGACACCGAAATGGTCGCCCAAGCCCGCCCCGACCTCGACCGATCCATCCTCATCCAAACCGAAGACATCGCCACGACTGTACTCTACCTGCTCAGCCTCTCCAACCGGGCGCACGTCGACCAGATCTACATCCGAAGGCGCACGGGACAGCCGTTCTAGCAAAACGGCCTGAAACTGACTACTCTGCCGACGGGCCCTCTCTGATCGCCTCCGATTGCGACGGGCATCGATCAAAACCCGTCCATGAACGTCACGTCGCCGGTGTCGGTATCCAGCATCGCCGCCGAATGGGGGTTGGCCCGATGGATGGCCCCGGGGTTGATCACGGTGACCGCCCCCAGTCGGGTCAGCCTTCGCTGGTGGGTGTGGCCGCAGCAGACGAAGGCGAATTGCTCACCGGCGAGCAGTTCGGCCAGCAACCGATCGTCGTCGCCGTGGGTGGCCGTCAGCAGCCTCCCGTCGCCGAGTTCGACTTCGACGGTCCGCCACCCGAACGTCACGCCGGCCCCGGCCGCCGCGTCGGCCAGATGGGGAGAATGGCGATCCATATTGCCGGCGACCGCGTACGCCGCGGCTCCGGCGTCACCCAGAACGGTAAGGCTCTCGGACCCTTCAAGGTCGCCGCAATGCACAATCGCCGCCGCTCCGCGTTCAACGAGCATGCGAACCGCCCGCTCCAGGCGCCGCGTCTTTCCGTGCGAGTCGCTAACAATTCCAATCTTCATCATGCACTCCAATGAATTCGATGCGTCCAGCATACCACATCGGGGGCGAAAACGGAGCGAACGGCCAACGATCTGCCTTTACTAGCCCCCTGCACTGCAGGGGGTCGCTGGACCGATGGTGCTCCCGCTGTAGACTCGATGTCAATCGGAGGGAAGGGGAAGCTCTATCTATGTGCGATGGGTTCACACGTCATAGGATAGCTTCACACGTCTCTTGACCCCCTGCACTGCAGGGGGCTAGTAACGGCAGGCACTCGTCAGACCCACTCCCCGATCATCCGTCATGGCCCAAATCCATCGGGACGCCCTTGGCGAACGGGCTGATCTCCGATACACTGGTTCGAATGTCGGCATGGACGGATGAGCCGCTGGACGAGCGGGAGTTTCCCGATGACGAGGACCTGATCGACGCTGAGGATGAGGCGCCGGGGTCCATCACGCCCTGCCCTCACTGCGGGTGCGGCATGTACGAAGACGCTCCCCAGTGCCCCAAGTGCCGTCAGTGGGTCTCCGACGCGACGGGGCAGTGGCGCCGGTCGGGCAAGTGGTACGTTCGAGGCGGACTGTGGCTGACCCGCACGCTGCTGTTGAACTGGCTTTTCTGGATCGGCTCGACCGCCCTGGCGGCTCTGGCCTGGTGGCTCGGACGCAGATAGGCAAACCCGACCCACACGGCGGACAAGCGACTCAGGTTGTAGGTGAAAGGATCCACGCGACCGATGAACAACCGGACCGACCAAACCGATCCGCTCCAGAGCGGTCCTCAGGACTGCGGCACGTTCTTCCTCGACGCCGTCGGCCCCTACTCTCGCGACCGGGTGACCGTCACCTGGAGCGACGAGACGCGGCCGACGACCGAGCAGATCGAGCAGTTCATCGAGACCTTCTGGCGCCGGCTGACCGACGCGGCCAAAACCGACGACACCATCCTGTTCAACGGCCCTCTGTGCCGCCTGGTCGACTACCAGGTCGCCCCCGACCGCCTCTCGCTGACGCTGGGTCCGACCGATTATCGAACGTTCATCGGCACCAACCTTCACAACGCCCACCTTCGCTACTCGCACGGCCCCGAAATGCTGGCCAACCCCGTGGGCGTCTCGGCGGTGGTCATCACCCGAGGCGATTACATCGTCATGGGCCGTCGCAGCCGGAAAGTGGCCTACCACGCCGAGCGAATCCACCCCGCCGGCGGGTGCGTCGAACCGCCAACCGGCGACGACCGCCGCCCCGACCCGTTCGCCACGGTCGTCACCGAGTTGAACGAGGAATTGGGGCTCACCGCAGACCAAGTGTCGCATTCGATTTGCCTGGGGCTGATTCGAGACAAGCACATTGTGCAGCCGGAGTTGATCTTCGACGTTTCGGTCGATGCGACCGTCGACGAGATCCGCACCGCCCGACACTCGGCGACCAGCGAAGACGAGCACTCCGAACTGCTGGTCCTGCGCGACCATCCCGCCGGCGTGGTGGCCTTCATGGAAATGCACGCCGCGGCGTTGACCCCGGTGGCCATGGCCAGCCTGCTGCTGCACGGCCTGCACCACTGGGGCGGCGGCTGGTTCGCCTCCACGCGAGGGTACTTGAGGAGCCTGATCTGAAGGAGAGGCCTGGCTCCTCGCGGTCTTTTTTTTCAAGAATCGCGCCTTTGAGAAGGCAGATTCCAACAGAAGCCCCCCGAAGCGTCCGATGTAGCTGATATAATGCGTCGAAGGCATTGACAGGGGTATATCTCCGAGGTACAAGGAACGCTTTATTTTACGGGGAGTTCTCGGAGACGTTGTGCGACATGGATGGCGACAACTTGAAAGCGGGGATGAACTGACATGAGAGTTTTCATGCTTGGCTGGGAGTTTCCCCCCTTTATTAGCGGGGGGCTCGGGACCGCGTGCTACGGTCTGACCAAAGGACTTGACGCCGTCGGGGTGGAAGTTACGTTCGTGCTTCCCACCGCCGTTCCGATCGACTCGACCAGCCACGTACAAGTTCGAACGCCGGCCGACGCCGTCGGTGCGGCCTCAGCGGCCGCCGGAGCCGGGGACAGTGTGTCCCCTTCGCCGGAGATGCTCGCGGCCGTCAAGGAATTCAAACACCTCCGGGTCAAGCAGGTTCCCGCCACACTGCAGGCGTACGGCCAACCGGCCACGCTGAAAGAGGCTGTGGAGGAACTGGTCCGCCAGGGCAAGACGCCCACCGAGGCCATCGAAGCGATCGGAGGCCTGTCGGCGGTGCTGCCGGAGACGGCCGAAACCGCCGAACTCATGGAGATGGCCGCCGCCGAACCTGTCGACGCCGGCGGGCTGGTCGACTCCGGCGGGGGCGCCCACTACCAGGGCGACCTGATGGACCAAGTGCGTCAATACGCCTCGCTGGCCAGCCGAATCGCGCTGCGGGAGACGTTCGACGTCGTCCACGCCCACGACTGGATGACCTACGCCGCCGGCCTGGCCGTCGCCGGACTGACCGGCAAGCCCCTGGTCGTCCATGTTCACTCTACCGAATTCGACCGATCCGGCGAGAACGTCAATCAGCAGGTGTACGACATCGAACGCGCCGGCATGAACGGCGCCGATCGGGTCGTGTGCGTCAGCAAACTGACGCGAAATATCGTCATCAACCGTTACGGCGCCCCCGCCAAGAAAGTCTCGGTGGTGTACAACGCCGTGACGGCGAAGGCCGGGGTCGCCAACGGCCAAGGAACGATCAGCACCACCGACAAGATCGTCCTGTTCCTCGGTCGCATCACGATGCAGAAGGGTCCGGAATACTTCCTGGCCGCCGCCAAGAAGGTGTTACAGAAGATGCCCAACGTCCGGTTCGTCATGGCCGGCAGCGGGGATATGATCCGTCGCACCATCGAAATGGCCGCGACGATGGGGATCGGTCAAAAAGTGACGTTCACCGGCTTCCTTCGCGGCGCCGACGTCGACCGGGTGTACGCCATGGCCGACCTGTACGTAATGCCCTCAGTGAGCGAGCCGTTCGGCATCGCCCCGCTGGAGGCGCTCAGCCACAACGTTCCGGTGATCATTTCCAAGCAGAGCGGCGTCAGCGAAGTGCTGACCCACGTCCTGAAGGTGGATTTCTGGGACATTAACGAGATGGCCAACAAGATTCTGGCCGTCCTGAAGCATCCGCCCCTGCAGCGCGTTCTTCGCGAGCAGGGTAATTTCGAGTTGCAGAAGCTGTCCTGGGACGATTCCGCCGCCCAGTGCAAGGATATCTATGACTCCTTGATGGTGTAGCCGGCCGTACTTGGTATCATCGCCCGGTTGCCGGAGCATAGAGGCGCCGGTAGCGAAGTCGGCATTACAATTAGAACGCCCCTATTTCTAGAGTACCGAAGCCCATGGCCTCAGTAGTTTTCTACTTCCAAGTTCATCAGCCGTTCCGCCTGCGTCGCTACAGCATCTTCGACAGCGGAGCGAACTACTTCGACGACTACAAGAACGAGCAGATCTGCAAAAAGGTCGCCGGGAAATGCTACCTCCCCGCCAACAAGGTGATGCTCGACTTGATCCGCGCCCACGAAGGGCGGTTCCGGATCTCCTACAGCCTGACCGGGACGGTGATCGAGCAATTCCGACGATTCTCCCCCGAGACGCTCGATAGCTTCGTCGCCTTGGCCGAGACCGGCTGCGTGGAGTTCATCTCCGAGACGTACTACCACAGCCTGTCGTTCCTCTACAGTCGCGACGAGTTCATCGAGCAGACGCAGATGCACCGCAAGCTGATGGAAGACCTGTTCGGCCAGAAGCCCAAGGTGTTCCGCAACACCGAACTGACGTACAACAACGACGTGGCCAAGATCGTCGCGGATATGGGTTTCGAGGCCGTTCTCAGCGAGGGCGTCGACAGCGTACTGGGCTACCGCAGCCCGGCGTACGTGTATAACCCTCCGAACTGCCCGGACTTGCGGATGCTGATGAAGAACTATCGGCTCAGCGACGATATCGCCTTCCGTTTCTCCAATCGGGGATGGAAGGAATGGCCGCTGACGACCGAAAAGTTCACCGACTGGGTCAACCAGATCAACGGCAACGGCTACACCTGCAACCTCTTCATGGATTACGAGACGTTCGGCGAGCACCAGTGGGAGGATACGGGGATCTTCCAGTTCCTCCAGGCGCTGCCGGGTGAGATTCTCAAGCATCCCGATAACGATTTTCTCACCGTCGCCGAGGCCGCCGGGCGATATCCCCCCGTCGGCGAGGTCGACGTGCCGCACATGACCAGTTGGGCCGATACCGAGCGCGATCTGTCGGCGTGGCTGGGCAACGCCATGCAGGCCAACGCCCTCCACGAGGTGTTCCGCCTCGAAGAGGACATCCGCGCCAAGGGCGACCCGGCCGTGCTGGACGACTGGCGGAAGTTGCAGACCTCCGACCACTTCTACTACATGTGCACCAAGTACTTCTCCGACGGCGACGTCCACAAGTACTTCAATCCCTACGAGAGCCCCTACGACGGGTACATCAACTACATGAACATCGTCGATAACCTGAGGCACAGGATCTAGCCGACGGCTGGCCGCGTGATCGGCGCCATCGCAGCCGCGCAGGCCGCCGTAAGGCCCGTAGGGCCGGCAGATTTGTAGCTCATGACGGATTGGGGATCCTCGCGACCAAGGGTCTGCCGTTACTACCACGACAGCGCTACATTCGCTCAAGTTATCTTCTACCCCGGTCCGATACTC
>CBDVCA010000004.1:0-51497 GCA_965372365.1 uncultured bacterium
GCCAAGCAAACCACCCTAATGGGAGGAGAACCGAAACAAACTGTGAACGGTTACATCAAATCTACTCGGGGGGCATCATCCGTCGAACCACCCTGCACTGTAGGGGGGTCGAACGTGGCGCGACCGTCCGCTCAGCGCATCGAGCCTTCACTTCCGGCCGATTAGCATCAAATCCACTCGGGGGCATCATCCGTCCAACCACCCCCTGCACTGCAGGGGGCTAGTAACAGCAGGCGTTCGTGTTCATTGGTTCTCATCTCCTTTCACTTCTTCTACCAAACTCCCATCGTAGTTCAGGCTTCGTGCGCAGGGGTCGCTGCGATGGATATGCTCGCCTTCGATGTATGCGTTGCGGATGGGCCGCGGCGTCTCAGGATCGACAGGAGAGCCACCGATGAGCGAGCAAGCGTGCGTGAAGTGTGGGCAGGTTGTGCCGGCGTACTATCTGAGCCAGGGGTATTGCGACTGCTGCAAGTGGGATACGTGGATTCCGGCGGGCTTCGACAGGCGTGAGCAATACGCCGTGAGCAAGATATGGGGTCACGTCAACGCGACGAAGCGGCCGGCCCTGGGCGTGTCGTTCCTCGACGATCGGCGGCTGGCGGCCGGGGAGCTGTTGGCGATGTGCAAGAACGTGCCGCGTTCGTGGACGTGGGCCCCGGGTTCGGGGGGTGGTGCGACGGCGGGGGGCGGGAAATCCGCCGTCTTGGAGACGCATACCTCTGGAACGCGCCACTAGGGTGAGGGGGTACAGCATGATTTCAACGGCGATCGACAAGACGGCGTCCCACGCGAATTTGCTGTCGCGACTTCGGCTTGCCGGGCTGACGCGTCGGCAGACGCAATGCTTGTCGCTGTACTACTTCGACGGACTCTCGCAAACCGAGATCGGCGTCGAACTGGGCGTCGGCCAACGGTCGGTCAGTCAGCATCTGGCGTACGGACGGAAGAAACTGGCCGCGGTGCGCCTGACGGTGACTCGCCGGATTGTGGAGCCGCCGCAGATGGCGCAGATGGATATCGAGACGCTGGACAAACTGACGTCGCAACTGTTGAGAGGCAGGTGGTGAGATGAGCACTGCGGAAATGGCGATCGAGTACATCGACCCCGCCGAACTACTCCCGGCGGCGTACAACCCTCGCTCGATCAGCGACGGCGCCCTCTCGCGGCTGGCAGCTTTGCTCGACGCCCATGGGTTCGTCGATCCGATCATCGCTCGGCGTCGGGACAAGCTCATCATCGGCGGCCACCAGCGTGTGAAAGCCAACGCCCTTCGCCATAGTCCCGCTCCGCTCGTACCGGTGGTGTTCCTCGACGACGTCAGCGACGATCGGGCCAAGGCCCTGAACATTGCGCTGAACAATACCGAAACCCAGGGCGACTACGACCCGGCCGGCTTGGCCGATCTGCTGGCCGAGATCGACGCGTCCGATTTCTCCGTTCCCGAGTACACCGGTTTCAGCGCCGCCGAGATTACCGAGATCGTCGGTGCTGACGACGACGCATTGGCCGGTCTGTCGGCCATTCCCGAAGCCTACCAGGTCGTGGTCGAATGCACGGGCGAGGACCACCAGCGGGTAATCTACGAGCGACTGACCGGGGAGGGGCTGCGGTGCCGACTATTAACGCTGTAGTATCGTGCGACGTTCCCGACAGCTTCCGCGTCAAGCAAGTGTCGGCGATGTTCGACGCGCCGCTGACGGAGCGGTCGCGAGCGAGCTTTCGCGTGGAGATCCCCGATGAATCCGACGGCTGGTCGATCGGCGCGATCGTAGGGCCGTCGGGGTCGGGCAAGTCGACCGTCGCCCGTCATGCGTATGGCGATCGGCTGTACGAGCCGCGTGCGTGGCCGAGCGATCGCGCCGTGATCGACGGGTTCGGCGACCATCCCACCCGGACGATCGCCCACACGCTGACGGCGGTGGGGTTCTCCAGCCCGCCGGCGTGGGTGCGGCCGTACGCCACGCTGAGCAACGGCGAGCGATTTCGCTGCGACCTCGCCCGAGCCCTGCTGAGCACCGACGGACTGGTCGCGTTCGACGAGTTCACAAGTGTGGTCGACCGGACCGTAGCTCAAGTGGGAGCCGCGGCCGTCGCCAAGGCGATTCGGCGATGGCGCGTGCCGGCCAAGCGGTTTGTGGCGGTCTCGTGCCATTACGACATACTCGAATGGCTGCAGCCGGACTGGACGCTCGACATGGCCACGTGCCAACTGGCAAGGGGGCGTCTTCAGCGGCCGGCGATCCGACTTGAGATCGTCCGCTGCCGGCATGACGCGTGGCGGTTGTTTAGTCGCCATCACTATCTGAACGGCGCGTTGCACCGATCGGCCCAATGCTACCTTGCGACCTGGGACCGCCGGCCGGTGTGTTTTGCAGCGCTGCTTCCGGCGATGGGCAGAAGAGGCCATCGCCGTCTGTCGCGACTGGTGACGCTGCCCGATTATCAGGGCGTCGGGATTGGTGCGGCCGTCCAGGACGCCGTCGCCGAACTGTACGCCGCGGCCGGTTACACCGTCAGCGGGACGACCGGGCATCCGGCGATGATCCGCCATCTGAGCCGCTCGCCCCGATGGCGCATTATCGAAGTCGCTCGCTGCGGCCGCAAACGTCAGCAAGGCAAATACGCCGCCGCGGTCGTCTCTCGCGGGCGAGCTGTGGTGAGCTTCGCCTATCGGTCAAAGGCGCGCATCGCCTGATCCGGCGACAGGCCGATAGGGATGGGATTGCAGCGTGGACCTCAAGTACAACGAGAACCAACTGATCGTGGATATCGCCGAAGGGCGGCTGATGTTCAGCGAGATCGCCGCCAAGCACGGCGTCGACGCTTCGTACGTCGGCAAGATCGCTCGCGGCAGTCGTCGCCCGGAACTGACGGCGCAGATCGAGAAGGCGGCCGAATGCATCCGTCGGCAGAACCGGCGCCTTGGATCGAACCTTACACGTGTGGCGTGGACTCGATTGGGACGATTGACCGTCGCCGCCGAAGGGGTGGCCGACGAGACCCAGCGGAAGGCCGCGGTCGACATTATCAAGCTCGACGCCGCCGACGCACCCCCGCCCCAAGCCGCCGCGGCTGCTTCGGCGGGACCGGATCTGACCAATCTCAGCGACCAGACCAAGGACAAAGTGCTATCGGAACTCGGGGGGCCGGCGGACTGATACGATGAAGCGCCCGCAAACACGACAAGACCTATGGCTGACAATCTACCAGTTGTTCGGTATTCGGATGCCGCACAAGGTGTTCTCGCCAGGTCACAGTACGCCGTTCGACTTCATCGCCGACGCGTTCTTTCATCCCGGTCGCGACGTCGCGGCCTGGGCGAATCGGCGGGGGGCCAAGACGCTGACCGCGTCGATTCTGGCGGCGTTGGAGTATCGGTTCTCCGATGTGACCATCAAGGGGCGAGTGCTGGCGGGGTCGGAAGACCAGGCCCGGGCGCTGTACGAATATTGGGAGCAGTGGTGTTGGCGAATTCTGACCGATCGACTCACCGGCGTCCCCGGCCGGCTGATCACGCGGCTGGATAATGGCGATTTCGAAATCCTGGCCGCTTCGCCCAAGCGCGTTCGCGGGCCCGGCGTTCAGCGGCTGTATTGGGACGAGGTCGACGAGATCGACCCGGCGATTATGGCCGCGTCGGTGGGAACGCTCACCAGCCTCGGCGGCGCGCCGGCCCGAACGGTGGCGACCTCGACCTGGCACCATGCCCACGGTCCGATGGGGCGCCTGGTGGCCGAAGCCGACGCCCGCGGCTTTCGGCTGCACCGGTGGAATATCTGGGAGTCGATCGTCAACTGCCCGGAGGATCGACACCAAAACGGGCGCGGGTGCCAAACGTGCAAGCTGGAGCGGCCGTGCCTGAAGGCCGCCCGCCGCCGCGACCGGCGAGCCGAAGTGGGTGTGGCGGCCGGCGCCTGCGGCTTGTTCGCGATCGACGACGCCATCAAGCAGTATACCAACTGGTCGGCCGAGCAGTGGCAAGCCGAGGCCGAGTGCCGACGGCCGAGCCTGCAGGGCGTGGTGTACAGCGGCTTCGATCGCGGCGTCCATGTTCAGGCCGATCTCGATTTTGCACCCGATCTGCCGGTGTACCGGGCGATTGACTGGGGGCTGAACGACTTTGTGTGCCTGTGGATCCAAGAGGGTAAGAACGGCGAGGTGTACGTGGTCGACGAGTATTGGGCTCGCCAGACGACTACGCACCAAGCGGCTCGGCATATTGGCCGACTGGACGCGTCGGTGGCCGTCGAAGCGACGTACTGCGATCCCGCCGGTCGCAACCGCAACGACCAGACCGGCTACAGCGATGTCGACGTGTTCGCCGCCGCCGGCATTCCCTGCGCGTACACGCTGAACCCGTGGGCTCGCGAGGTCCGCAACGGAATCAACCTGATTCGCGCCGCCCTTCGCCCGGCGGCCGGGCGGCCCCGGCTTGTGATCGCCGGCAAGTGCGCCCGGTTGATCGAAGCTTTTGAGAGCTATCGACTTCGCCAGGTGAACGGCGAATACATTGACGAACCGATCAAGCCGCAGCCGTGGGACCATCCCGCCGATGCGCTTAGGTACTACTTCGTGAACCGCCGCGCCCCTGTCCGGGCGCAGGCCCAGCAAATGAGATACTCCGGATGAATGCATTCAACCCGCACCAGAACAGTCCGCTGTACGACACGCACCGCTCGCGCTGGCAGATGGAGCTGGACGCCAGCGAGTTCACCCTCGACGTGGTGGAGGCCGGGACGTATCTGTCGCGATTCTCCGACAAGGAGCATCCCGACGACTACGCCTATCGCAAGCGGATGTCGTGTCCGCTGGACATGTGTCGCGACGGCGTTCGCATTCGCGTGGACAACCTGTGGCGCACGAACCCGCGGCGTACGGTTCGGCCCGGCAAGTACGCCGGGCTGATCGCCACGTTGATCCACAACGCCGACGGGGCCGGCACGTCGCTGGATGCGTTCATGCGAGGCGCCTGCTGGGACATGTACGTCACCGGCGTGGACGTGGTGACGCAGGTGACGGCCTCCGACGGGGCGAAGCTGCGGACCAAGGCCGACGAACTGGCCGCGGGGATACGTCCCTACTTTAGCCGGTTTTCGCCCCTGGAGCGACCCGACTGGGCCGTCAACGGAGCGGGGGGGTTCCTGTGGGCGCGATACTGCCTGGGGACCGACCCCCGCCTCGACGAGCGCGACGCGGTCGGATCGCCGGCGACGCGATTCCTCACGCTGACCGATTCGCAATGGCGGGTGTGGCGCGCCGACGCGACCGGCGACGGTCGCACAGCGGTGCGGCTGACCGGGCGCGGGCCGAACGTTCTGGGGCGGCCGCCGATTATCAAACTGTATTTCTCCGAGTCCCGCAAGCCCGGCTCCGGCGGCGTGCCGCTGTCGCTGCTGACGCGGCCGGCGATGGTGGCTCACGTGGCGATGAACCTCAAGAGCCAAGCCGACGCCGACCTGCTGGCGGCGGTCACGCGCTGGATGCTCTCGGGGGTCGGCGCCGACGAACTGCCCGATACCTACGCACCCGGTGTGGTGTGGAAGATTCCGAATCCCGAAGCCCGGCTACAGATCGCCCAAGGCGACGTGGCCCACATCCGCGAGAAGCGGAAGTGGCTGGGGCTGTATCTTGCGGAGATCCTTCGCCTGCTGAAATTCCGCGGCGGCATGGCCGAGATCAACGCGACAGCCGGCAGCGGGCTCAAACTTGCCATCGAACGGACCGACCTCGACAACGAACTCCGCGCCACCGCCGGCCAACTGGAGGCGACCGAGCTGGAGATGATGCGTCAGGCGGTCTCGATGGTGACCGGTCGGGTGATCGCGCCGGAGGAGGCGGCGAGCGAGCTTGGCTACAGCGTCGTCTACAATCGCGACTACGCCCTCGAGCCGGTCGCCGAGATGCTCGCCAACATTCGCACCTGGGTTCGCGATTGCAGCGGCGTCGCCGCCCAAGCGCCCCAGATCGGTCGCGAGATGGTTCGACAACTGGCCAACATGCTCATGCGAGACGGCTCCGACGCTCACACCAAAGCCATGGCCGAAGTCGACGTCGCGATCGTAAGCGAAGCAGCCTCGTGAAACTGCCGGGTGGATAGTCTGGATTGAAGTGAAGGCGCCTACGCCGTTTACCTACGCAAGAATGGGGTTGACAGACGTGGCGAGCTCGATAAAATCATCTCGCATCGCAACTGGGTGGGTACCGGTCGATTTGCTGAACGCCTTGTTATTCTGGTTTTGTAAGCCGTTATATCTAAAACTGTTGTATGATATGCACAGGCGATGAGGATCTCTTGCAGGCGTATCAGCAATAGACGGGACTCGTGAAGGAATCTTGCCGATAATTAGCCATGGACGGTTTGGTATACGCTGGAAGTAGAATGGGAGAAGGACAGGGCTAATGACGACCACCTCCAAAAGTAGTGTTCTCCGTCTCAATTGGAAGGAAGATGACGACACAAAGGTCGTTGTGACTCCGTCCAATCAGGACAGATATGTCAAGAGCGTCAAGAACGTGATCGAGGCCTGCCAAGCACAGGAAGCCGCCGAACGGAGTATCGCTCAATTCCAGTATCTTCTAACCCGTTTGGGAGAATGGGTCCGGGATCACCATGACAAGATCGCCCAAGCGTATGTTACGGTCCGGGACGTCACTTTTCTTTTCCTTGTAGTGCAGAAGAGCAAAGCCTATGACGCTGAGCTCGAGGAAGCACTGACGGACGTGGATTTGGAGATTGCTCTGTCTGACGAGTTCAGCGCTCTGAGACTCAGCGTTCTTGCGTTGCCCAGTGTGGCCCCCGATTCGCGATGTGCATTTCTCGACGACAATTTCGCGTTGGAGTACCATCACAGGGATGCCTAGCAAATCCGATCACCTCGCGCTTGCCGAGCGCAATCAATGTGCAATTGAACACCTGCAGACCGGGGAGGATGGGTTTCCTGATTGGGTTGCGACCGTCGCTTTCTACAAGGCGCTTCACCTCGCGGAGGCCGTTCTTGCCACGCGCGGGGTCCATTCACACGACCACGGTTGTCGCGAACGAACACTCAAATGCGATCATACGCTGCAAAAAATCTGGAGGCATTTCCGGCCGTTGCAGGCCGCTTCAGTTGTAGCGAGGTATCTGTCCGGCGGCAAGAACACCTTCTCGGCGTACATGTCTGCGGACGAGGTGAGAACGACACTGCTTGGGCACCACCTCCACCAGGTGGAGAAGACAGCTCAGAAACTGCTCCAGCCGAAGCGAAGAAAGCCTCGCAAGAAATGAATTCGGTTTCATCCTCACTCTTGTGAGATTCCTGCCGCCATCGTGAACCACAGCAGGACGCAGCTGGTTGCGGCCCTGTTCATTGGTCGATGAACTCCTGATTTATCCCGTTATCTATTCGGATTCTACTCCGCGCACGCGCGTGAGAAAGGGACCCTTGATGCCCCAAGAACATGACGATACCGCTGCGCCTCCGGGACCGGTGGTGCAGGACGCGGCCGCTGCGATCGATGCGGCGTCCGCCGGCTTGGACGAGCCACATGCCGAACCCGCCGGGGACGTTGTGCCTCGTGCGGAATTGGAGAAGGTCATTGGCGAGCGGCAGGCCGCCAAGCAGCGGGCCCGTAAGGCCGAGCAGCAGCTTGCCGCGATGCAAACGCCAGACGCCGACGGCGAGGCTCCGGACGGAGAGCCGCTGGCGGGCGACGTCAAACCGGTCGCCGGCGAGGACGCTGACGCCTTACGTCAGAAGCTTCTAGCGCGCGAGTCGCAACTGGCGGCGGTTCTTCGCGACCAGCAGATCAGGCGGGCCGCGGCCGGGGCGGGGGCGTTGAATCCCGACCAGGTCGTCGGCATCCTGCGAAGCCGCGTCGTGATGACCGAACAGGCCGACGGCGCGCTGGCGGCGACGTTCCTGGACGAACAGGGACGCGTGCTGCTGGCCGACGACGGCGCCCCCGTGGATGCGGAGGCGTTCGTGGAGCGGTTCCTGGCCGATGCAGCCAACGCGAACCTTCTATCACCCTCGTCGTCCCCCGGCAGCGGCGCGAGGCCGATGGGGGGGGTCGTCGAATCGGTCGGCGCGCCAAGCACGCTGGCCGAATTCCACAGCCTGCCCCCCGACCAACGCCGAGCCGCGGCGATGCGAATGTCGCGGCGACAGCGCGAGGCCATGATGGGCGTCGTGCGTCCGGGCAGCGACGGTTACCTGTAACCCTATCATTGAAAGTGAAACTCTATGGCGCAAACTACCACCACCACCCTGCAGTACTCGCTTCCGACCGAGCACCTCGTCGCTACGGTCATCCAGGAAGCCAGGCCGTTCAACGTCGTGGCGCCGCTGGTGATCAACGACATCCAGCCGCCGGGCCAGGGGCTGACGTGGCAGAAGGTGATTCTGCCGACGACCGCCGCGGCGGCCGTAGCCGAGAACGCCGACATCGTCTCGACGGCGCGAACGCCCACGCGGGCCTACGCTACGATCTCCGAAGTCGGCCTGTCGACCGAACTGACCAAGCTGGCCGAGGAGTCGTCGCGGCTGGATAGCCAGGTCATTCTGTGGGCCGAGAGCCAGGGCCGGGCCATCGCCCAGAAGGTCACCGCCGATCTGTGCGCCCTGCTGGGCGACCTGAACGGCGGAACCGCCGTGGGAACCAGCGGGACGAACCTCGCCGTGTCCGACTTTGTCGAGGCGATGTACACCCTCGACAACGCCAACGCCCCCGGTCAGAAGCGGTGCGTGCTGCACCCGCGTCAGGTGGCCGATCTGTTCGCGGCGCTGACCGGCGCCGGGGCGGTCTATCAGAACCTCCCCGAGCTGATCCGCAACGGCGTGCTCCCCGAGGGTCAGCCGGCGGCCGGGTTTGTCGGCCAACTGTTCGGGGTGCCGATCTACCAGACCACCGAGGTCGACGCCGCCAACACCGGGGCCGACGTCGCCGGCGGCATGTTCGTCAAGGAGGCGATGGCCTTCGTGCAGCTTCGCCCGATCACCGTCGAGTACGACTACGACGCCTCCAAGCGTGCTCGCGAAGTCGTCGTCACGGCCGCCTATGGCGTGTGCGAGGTCATCGACGGCTACGGCGTGCCCATCGTCACCGACGCCTAGAGCGAGCCGTAGAACACGCCTCGTTCCCCGTCGGCATCCATAGCCTCGTTGGTCGCCCGGCGCGCCTCGTGCGCGCCGCGGCGGCCGCGGGGCGCCATTCGCCGCCGCACCGAAAGGACATTCATGCAGACCTACGACCTGAAACCCTCCGAGCAGCGCCAGCGTCAAGACATTCTCGACAGCATCGACCTGCACAGCGGGCTGTATCAAACCGATCACGACGGCTCCCTGATCGCCGACGCGGCCGGCAACCCGACCCCGCTGGATTACGTGGTGCTGCGAACGCGGCGTTTCCTTGTCGATGCACGGGGCGTTCTGTGGCGATTCTTCGCCGAGGGCAGTTCCAAGAACCCCGCGTCCCCCAATGGCGGCGGCGCTCCCTGGCGGAGCAACCGGGTCGAAATGTGGACCGGTCGCTGGCGGAAGGTCGTCGGCGCCGACGGGAAAACGACCCACGCCAAGGTCCTAATGGCCCGTCCGATCGACAAGCGAATCAACGGTCATCCCGGCATGTCGCAGATCGACTGGTACCGCAACGTCAAGAAGTATCGCCATCCGCTCGACCCGCCGCATTCGCACGATGAACAAGGGCCCACGCCCGGCGACCGATCCGCGGACGATTCGAATTCAACCGGCGACGACGTCGCCCCCGTACGGAGTCAACACAATGCCACTGGACCGCAACAGGGTGGACAAGACAGCCGCGGCTCACATTCAACAGCTTCGCAGGATCGGTCCGGTCAGCGAAGCGCAGCGGCAGGCCGTACGCAAGCTGCACGAACGAATCGCCCGGAAGGTTGACCGACGGCGCCCGCGCTGACACGGCGTCCGCCCCGGCACTGACTTCCCGCCCACGATCGACGGAGAGACCCATCCATGCGAACAATCCTGAACCGCAACTTAGCCGCCGCCGAACCGCTGACGCCTCTCAATATCGGCGAGGCCGTCCACTACATCGGCTGCAACCTCACCAACCGCCTGGTGCATCCCGACTCCATTTGCGACCGCTGCCAACAGTCGCAGATGGTTCTCGATGACGGCGCCGACGCTGAACCGACCCGAGTCGGCAAGGGCGTTCGCGGGGAAATCACTGTCGCGGTAGTCGAGGCCGCCGAGGCCAAGACCGCCGAGGACAAGGCTATCGAAGCCATGCGGGTCAAGGCGGTCGAGGCCAAGACGATCGAGACCGCGACCTCCTCTGACGTGATCGGAGGTCGGGCATGACTACCTACTACGCGGACATGGCTTTCTTTTACGAAGGAACCCACACCCACAACGGCCTCTCCCTGGCCAACGCCTGGGGCGGTCCCGCCGGCGTTCAGCGGGCTATTGCCGAGGCGGGCGAAAACGACACGATCCTCGTCATCAACGCCCCCACGCCGACGAACAATATCTCTCTTACTACGCTCCGTAAACTGTTCGTGGCTTCCCTTACTAACATCGACCCCGGCGACCTGATAGAGAACCTAAGCCAAGCCGGCGAAATGCGCATCGTCTGCTTGGGGAGTGATTATGCGCTAGGTGAACATGTATCAGGTAGCTTCTTCCCTGGCAATACGGTTACCCCTGACGGTGGAACCACCACCACTACCGTTTCTGATCTCGTCAAGCCCATGGGCTTACAGATTGATGAATTCTTCGCCGCCGACAACGTCACGCTTCGCGGCGTCGCCGCCGACGGTGTTACTGCCGAACATGCGTACTTCGACTGCGATTCAGATTGCACCGGAATGAAGATGTTTGAGTGTACCGGCTGGACCGTCGCGTATCTTCACTTCGACACCCCGGCCTCCTACGGAGTCTACAAGTCCGCTGTGTCCGTTGGTTCGTCCGGGTGGCTCTTCGACCACGTCAAGGTCACCAACCCCGGATATGCCGGATTTACTTGGCTGTACTACCTCCAATACGCTCGCATGCGATTCTGTGAAGTGGACGGCGCCACCTCCTACGGTTACCGCACCATGCCGCTGTTCGGTCGTAGCGAGTTCTGCATCGCCCGCAATTGCGGCGTCGGCGTCTACGAGCATCGCGGAAAACTGGACTCCTGGCTGATCGTAGATAACATCGGCGACGGTGTGAGGAATCCATCCTCCAATGCGGAATTGATCGGCTGCACGATCGACGGAAACGGCGGCGACGGGCTCGGCTTCACCACCACTCCGAGCGGTATCACTCTGTTGCGTAATCGCATCACCAACAACGGCGGCTACGGCCTGTCGATATCGGCCTACGGCGACGGCTGGCTACTCGCCGACAACGTCTGGTACGGCAACGCCTCCGGAACCTGCGACAGCGTCGCCGTCGGCGAAACCGACCACGGCCCCGTAGGCGATACCGCCATCCCCACCGCCGCCAACCGCGACGTGACCGCCGACGGTTACGCCGATCAATCGGCGGGTGACTACTCGCTACTGGCGTCGGCCGTCAATCGCCGCATTGAAATCGCCGTCGGCGACGACAACACCGCGTACGTCACTACCGGCCTGCCCGCCGCGGACGTTACGGGCCTCCACGATCATCAGGTTAGCTTTCACCAACACAAAGTGAGCTTCTCATGAGCCAATCCACCTTCACCGTCAGAATCGAAATCGGCGGCGTCCCCCAGACGGGTCTGAGCGTCGTCGCCAGTGATCCGACCGGCGCGTACGGCGTCAAGCGCACCGATACCGACGCCGTCGTCGTCGCCGACGCGACCGTCATGTCCGAGGTCGGCGGGGGATACTACGCCCTCGCATTCACCGATCCGGCGCCCGACCTGGCCTACACCGGATGGATCGAGTATGTCTACGACGGCGAGACCTACCACGTTTCCAACACCTTCGACGGTACGGCATCGGCCGCGGCGGCCGCACCGCGGGCGAGGCGGTGGGAATCGATCCTCTGCTACGAGAACCGCGGCGATCTGCACACGTCTCGATGGCGGTTGTCGGGGCTGAGCACCCGACGAACGGCGCCCAATACCGACAACGGCGTCCTGTGGCTGAAGACGACCGTCATCGACGGGTCGCTCACCGCCGAATTGTACAAACACCCCGCCTGCGCCGCCGGCGACAGGGTGGCTTCCGGCGCCGCTGACGTCTCCGGCGTCGATGGAACCGCGGCCGGGGCCGTCGAGGTCGAACTGGCCGGCGCCAACGGCAGCGGACTCAGCGGGGCGTTCTGGATTCATCGATGCGCCGCCGATTCGATTGCGCCCCTACAGGCGGCGTTGTGTACCGACGAAGACCTGGCGGCGCTGTGGGAGGGGATCGACGACCTGCCCGGCTACGACGCCGCCGAGGGGATGGCCGAGTTCATCCGCATTGCCGGCGACGACGTGCTGGGCCGTGTGTCGCGAATGTTCAGCGAGCACTTCGGCGGTCGCGGCGCCCCGGAGGCGTGGTTCATCACCGACGCGTCGCGCACGGTCCCCGATCTCCGCCGCATCGCCAATCCTTCTCAACTGCGGCTGGCGTGCGCGTACCGGGCGCTGGAGATCGCCTTGGGCCGCCATCACCATCGGGCGGCCGACACGGTGTACAGCCGTCAGCGCGATCTGTTCGCCGCCGAGTTCGCACGGATCATGGAGTCGCTGACGCTGACGCTGACGCTGGCCTCCGACGCAACCGCCGCGGCTTCGGCCGATGTCGGCGGCGGAGCCCATCGGTTGGCCCGAGGATAAGGAGGAGAGGACGATATGGCCGAGATTACTGTCGCCAATACCGAGTGGACGATCATCGATGACGTTCTGGCCGCACTCGGCGAGGCCCGAATGGACGGGGCGGCGGTGTTCGCCGCCGTCGCGACGACGACGTCGCAAGCCCAGGCCGCCGAGTGCCAACTGACCGGGCCGCATCCCAAGGCGATTGTGCGGTTCGACGGCGCTACCGAACGCGAGGCCCCCGACGGCATGCGGCACTGTGCGGTGACGCTGGAGCTGTTCATCGCCGCCAACATCTCCGCACGCGGCGCCGACGAGGCGAGCCGGCTGGCCGAGATCCTTCGCCTGGTCAACGCCGCCAAGAACGCCGTCGAAGCCGCCGCCCCGGCCGACGCGTGCTACTGCGGCGACGGCGCTCGATGGCGCAACCGACTGCAATGGGGCGAGGCCGTCCTCGACACGGCCGAACAGCCGCCGTGGGCGCTGGCCCGGCTGCCGCTGGACGTTTCGTACACACTGAACGATTCAACCTCACACTGACAAGGAGTTCGTCGCATGGCATTCAGCGTCTATCACAACCCCACCAACGTCGCCATCGGCGGCGCGTCGATCACCGGCGTCGTTTCGATCAGCGTCTCGCAGGCCTACGATGAGATCCACGCCGCCGCCGACGACGACACTCACGAGAGCGTCGCCCGATACACCACCGGCCGCACCTCCGGGACGGTCGCCCTGCTGGACCCCGTCCAGGCGCAGGCGGCTTCGGGAGGAACTGGCGCGCTGGTGTTCACCTGGACCGACGCCTCCGGCGCCGCCGACAAGACCGTGACGATCAACAACTGTTCGATCGGCGGCTGGGACGGCGTCGTTCGTCGCGACGCGGCCTCGACGGCCACCCTTCCGTTCATCGCCGAAGCGGCGCCGAGCATCGCATGACCGGCGATAACGATCACGATCGACGCCTCGAAGTCCAAAGCCGCAAGGCCGACGCCCCCCATCCCGACCGCTGCGCGAAGCTGCACCTTCGCGGCGTAGCGTTCGCACTGCCGCCTCGGGGATTACGCGTGTATCCGAGCTTCGACGCCGCCGGCGAAGCGACCGTCCGGGTCGACGGCGTCGACCGATGGCCCCGGATCCCGGCGCTGCTGAGGCGACTGGCCCGACGTCTGCGGCGGCGGCGATTGACGTTCAATCCAACCGCCCCCGCCGACCTGCTGTGCGATGTGATGGCCCTGGCTCGCGAGGCGCTGCTGACCCAATACGACCTCTCCGACGCTCACCTGGCCGACCTGCTCAGCTTCGACGCCGACCAACGCCCCCCATGGATCGGCGAACTGCTGAGCTGGGCCCAAGGGGCGACGCGAGAATGAGAGGAAAACGGTTGAGTGTCCACAAACTCTTACCCACGATAGCCCGTCGTTACTAGCCCCCTGCAGTGCAGGGGGTCGCTGGGCGACAATACGCTCGTTGTAGACTGGATGTCGTTGGGCTGGGCGCGCCCGTTGTGGATCCGATGTCGCCCGCCCGGATGCGGCGGTTCGATCCATAGAGGGTGGGGTCGCACGCCTTCGGATCCCCCGCACTGCGGGGGGCTAGTAACGGCGAGCACTCAAGAGGGTGGGGTCGCACGCCTTCGGACCCCCCGCACTGCGGGGGGCTAGTACGCAACCCGTCTCATCGAAGCTCGTCGAATCAGGGTTATCGAATTCCGATGTAGACCGAGTGACGCCGCGACAGTGGCGATCCGTTCCTCTGATCGCCCAACAAGAACGGGTCAATCCAAAAAGGAACAGAATCCATGGCAAGTCAGATCAACATCCCGCTTGACGGGCCGACCCTTCGCGGCTTGCGGCGCGCCAGCTCGACCGGCATCGCCGCGACGGTGCTGGCGGCGATTGGCGCGAGCATACCGAAGCGATCGCACGGGCGACCCGCCAGGGGGGCGACCGAATCGAAGTCCACCGGCGCCGGCTCGATTCTGCGACGACTCTTGGCGGCGCCACCGGCCCAAACCAACCCCATCGGCGCCGACCACGCATCGCAGACGATCGCGGGCGACGATCTTGCCGCATCATCGTGGCCCCAAAGCGTTGTTGCGCCCGAGACTGCACAGGATCTCGATCCGGCCGCGTCGTTTGAATTCTCCCAGAGCCAGTCGCCGCCGGTCGCGTCGCTCCATGAGGAGGGCGGCTCGTGGTCGGAGCGCTCCTCCGGCGGCCCATCGCCGGGACCGACGCTTGACCGGATGGACGCCGCATCGGCCGGCGGGGTCTACATTGCTCACTACTACGCCCGGCTTCCCGGCGACGCCGCGGCCAATGCTTACACTCGCCTGGGGGGGGAGGCCGACCATGGCTGATCCGAAATTCAACGGCGTAACGCTGACCTCGGAGGCGTCGAGCAATCGCATCGGCTCGCCGCAGACGCGTGTATACACCGAGACGATGCCGGGGTTGAACGGCCTGTTCGCTCAGCCCCACGGGATCGGGGGTCGCGATATCGAGGTCGAGGGCCTGCTGACCGGTTTCGGCGCGGCGGCGGCCCTGGCTCGCAACGCGGCGTTGGCGGCGTGCCGCCAGCGTCAGCAGTTGGCCGACGGCGCGACGGTGGCGACGTTCACCGGCGTCGACGGCTGCGCCTACTCCAACTGCCTGCTGATCCAGTACGCCCACGGTCCGGTGCGAGTGGCTCGCCTCGGGTCCGGTTCGTACGCCGCCTATCTGCCCGTTCGGGCTCGACTGAGGCAACTGACACCATGAGCTATACCGAAACAGGCGTCACCCTATCGGACCTGGTCCCTCACGACGCCGGCGTCGTTGTGGTGGTGGGCAACGCTCACCCCGACAAGGTGGTGCAATGCTACGTCAACGGCGATCTGGTCGCATGGCAGAGTTCGCCGGCGCCGACGTGGTCGTGTGATCTGGGACCGCTGTCGGCTTCGGATGTGGTGTTCCTGCTGGCGGTCGATCCGGCCGACGGCTCGACCAACTTCTGGCCGCAGGCGTTCGCCGACAGCGACGCCGGCAATCGTCTCTACGTCAGGATTCCTCAAATCATCTGTCCCCACCGTCCCGACGACCGCTGGCGCGTGTATCGCGGCGCCGCCGGCGCCGCCGAAGCGACGATCGAGGTGTTCACCGGACCGATCTACCCGGGCGGCCGCCACGCATGCGGATTCGGTTCGCACTTGGGAAGCGGGTTCGGCTACGACGCCCACGAAGCCGCCGGATTCGGCGCGGGGTTCGGGGTTGGGGAGTTCGCCTTCGATTGCGAACTGCTGAGCTGGCGATCCGATGCGCTGGGGCCGGGCGCCTACCCGGTGACGGTCGTCGGACTCGACGCGGCCGGCAACGAATCGGCGGCGACGACGATGTCGATTACGCTGACCACCTACGCCCGACCCGCGCAGAACCTGACCGTGGCCAGTTACGCGCCGGCCACCGACACGCTGGTCTTATCGTTCACTGAATCCCAAGACATCCAAGGCGGTTGACCCCCGGTCAACGGTCGGATGGATCCTACCAGCCCGTTGAAAAAGCTGTTCCTGCTACGATCGGCTCAATTGCCTGTGCGTCTGCGTCAGAAATACTCGGCAATGCTAAGGCATTGCCTGTGTTTTCTTCCTTGATGCTCGGCAATTCCGCTCGATCTCGCGACGGAACCCATTTTTCAACGGACTGCCACACCCTATCGACGAAGGACATTTGACATGGCGGAAACCCCTTTGACCGACGCCCAGGCCGACGCTCTCAGCGGCAGCACCGACGCCGATGTGGACCTGACGTATCCCGGGATCGGCGAATCGCCGTACCACACCACGATGTATCGCCTGCTGCACCGCATGCTGACGCTCGAGAAGGTCATCAACGAACTGCGGCCGTACAAGGACGGCGACCTTACGTTCGGCGTTCGTCCCGGGGCGGCCTCGGCGAGTTCGACCGTGTGTAGCTACGCCGGCGCGACCGGGCAGGCGCTCACCGACAACGCGACCCATTACGTCTACCTGACCGTCAGCGGCGCGACCCTGGTTCTAGCGGTCAATACGACCGGTCTGCCCAACCCGGCGACGACGCCCCACGTGCCGCTGGCGAGCATCGCCACCGGTACCGCCTCCAGCGGCGGCGTCAGCGGCGCCTACGACGCGGCCGACCTGGTCGACCTTCGCGCCCGGTCGCTGTTCGGCGTGGTCGGCTCGTGAGTTACACCGGCTACAGGGTCTACCGCGGCTGCGGGGGGCTCAGTTCGGTCGACTTCACCACCATCGTGGGCGCCGCGTCGCCGGGAGAGAACAGCGTCGAAGTTATGGCCGCCGGGCACGCGCCCAATGCGACCTACACCTACGTTCTTCGCCCTGTGCTCGACGGCCGCGTTACGCCGGATCTGTCGTGTGCGGTGGAGGCGACGTTCGACGCCGCGGGCGAATGGGTCGGCGCTCGACCGGGGCCGATCATCGCGCTGACCGCGGCGACCGGCCCGGCCGGCGGGATTCGTCTGCGATGGAATTACGACGATGAGGGCGCCGCCGCTGCGGCTGCGTTCGCCGTCTACGCCGGACCCGATGCGCGGGTGGATACGTCGGGCGAAGCCGTGCTCACCGTCGCGGCGACCGGCAGGGGCGAGTACGCCGCCGAGCTTACCTGGACTGACGGTCAGACCGGGTACGTCGCTGTTGTCGCACGCGCCGCCGACCAGACTCCGGGTCGACCGGCGACCACCGGACCCATCGTCGCCGACGCCGCGGCTCCTGATGCGCTGCGGGTCTACGCCGGCGGAGGTTTTTAGAGACCGCTTCAGAACAGGGACGATCATGCCAGTAATGCAATTGCCCTCTACATACGTTACGCCGGTCGTCTATCCTCGCCGTCTGCGGGTGTTCCGCCGTCGCGTCGCCGCCGGCGGCGAAGGCGCGCCGGGGTGGGGTCCTTCCGTCCGGTGCGAGGCTATCGAGCCGCTTCGGTTGCGGTGGGGCGCTAACGGGGCGCTGACGACGCTGTCGTTGTCGTGTCAGCTTGGGCGGGGACCCGGCGGCGCCGGCCTCAAGCGCATCGAGAATCCCGGCCCATGGCCGGCCGCCGGTGATGAGATTATCCTGGTCGACGACGCCGACGGTCCGTGGTTCGTCGGGCACGTGGGGCAGGAATCGATTCTGATCCAGTCGAACCCCGACGCCGAATCGCGATCGATCGTCGCCTACGGTCCGGAGATTCGCCTTCGCGCCAAAGCGGTTCACGGTTGCTGGTGCAAGAAGCCGGCGGCCGACGACAAGGAACTCGCCGGGACACTGACCGCCGAGGCCGCCATTCGTGAGGCGGTGTTCGTGGCCGATTTGCCCACCGTGTTCAACGCCGACGGCCGGCCCAACGCCTCACAGTCGCCGGACGCCGGCGGGGTGGATTGGTCGCTCAGCGGGACCGACGCCGTCGACGGCGAGTGTCGCGTCTTCGAACCGGCCGGGCGCCTGGTCGCGTCCTCCGGGGGCGGGGCGCCGGTGATCGAGGCCGAACACTGGACGGCCTATACCGCCCTGCGATCGTTGATCGAGTACGTCGACGGTTATGGCGTGATCTCCCCGACGACCGACTGGGAGGCGATTAAGGGACTGCTGGCCGGAGTGGTTCTGCCGCAGGTGGTCCTTGAGGGCGCCTCGCTGCTGACGGCCATCGGTCGCATCCTCTCCCCGGTGGGGTTTGGCTTCCGCCTGGAGCCATGGCCCGATGGCCAGAGCTACGACGACGGCTGCTCGCGGCATCTGCTGGGCGTGTTTGAACGCCGGCCCACCCAACCGCGGGGACAGGCGCCCGTGCTGGCCGACACCGCCGGGGGGCGAGAATCGATTGCAACCGCCGCCGGGCGAATCGCCCAGGTGCAGCGGCTGGAGTTCTTGCGAGATTGTCACAACGTCAGCAACGACGTCACCGTCGTCGGCGACGTTCGTCGCGTGCAGGTGTGCCTGGGCTTCGACGCCAACGCCCAGACGCGTGATCTGCATCCGGCGTGGAATACGGCCGACCACGACTTGGACGATTGGGCCGTCGATGACGTCGTGCCCGAGATGGACGCCATCGACGAAGGCGTCGCCAACCCCCCCGACAACGAGGAGTTCCTTCAGCGATACTGTCGCGGCGGCGATGAGAACCTCACGTACTTCGACGTGTTCCGCACGTTCGTGTGGAACGAAGACGGCGCGTATCTGCCGGATGTCACGCGCCTGCCGGATCTGACCGAGATGCTCGGGTCGGCCGACTTCATGCGCCGCCCTCGACCGGTCGGCCCGACGTTGCTCCGTGCGACCGAGGCGAGCGGGTCGGGGCGCCTGCCGGCCTATGTCGAGATTGGCGTCGATGGCGACGACAACTCCTGGATCCTGCTGCCGCATGCGACCGTGCTTGCCGATCGCGCTGGGTTCACGATTCACATCCCCCGGCCCGACACGTTTTACCCGTACGCCAACGCCCCGACGGCGTTGCGAGAGAAGTACTGCCTGGGCCGGGGCAAGTTCTCTTTGGCGACGCTTCTGCACAACGCCCTCCGCTCCAACGCCGGCGCGACCGACTACGCCGCGAGATTTCGCCTGGTCGGATCGATCGCCGCCGACGCGGCCGTGACGGGCCGGGCGCCGTACCGTCTGGATTCCAGTTGGCCGTTCGCTTCGTCCCGCGTGGAATACCGGCCGGATCGGTTTCGTCTGGCCTCGGTCGCCCCCGGCGGCAATCCCGGCGATCGAGCGGCCGTGACGGCCGACGATTCACTCGACGCCGCGGCCTACGCCGAAGCGGTGCGAGACGCCGGCGAAGATGCGATGGGTCATGGGTCGGTAGTGTTGCGATCGCTGGTGCGGAACATTTGCCCCGGCATGGCGTGGTCGCACACCGGCGGTCGTCAAGTGAGCCTGACCGTCGGCGGGGGCGCCCCGCGCCCCGCCGGCGTGATCGGCGTGTCGTGGATCTTCGCCGAAGGCGCCAACAAGACCGAAGTCATTCTCGACAGTCCCTTGCTGCAGGTGAACCCATGACCCGTCCCCATGATATCATCGGCCGCCACGGGCAGGCCGACGTCGCGGCGCTGGCTGCGGCGTATCCCCATATTCAGCCGCCCTCGTCGGCGACCCTTGACGTTCGCTGGGCCAGCGCCTCGGACAAGTGGCGCAACCGCACCGGCAACGGATCGTATGTGGATTGCCACCCTTGCGCCGATCATAGCGGCTCCGGGGCTGTCGCCGGAGTGACGATTCGCATCTATCTGCCGCGAACACTCGGCTGCGACCCCAACGTCGAACCGGGGGGCGTGCTCGGCTACCTGCCGGCGGCCGGCGGCGTCTACGTGGCGGTCACCGGCCACGAGGACGCCATGATCGGGACCGTTCGCATGTGGGCGATCAGCGCCGGCGATCCGCCTCTGGGGTGGACCGAGTGCAAGAATTACGGCACCTCCGGCCGCCCCAATCCCATCGTGAACATGACCGGTACGTTCCCGGTCGGCCAGGACGCGAACGACTCGGACTTCGATACCGTCGCGGTCAGGAACGGCCAGGGCGTCAAAGAGCATTGCCACGCCATATCGATAGACGCCGAGGACCCGCCGTGCGGCTCCACCAACATTGACACGGGCACGTGGGAAACCCGGGAGATTTCAACCCAGAAGGCCAACCACTTGCCGCCTTGGACCGTCGTGCGTTTTATCGAACGATATGACAACTCCGCGAACGAATGACCCGCCCGCGGCGCCGCCGCGACGACCAAAGGAGACCCATGCAACCACCGACCCTTGAATTGCATGTCGAAGCCGAACAGCTTCGTCAACGCATCGACCTGTTGGCCCAAGAGAACCTCACCCTACGGGAATTGGCTGCGCCGTCGGCCGGACCGGTCGAGCTTCAGGCCGAGAACATCATCCTCAAGCGTGAAGCGGCCGAACTGGCCGAGTTGGTTCCGCACCTCGTTCCCTATCGCGGCCCGCTCCCGGAGACGATGGCCGCCTTGGAGGCGATGCCCGACCCTCACCGGCGACAGATCAACACCGAACATCCCGAGCACGTCGAATCGCTGGCTCAGGTGGAGGAGCTTCTTCGTCGCGCCGCCGATGAAGACGCCCGCGCCGGTCGCCAAGGAGCGGCGTTGGAAGGAGCGGAGGCTTCATCGGCGGCAGCGTTCGCCGCCCTTGACCCCGATCGTCGCCTGGACGTCGCGTTGAACATGACCCCCGCCCAGCGGCGAGCGATGTGCGGAGATCTTCCCGTCGCCGACGAGGCCTACCTGTAAGGAGATGTCCGTGCCCGATACGCAGCGCCCCCCGATCCGTCCCGATACCGAGTCCCTTCGCCGTCGACTGGCCGAACTGACCGAAGAGAACGCCCACCTCAGAGGCCGCGGCCCCGCCAGCCGCGGCAGCATCGAACTGCTTGGCGAGAACGTCGAGTTGCGTCGCCGCGTCGAGCATCTTCGTCAGCGGCTCCCGGTCGCCGACCTCGGGGCGACTTCGGCCGCCTACCTGACCATTCATCAAGTGGCGTCGCGACTGAACGCAACGGCCGCCGACGCGTCGCGACTTCTGGCGAAGGTCGAGACCCGCACCGATCGCAACGGCGTGCAGGTTGTCGCCGTCGACCGATTCGAGCAGTTCATCCTCGACACCGCCGGCGGCCGCAACCCGTCGCGATTTCTGTAGATCAACAGGAAGGACCGACCCATGACCGATCCGCCTTGCCGCGATTGCATACCTCGTTCCTGCGCCGAGGCGTTCGCCGATATTCGCCAGACGCTGGGGCACATCGCGACCGTCGCCGAAGCCACACACGTGCAGGCGACCCGCACCAACGGTCGCGTGGCCGAACTGTTCGCCGTCGGCTCCGACCACCGCAGCCAACTGACGCGGCTGGAGACCGAACTGGACCATCTCCGCCTGCGGCAGGTCGCCCAGGACACGCTCGCTCGCAGAGCACTCACCGCCGGTTGGCGCCTCGCCGTTATGCTGGCCGGCGTCGTGGCGTCGCTGTTGGGATTCAAACACCTCATTCGATGAAAGGACAACGCATGGAAATCAAACCGGGAATCAAGTCGACCGAATTCTGGACCGCCGCGATCGGCACGCTGGCGGCGGGGCTGCTGGCCGCCGTCGCCGATCATCCTTGGGTGGCGCCCGTCTGCGCGGTCGCGGCGGTAGCGCTGCCGACGATGTATATCTGGGGACGGGCCATTCTCAAGGCCGAGCTGGCTCGCGAGACCGACCTCGTCCCCGACGCCTGGGAGCCGATGCTCGACAGGGTGCTGGACCTCGCCGAAGCGCTGGCCAAGGCGCTGCCCGAAACGGGCGCCGACGGTGATTGAGCTGGTCGCGGCCATGGCGTCGCTGGCGCTGCTGGCCGCTCAATGGTGGCTGTCATCGGCGCCTGCTCGCCGGCGGAATCGCCAACGGCGCGAGAACGTCCGCATCCACAACGAGTTGGCCGGCCGCGACGTGGCGGCCCTCCGCCGGCGCCTGCGTTGTCTGCGAGCCCAAGGACCGTGATCGATATCGGCCGCGGCTTGTCCGTCGGCGCCTCCAGCGCCTATACTTCGGTAGCTGACGCATCCGAAGGGGGGGATGCCGATGGGGGGTTCTTTCACACGCCGGATTCTGGCGATCATCGTCGTACTCCTGACCGTTGCGCCCGCGGCGTTCGGGCAGTTCGGCCAGTTCGGGATGCGCCAGTGGCTCGATCCCGATATCGGCAAGTCCAAACCGAAACCCAAAGCCACCTGGGCCGGTAACCGAGACTTCCCGGTCGATGTGGTCGGCCAAGGCGCCAGGTTCTCCGGCTATCGACAACAGTTGGCCTTCAGCGTTCCGGCCTACCGGGGCGAAACCGACGAACTGGCGGTTCACGGCCGCGTGGGGGCCTGGGACCTGACGACCACGGCCCGGCTTCCGGCTACGGGTCGGCGGCTACCCGACCGCTTGTGGCGCATTGGAATGGGCGCCGCGTACCGCCGGAAACTCGACACCGGCGCGATATGGGGCGTGGATGTCTCGATCGGTTCGGCCAGCGACCGGCCCTTCGATACCGGCGAGGAGTTCCGATTCTCGGCCACCGGCATGCTGCGGCTTCCCGAAACCGACAACGAGGGATGGCTGCTGCTGCTGACGTTCGTCAACGCCCGGGAGTGGCTGCCGTACATCCCCCTGCCCGGCGCCGGCTACATCGTCAATCGCCAAGGCAACTTCCGCGGCCTGCTGGGAGTTCCGTACACCTTCATCCAATATTCCCCCATCGACCGCCTCCGGCTGGACCTGCGATACCTGATGCTTCGCAACGTCTACGCCCAAGCCACCTACAACGTGCTGCCCAAGGTGGGTCTGTACACCCGGTTCACCTGGAACACCGACGCGTACATGCTCAGCCGGCGCCGCGACAAGGACGACCGGCTGTTCTACGACGACAAGCGAATCGCCGCCGGCGTTCGCTGGCAAGCCACCGAAACCATCGTCCTGGACCTCAGCAGCGGCTACGCCTTCGACCGATTCTTCTTCCTCGGCAGAACCTACGATGACCGCGACAACAACCGCATCGACCTCGAAGACGGACCCTTCCTCAGCGCCATCGTCCGCATGCGCTTTTAGATTCGTCCGACACGTCGCCGGGGTCGCGACATTGCTGCTGGTGATCTGTGTGTTCGCCGTGTCCGGCTGTACGCCCGCCGTCGCGCCGTATTCGACCGACGAAGCGGTTCATCTGAAGCATGGGGAACCCGCACCCTTCACGGGTTGGCTGCTCAGTGACGCCGACCTGGAGATACTGCTGAGAAAAGCCCCATAGCCTTACTGGATAGATACCCCAATGCCCCTGGTACTATAACCCCGGAAATATCAGGCGGCTAAGCTACCCCAAAGCCTCGGCGAAATCTCCGAACCAAGCTGTATGAGTGATTTGCTCGATCTGCTGCAGCATAGGCCAAAAGATTCCGGCGTTCCGAAATCAACAACCTGAGCCTCTCGGCTGGCTCGGCGTTGCCCAGTATCCCGCCATTCTCTGACAAACTATCTCCAGTGTGCGCAGAAACCAACTGTTCATCTTGCTCGTCGCGCATAATCGTCCCTTTCATAGACAATTACATAGATTATCTCGCAAGACAACCTCTGTCAAGGAAGTTCCTGTAGACCAAAAATGTAAGCCCAGCCGTCCCGGAAGCCCACATATGCCAGCAACTCTTTATGGTGAAAGCGCAGCCAACGTGATCCACAACGATATCAATGACAGAACCGTTGCGACAATGGAAGCATAGAATCCAATATCCTGTCTGGCGGAAGCGACCCGAATCCGTCTTTTGGCCTCATTCGATAAGTACTTGTACATTAGAGTGTAACGAATCTCATAGCCGCGCCAGAAGAAGTTTCTGCGGACTTGGCCATTCCGAGCGGTTGCCAAGATGGCTGTATTCGCTTCGTCGTCAGTCACACCCGGCTTTGCTTGAATCGTTCCATCAGAATTCGCCAACAAAACCTCTTCTTCCTGGAGTTGCTCCAAAATCAACCGAGTATTCTCATCATCTGTTCCAATCTCGGTCATGGCCTTATCTACGTGCGTCGGCTGGTCTTGCATTTTGTCGTGGAGATACTGCCACGCTCTAATTGCAATGCTCTCTGCATCACCCATCCAATAAGTGTCACAACCGCTCCCGAACTCTTCGGCGGGCCTTCCGTCCGCAAGCACGTGCTTGGTGACCCACCAGACGAGACCAACAGTGGAGTCATGGTGATCAATGCTACAATCCGAAGGCGCCACGAGAATGAGTCGTTGCCTTCGAATTGGCGCGGTTATCCATTCATCGGAATCGACAACTGCACGAATACCATTAATCGAATCGGCATACTCTGGGAACTCATCAGGAGCAACGGAGGCGAGGTATTCGCTGTAATTGAAGCGGCAGAACTTGGGGCAAAAGAGCGTTGCGTCTTGAGCCCAGTGTATGTGGGAAGCAGGAGTCTCCAAGTACTGCAAATCTCTACGCGCAGACAACCCAAGTAGGTTGACCGGCTCCAGCACAAGCCTCACCGCGTAATCCTCTCCCTTCACCAAGCGATCAAAGCCCAGTTCAAACACGGTTCCGCAGATCTGGGAAATCGTAATGGCTTCCTTGTCGGCCATGTTATCCAAGAGGCCGACTGTCGGCACAACGACTTTGCCGGTCAGAACTCGCTTCCGAGGCACAAAACTGCCTTCAGGATCAGTTTCTGCAACGGATATAGTGAACAGTCCATTGTTTGGGTCAAACGAAGCGCCGTAGCCAACAGGAGTTTCGTAAACAACGTCGTCTTTCCCGTGGCTACCTGGCGCCTTCGCAACCGTAGCCGCGATCGTCGGCTGTTCGCAATCGGCAGTATTCAGGAGAAGGTCGTGAGGGGAAATACAGCGAACACGTAAGGTATCGAGGTCCATTGGACATTTGAAGAAGATATCGTACACCTCACGAATCCTCAGGCCGCCTTCTTCATTGACGTGAAGGTAAACGTACTGGCCCATGAACGTGATCGGCAAGTAAACAGGGGTTAGCAAACAGACAGACATGATGATTCCCCATATATGAAGTTTAGATGATTGTAGACATCTATAATGAGAGTGGTTGCTCTTGTCAAGATCGTAGCATGACTATATTTCGCAGAAGGCTACGGAGTGTCCCCCGGGGTGGGGGCGGTCTGGCGCACGCGTACCCGGAGAGAGAGACGTTGGCTGTGAGGGCGGCAATGATGGCTATTGAGAAGAATGGCTCCAGTGGCTTGGTCATTTGGTCGATAAATATTGCAATTCAAGTAGAGCTTTTTGCGAATAGATGGGGAGCGTGAGATGAGCAAGGCTAGTGATAAAAAAGAGTTATCGGTTCAAGCGCTCCAGAAATGCGTGGAAGAAAAGCGGATCGGGACCGTATATAGCGCCAGCGTGAGAGTGGCGGCGCAGTTGCCGGTTACCGCCAGTCGACGTAAGCGTTATCGACCCAAAATATCGACTAAGTGATGGCCAATCGCGTGTGCAGCTTTCCGCAACCCTTGCAAGGAAACTGGCCGCTAATCCTAGTCATCCCCGATTTCCAGCACGGCCATGAAGGCTTTTTGGGGGATTTCGACGTTGCCGACCATTTTCATTCGCTTCTTGCCGGCTTTCTGCTTTTCCAGCAGCTTGCGTTTGCGGCTGATGTCGCCGCCGTAGCATTTGGCGGTGACGTTCTTGCGAAGGGCTCTGATGGTCTCGCGCGCGATAATACGTCCTCCGATCGCGGCCTGGATGGGGATCTCGAACATGTGACGGGAGATCTCTCTCCGTAGTCGGATGATGAGCTTGCGGCCGCGGTTGTCGGCTTTGGAGCGGTGGACGATCACGCTGAGCGGCTCGACCTTCAGGTCGTTGATGAGAATGTCCATCTTCACCAGGTCGTTGGCGCGGAACCCGGTGACTTCGTAGTCCATGGTCCCGTAGCCGCGGGTGGCGCTCTTGAGTTTGTCGTAGAAGTCGTAGATCACTTCGGCCAGGGGGAAATCGAACGTCAGGATCACCCGATCGGCCGAGAGGTATTCGGTCTTCTTGTAGGTCGCCCGGCGATCGAGCGACAGTTGCATGATGGCCCCGATGCAGTCGGCCGGGACGATGAGGTTCACGTCGGCGACCGGTTCGCGGATCTCCTCGATCACGCTGGGGTCGGGCAGATCGCCGGCCGAATCGACTTCGATCACCTCGCCGCTGGTGGTGAGCACCTCGTACGGGACGGTGGGGGCGGTTTGCACAATGTCGACCCCGCTTTCGCGTTCGAGTCGTTCCTGGACGATCTCCATGTGCAGCAGGCCGAGGAATCCGCAGCGGAAGCCGAACCCGAGGGCCTCGCCGCTGGTGGGGACGAAGGTGAGGGCGGCGTCGTTCAGTTGCAGTCGCAGCAGGGCTTCGCGAAGGTCGGGGTATTGGGTTTCGGGTCCGCAGTAAAAGTCGCTGAAGACCATCTGCTGCGGCGCCCGGTAGCCGGGGAGGGCCTCGGGGGCCTTGCGGTTCTCGCCGGTGACGGTGTCGCCGACATGCACATCGCTCAGTGCGCGGATATTGGCGACGACGTAGCCCACCTCGCCGGCGCTGAGCCGCTTGACGGCGGTGGGCTTGGGGGTGTGTTTGCCCAGCTCGCTGATCTGGAAGACCCCGCCGGTGGCCATCATGCGGATCTTATCGCCGACCGCCAGTTCACCGTCGACGACGCGGACGTAGATCACCACGCCGCGGTAGTCGTTGTACTTGCTGTCGAAGATCAGCGCCCGCGCCGGGGCGTCGGGGTCGCCTGCGGGGGGGGGCAGCTTGTCGATGATCGCTTTGATGAGCGGGTCGATTCCCTTGCCGCTCTTGGCCGAGCAGTAGATCGCATCTTCGGCCGGGTCCCCCAGCAGATGCTCGATCTCCATGGCCACGTCGTCGGGCCGGGCCGACGGCAGGTCGATCTTGTTGACCACCGAGACGATCTCCAGCCCGCCCTCGACGGCCAGGTAGGCGTTGGCCACCGTCTGGGCCTCGACCCCCTGTGCGGCGTCGACGACCAGAATGGCCCCCTCGCACGCCTGCAACGCCCGGCTCACCTCGTAATGAAAATCCACGTGCCCGGGCGTATCGATCAGGTTGAACATGTACTTCTGCCCGTCGAGGGTCGACTCCAGCGTCACCGCTGACGCTTTGATCGTAATCCCTCGCTCACGCTCGAGATCCATATCGTCGAGCAACTGATCGCGGAACTCGCGGTCGGTAATCGCCCCCATGCTCAGCATCAGCCGGTCGGCCAGGCTGCTCTTGCCGTGGTCGATGTGGGCGACAATGCTGAAGTTTCGAATATTCTTGGGGTCCATGCGATACCTCACGTCTCTGGGTGTGCCGAACGGCACATTGTACACGAAAACGCGGGCTGGACAAGGTGAAGCGAAACGATCTTCAAGCCCGACTTCCGTGTCTGTTCAGTCATCGCCTGCTTTCGCCGCAACCCAAGATCGTGTAAGATCGGTCGCTCACAAGGGTATACATTCTTGACCACCCACTTTGCACGTTTGTGCTTGGCAGATGTTAAGTTGTAGGTTAACATTGTGGTAAGAAATGACGACATACTGGTAGCCGAGGGTAGCCACTTTGCCATCCAGTTCGCAGAACGTGATAGTGGAAAGAAGCTCGCGAAAGAGTTCTGGGAGCAACTGGATGGGCGAACCCAGACACGCTTCCTTGTTCTGTTCCAAAGGCTCTGTGACACGGGGCGATTGAGCAGCCCCGATCAGTGGCGCAAAGTGGACGATGGCGTCAGGGAATTTAAACGCAGCGGTTACAGGATTTTCGCGTTCCGGGCTGGGGATGTGTGGTATCTGACAAACGGATTCAAGAAATCGAAGAAGAAGAAGCGTCAGAGTGAGGCGATTAGGCAGGCTGTGAGGATCAAGAACGAATGCATGGCTCGATAGTGCGTTCGAGGCGACAGGAGTACTACCATGACAGAGACCCTTGTAGAGCAAATGACAAATGATCCCGAGGGCATGCGTCTTTATCAGCAGGAACGGGCGATCTTGGAACTGACCGAGATGATCTGGGAGATCATGGGTGAGCTTGACGTAAGCAAGTCGGAACTAGCCTCTCGGCTTGGCAAGTCGCGTGCTTATATCACCAAGCTTCTGGATGGAACCACGAACATGACGGTTCGAACGATATCTGATGTGCTTAACGCACTCGCTCGCTCGCTTGGTTTCAAGGCAATCCCACGGAGCGCCAGTTTCCAGGAATGGGAACCAACGCTGACCGTCCTCCCATGGAATACTTCCGGATCGACAGCGGGGCCGACGTTCAAGGACGTTGGCCAAGCAGGAACGGATTCGTTGCGAAATGAGCAGCATCCTGCGGCATAGCCCGGTACTCAAACTGACTGAGGTGGTGGAATGTCGGCAAGCACCAAGAACAAGGAGGCGATACGCGACGGTATCGACCTCTCGCAAGTGGTAGAACTGCAAGATGTGTACGTGAGTTCGGCGGATTGTAGCCGAGAGACTTCCGTGCCAGTCGGCTCATTGCTCGCGCAGATGTCGCGCAAGGCTGAGGCTTGGTTTGATCCAGATGAAAGTGTTGTGCAGGTCATCGCTGGTTTTCGCTTGGACGGTTTCATCCCGTCTAAAGAGAACGAAGAGGTGACCGAAGGCGGCAATGAAGTTGCCCATGTCGAAGCTTCTTTTGTCCTTAGGTACGGCGTTCCAAGTGGCACGAAGGTTACGAAGAATGCCTTGGCTGAATTCGCATCCCAGAATGGCGTTTTCAACGCTTGGCCGTATTGGCGAGAGTATCTTCACGCGACTACCGCCAGAATGGGCTTGCCTGGCTTCGTTTGCCCGGTTTTGCGAATCGGGGCAGGGCGAGAGAGAGCCAAGCCAACCGTGACGAAGAAACGTGCAAAGACAGCGCGATCGAAAAGTGAGTAAAAGGCTCAGGTCGCCTGTATTGCCAATGACTGGTCGCCTTGACGTTGGGGCCGCTCAGGCGGGCCGCGTGGGGTCGGCCCGACGTGGGGCAGTGGCGTCGCAAAGGGTATAAACCAACCAAGGCGGACGAATTCCGGAGCCTCAGGACCTTCCGGCCCTGGGCGTCGCGGCTGAGGAGAGCCTTGGCGGCGACGGGCCCTGGGGCACGTTTCTCACCTCACTCAAGTCGATTATTCGCCGGGACATCGACATCGACAACGCCGCGGGGCCGGCGGGGCGCAAAAAAGGAGGAACGACGCCAGGGAGGGGTGGCCCTTTTGTCGTTCCTGTTAGCTGCACGGAGGTACGAGCCTCGGGGGAAAGCTCGCACCTGTGGGGTGTACAGCCCGAAGCATGCTTCATTGACTACTACGAAAGCGTTCTCGGCAGAGTTCTTGCGATGTCGCTCATACGCGGCCGGTTCGCGCAGGCGCCGCGTCAGTAGAAGGTAGCGCCGCCTGGTTTTTCTCGCTCTCGCTCCCGACGGCGCGGTCAGTTGGTGAGGCGGCGTTGTCGCAACGGGAGCCGGCCCCTAAAATCAAGGTATGATAGAGAACCCTGGGGGCCGAAGAAAACTGCGTCTGATCAATCCGCGAAGCGCGCTGTCGACGATCACGATGCCCGAGATCATCCAGAAGATGACCTTCTCCAGAAGGGCGTTGTTCATGCCGCTGAACCTGGCGATTTGTGCGGCGGTGGTTCCCGACGGCTGGGACGTCGAGATTGTCGATGAGAATCTCACCGACGCCCCGCACGCGCCGGTCGCCGACGTCGACGCCGTGGGTATCGGGGCGATGACCACCCAGGCCAAGCGGGCGTACGCGTTGGCCGACGCGTACAAGGCGCTCGGCGTACCGGTGATTCTCGGCGGCATCCACGCATCGGCCCTGCCCGACGAGGCCGCCGAGCACGCCGCCATCGTCTGCCGCGGCGACGCCGAAGCCACGCTGCCGCGGGCGCTGAACGATCTGGTCGCCGGCCATCCCAAGCGAATCTACGATTGGACCGAGGACCCTGACGCACCGATCGCCACGCCGCGTAAGGACTTGCTCGACCCGGCCGATTACCTCGTCTTCAACCCCATCCAGACCACTCGCGGCTGCCCGCACGGGTGCAGCTTCTGCACGACCCCGGCGGTCTTCGGCCGCAAGTTTCGCCAGCGGGACATCGGGGCGATCATCGACGAAATCGCCGAAGCTCACGAGCGGTTCGGAACCGGGACGTTCATCTTCAGCGACGACGACGTCGCCGGCGATCATGAGTGGGCGATGGAATTGTTCGAGCGTCTCAAGCCGCTGAAGGTTCAGTGGGCCAGCCAGTGCGACGCTCTGATCGCCGACAATGACAGGTTGCTGGCCGCGATGCGCGACAGCGGCTGCATCGGCGTGATCCTGGGCCTGGAGAGCCCTCGCGGCGAGACGCTCATCGGCGCCGGCAAGCGGTATATACGCGCCGAGACGTACGCCGAACGGATCCGCAAGATCCAGTCCTACGATATCAGCATGTGGGGTTCGTTCATCTTCGGCTTCGACACCGATGACTGGCGCGACTGCATGGCCGCGGTGCGTTTCGCCCAGCGGACCAACCTGGCGATGAGTTGCTACCCGATCCTCACGCCGTACCCCGGCACGCAGATTTTCGAGCAGTACCGCCGCGAGGGGCGGCTTCTCACCACCGATTGGGACAAGTACAACGGTTCGACCGTCGTCTTCGCTCCCGAGCGAATGAGCATCAACGAACTGCGCCACGCTCAGATGGCCGCGTTCCACGAGTTTTACACGCTCAGCAGCGCCGTCAAGCGTCTGAGGGTATGGCCGTTCAAGAAGAACTCCTACCTGACCAACCTGGCCATCTGGCGCGGGATCAGCTACTACTACACCAAGCAGGCCCGCCCCCTGCCCCGCTTCGCCGACTTCGCCGCCCCCGACGCCGCCGAGCGCATCGCACGATCGCTGGGGGAGCGTCGCGGCGTCGCGACGGCTCCGATCGTATGACAATCACGCCTGCCCATTGTCTTCGCTCGGCCCACTCGCTAGGATAGCGCGCTATGGTACGTGAAGATCTGCCCCATGCAATCGAGTCCCTTTGCGCCCGGATCATCCTGATTCGGGACTCTCTTTGACCTCGCTGCGCGCCAAGAGGCCATCGTCGCTCTCGAGGGGCGAATGGCCAAGCCCGGCTTCTGGGACGACCCGGAAAGCTCTCGCAAGGTCGTTGTCGAACTGAAGGCCCAGAAGGCGATTGTGACCCCGCTGACCGCCGCGGTGGCCGAGGCGGACGATCTCAAGATGCTGATGGAGCTGGCCACCGAAGAGGACGACGCCGAAACGCTCGCCGAAGTCGACGCCGAGACGACCCGCCTGGAAGCGGCCGTCGACCGCCTCGAACTGGCTACGCTACTGAACGGCCCGCACGATCAGGCCGACTGCTACTTCTCCATCCAAGCCGGCGCCGGCGGCACCGACGCCCAGGACTGGGCCGAGATGCTGCTGCGAATGTTCCTGCGGTACTTCGAGCGGAACGGCTACGACGCCTCGGAGATCGACCGCGTCGATGGCGAAGAGGCCGGCCTCAAGAGCATCTCGCTGCACGTGACCGGTCCGTACGCCTACGGCTACCTCTCCTGCGAACGCGGCGTCCATCGCCTCGTCCGCCCCAGCCCCTTCAACGCTGATCACAAACGCCAGACGTCGTTCTCGGCGGTGACGGTGCTGCCAGAGATGGACGAAATCGAAATCGACGTCGACTGGGCCAAGGACGTTCGCGAAGACACCTATCGCGCCAGCGGAGCAGGCGGCCAGCACGTCAACAAAACTTCCAGCGCCGTCCGGCTGACCCACGAGCCGACCGGCATTGTCGTGCAATGCCAGAACCAGCGCTCCCAGCACCAGAACCGCCACGTGGCTCGCAAGATGCTCACGGCCAAGGTGTACGAGTTGGAGCAGCGCAAGCGCGATAGCGAACTGGCCAAGCTCTACGGTGACAAGGGCCAGATCGCCTGGGGCAACCAGATCCGCTCGTATGTGCTCGACGACCGCCGCGTGAAGGATCATCGCACCAACGTCGAAACCTTCAACCCCGACAAGGTCCTCGACGGCGATATTCAGATGTTCATCGACGCGTATCTGCGCAAGCGGGCCGAGAAGAAGTAGGCCAGCGCATGTGGCTGGGGACGCGATCTGGTCTCCATATGTTCATTCAGGCGGCTTAACTAACATAAGGAATTCTCTTGTGTGCATTTTTCTGCAAAACCGAACATATGGAAATGCCCTACGTGCCGAACGGGTCCGAAATGAACATATGACGATAACGTGATGTGTGGCAAGCGGTTGCGGTTGTTTCTGCGAGGCTGCCTCGGCCGCAATGTTCGCTGGGTATCCCAGATACTGTGGTTTGTGGGATGAATAGCCCCAAGATATGGGGTTCAGTGACGGACACCGCGCATCAATGCAGGATCGTTCTCCATTCAAGGCAACGTCATGACAGAAGCCTCGACATTCCCCCAAACCGACTGGGAGCGGGCCGCCCCCGAATCCCAAGGTATCGACGCCGCCAAGCTCGACGCGGCCATGGCGTGTATGGACGAGTTCACGCTTGATGAGGGCGTCAGGCAGGCGCTGGTCGTTCGCAACGGGCGGATGATCTGGTGCGGCGACGATATCGACAATCTCCATCCGGTGTGGTCGTGCTCCAAGTCGTTCACGAGCATCTGCCTGGGACTGATGATCGACGACGGCGTCTGCACGCTGGACGAGCCGCTGGCCAAGTACGTCCCGGCGCTCGCCGAGCATTATGCCGATGCGACGATCCGGCATTTCGCCGGCTTCACTGTGGGGTACGCTCATCAGGACGATTCGACCGCCGGTGAGATCAGTCGGCCGTTCACGCCGGCGGCGCCGCTGTTCGCCCCCGGCAAGCGGTACGTGTACGGGATGGCCACCGACGTGCTGGGTCACGCGATCACGCGAATGGCCGGCCGGACGATGAAGGAACTCTTCACCGAGCGCATCGCCGAGCCCATCGGGATGGACCCCGGCCAATGGACGTGGGGCAATTGGGGCGAGGTGGACGGCCGTCTCGTCAACGGCGGCTCCGGCAGCCACGCCAAGGGCGTGTGGATTACCGCTCGGCAGATCGCTCGCGTGGGGTGGCTGTTCGTCAATGAGGGGTGCTGGGCCGGCCGGCAGTTGCTCAGCCGCGAGTGGGTCGATGAATCGACCAAGCCGCAGTCCACCCCCGACACGCCCCCCCACGATCCCGACGCTTGGTACACGCGGCTGCCCGGTTCCTACGGCCTGAACTGGTGGGTCAACGGCGTCGCCCCCGACGGCAAGTTGCAATGGCCCGCCGCGACCGAGCGCACTTGCGCGATCCAGGGCAATAACAACAACATCTGCTTCGTCATCCCCGAGTGGAACATGGTCGTCGTCCGCCTCGGCGCCGACGGCATCATCAGCACCGACCTGTACGATCGGTTCTTCGTGAAGATGCGCGAAGCGATGATGGACTGAGCGGCCGCGGCGGGGGCTCTATTCGACTTTGCGCCCCACGAACAGCGTCGTATTCGTCGGCTCGTGGCGGACCAGGTAGATGAACGGGCGATCGGCGGTGAAGGTCCGGTGTTGAATTTGTCCGCCGGAGTCGAAGATGAAGCCGGAGCCGGAGACGTCGACGAGGCCTGTGGCGCCCGTTGAGGCCGGAGGCACTTCGATGATTTGGGCCGTCGTCGCAGCGCCGGCGTCGACGCCGACTTCATCCAGGCTGACGGCGGCGCCGTGGTGGAGACTGGCGAGATAGCCATTGGCCAGCGATTCGGGGCCGAACAGCGCCGGCATCCCCATGTCGGCTAGTGCGGGGCCAAGGTTCTGTGCCTGCTGATCGGTCTGGAAAACCGGAAGCGTGACATCGACCTTGCAGGTTCTGAGGCCGGCGACGATTTCGTCGATCAACTCGCTTGACAGCGAGGTCTCGAAATCGGCGAAGCGCCCCTCCTCCGGAAGAAGGATCAGCATTGACAGGTCGCGCGATCCATCGAACGGCAGTTGCACGGCCCTGAAATGGGGCTCCAACGGCTCCACGGGTTCGGCAAAATGGGCGTACTCGGGACCAAGACTCGCGACCACGTCGTTCAGCGGGAGGAGTTCGCCGCGATGGTGGAACAGGTCGTACGTCTCATACGGATTCAGGCCTAGCGCTTCGATCAGAGGTAAGTCCTCGACGGGCGGTTCGAATGCGGAGACCTCAGTTTCGTAGTCCAAAAACAACCAACCGTACAATGGTTTATTGACAATGAACGTGGAGCTCTGATCCAAGTCGGAGAAGTTATCGTAGTACTGCAGGCTCGTCGTTCGAGACATGCCATCAACCGGGACGGTTCCGCCCTCCAATGGGGTGAAGAGCAGTTCGCCGTCATCGATGTGGAACTCGTTCCTCCACAGCGCGTGGAACAGCAGCGATGCGGCGATGGCGACCGTAGTCTGCTCGGTGACGGCGCCTTCGGGGAGCGATTCGTTCACGAGGCCGCCGGTGCTATGGTAGGCCCACTGGTTGATGGCGTCGCGAGACTCTTTGACCGCCTTGTTGAAATCGGCCCGTCGCACCGGTCGGCGCAGGTCGGTCATTGGCGAGAAGGCGAACGGCTTGCTCTCGTAGGTGACGGTCTGCGTCCATGCCGATGTGGCCATTTCCAGCGCCAACTCCGATTTGTCCCAAGCACGCTCTACCGATTCGTTCATCGTCGACTGCACGGCGGTGAACGCCGCATGCAGTTGCTCGGGCGACAAGTCGAAGTGCATAGTGTCGGCCATCTGGGCGGCCGCTTCAGGGCCGACCACCCCGAAAAGCTCCGACAAGGCCAGAGAGATGCTGAACGGCGAGAATACCAGATTCTCTGAAGGCGAATGCTCAGACAATTCGGCCAGCAGGTCAAAGGCGAAATCGTTATTGCCCGCAGCGAACGCTTCGGCCATTTCCTCTTGCGTCATGCCCGTGCGGGCCGGCCCGTATACGACCGGAGAAGGATCGATCACCGCGCCGCACGGGTCGCCGCTGAACAGCCGACGTGGCTCAAGGGGTTCGTGGACGGCGACAGCCGCCGGCGCATGGACACAAGCTCGACGTTGTCGACGCGGCCGAACATGCTTGGGGTCAGGCATAAGTTGCTCCCCTGGACTCATATTCCACAGAATCTATCATCCCTACTATCGGCTATTCCGTGGGGGTGTTCAAGTACGTTCCGTCCAATATACTACACGTAATCTACGCACCCGTCAAGGACTAAAGGTTTCATTGGCCGCTTGATCCGCTCAGTTCAGCCGCGTACCGCTCAATCGCCGCCACCGCTTCGGCGGCGCCGTCGCTGGCGGCGGCGAGGAGATTTCGGCTGTAGGCGTCGCGGCCGGCGAGGAATTGCTGGATCATCCGCGAACTGACCTGGTTCCGGGGGGCGTGCATTCCGTATTCCAGTCGCTGGACGGTGGCGGCGTTGAGCTGCTGTTCGAGGGAGTCTTCGGGCATGAGCAGCAGGGGCTTGCCGAAGTGCATCGCCTCGGAGATGAGCTGGTTGCCGGCCGTCGAGAACACCGCTCGGCAGGACGCCAGATCTTCGACGAACTGCGTGTTGCTCAGCGGTCGGAATTCCACGTTCCCGTCGCGACCGTCACGAGGGGCGCCGTACACCCAGACCGGCAGATCCAACTCCGTCAGCGCCTGGTGAATGGCGGGGGCGTAGTTCTTCTGGCCGTTGGAGAAGTACACCAACAAGTGTTCGCCGTCGGTCGCCGATTTCTCACGAACCGCCGATCGCAAGACCGCCCCGACCACCTTGACGCCTTCTCGCCGGGCGGGGGGCGCGTAGAAGCTGGCGATGACCACGCGATCGGGGGTTCCGATGAGCTTGCGATACACAACCGCCTCGCCGCGAAGCGCCAGCCGATCTCGCCACGACATGGGCCAGCGGCAGTGGACGAGCACGCCGAAATGATCGAAGCTGATCCGGGGGATTTTCATGCGGGCGGCCACGTGGTGCGTCCAGGGCTCCGAATCCGACACGATCACATCCGGGGCGAACGCCTCCAGCGCCTCGGCCACCATGCCGGAGGCCGGCCCGCCCCAGGACAAGTCCAACATCCCCGGCGCGTTCCGCACGATCGTTCTGAACGTGGACCGCTTGCCGTTGGGTTTCATTACGAATTTGAGCGTGGGGATGCGAATCACGTCATACGCGGCCGACAATGCGTCGTAGGCGTCGCTGCCGGCGAAGATGAGCAGCTCGTGCCGGCTCGCCAGTTCCGGCAGCACCGCCAGAGCCCGCATCGCATGTCCTCGCCCGTATCCGTGCACGCCATAAGCGATCTTCATAGCAAGGACTTCCCCGGCGCCTTCGCGCTGTTGTCAGCGATATCCAATCGGGCTCGGCCCAATCCGCAATCCGCAATTCGCAATTCGCAATCCCTCAGGTCCATTCGGCGTCTTCGGCCTTGGGGCTGCGGGTCATCAGGTCGTCGATGGCCGCGGCTGGGGGTTTGTCGTCGAACAGAACCGAGTGTACCGCCTCGGTGATGGGCATCTCAACGCTATGGCGCGACGCCAGGGCCAGGACGCTTGCGGTGGTGGCTACGCCTTCGACGACGCTGACCGTGTGGTCGAGGATATCGCTGATCGTGCCCCCGCGGCCGATGGCTTCGCCGAAGGTGCGATTGCGGCCGTGGGGGGAGACGCAGGTGGTCACGAGGTCTCCCAGGCCCGCCAGGCCGGTGAAGGTTTCCCGACGGGCGCCCATGGCGACGCCCAGGCGGGCGATTTCGACCAGTCCCCGGGTGAGCAACGCGGCCTTGGCGTTGTCGCCGGAGCCGAGGCCGTCGAGTATCCCGGCGGCGATGGCGATGACGTTTTTCACCGCCCCGGCCAACTCCACGCCGATCAGATCGGGGTTGGTGTACACCCGGAACGCCGAGGTGGAGAACGACTCCTGGACGAGTGAAGCCAACCCGGCGTCGTCGGAGGCCGCCGTCGCCGTCGCCGGCAATCGCTGGGCGATTTCACGCGAGATGTTCGGGCCGCTGAGGACGCCGATCGGCCACCGGGCGTCGGTGTTTTCGGTCAGTACGTCAACGAGCACCTCGGTGGGCCGCAGCAGCGTACCGTTCTCGATGCCCTTGGCCACGCTGACGATCGGCGTACCCGGCCGGCAGTGCGGCCGCAGGCGCCGCCAGGTGTCTCGGATGAACTGCGTCGGCGTCGCGGCCAGGACCAGTTCGGCCCCCTCGAACGCGTCGGCCTCGTCGGCGGTGAACGTGATCCCGTCGGGGAAACGCACGCCGGGCAGGTAGCGCGTATTCTCCGGGTCGGCTTCGAGGCGCTCGATGGCTTCGCCAAAAAAGCTCCACAGCCGCAGGCGGTGGCCGTTGTCGGCCAGAAGGAGGGCGCAGACCGTCGCCATCGCGCCGTCGCCTATAATGGTCACGTTCATAAGGCACGTCAGGGTAACAAGGTCGGCCTCGCGTGTCCACCGCGACTTGACGGCCGGCGCCGCCGATGGTAGCGTGACGGCATGGACTCCCAACCCACCATTTCGCCGGCCTTCAAAGTGGCCGAGTGGATCGGCGACGCCAAGACCGGTTGCCTGCGGCTTCTGGACCAGACCCTCCTTCCCGCCCGGACCGTCTACATCGACTGCACCACCACCGAACTGGTCTGGGACGCCATCAAGCGCCTGGCCGTCCGTGGCGCGCCAGCCATCGGTGTGGCCGCGGCGTACGGGATGGTGGTGGCCGCTCAGGAGGCCGATGCCGAAGCCGGATTGAACGAGTCGGCGTGGCGAGAGGCGATAGCGGTCAAGGCCGAGTATCTCAAACAGTGTCGCCCCACGGCGGTCAACTTGATGTGGGCGGTGGATCGCGCCGCGTCCTGCCTCACCGGCGTGGGGCTGGGTAAAGCGGGCGAGCGACTGCTCGCGGAGGCGAAGGCGATCGCTCGCGAGGACGCCGCCAGTTGCCAGGCGATCGGCCGGTACGCTGCGCCGCTGATCGAACGGTGCAGCGGCGTGCTGACCCACTGCAACGCCGGCGCCCTGGCCACCGCCGGGATCGGCACCGCCACCGCCGGAATGTACCTGGCCCACGCCGCCGACCACGCGTTTTGCGTGTACTGCGACGAGACCCGCCCGCTGCTGCAAGGCAGTCGACTGACGGCGTGGGAACTGGCCGCAGCCGGGATCAACGCGGTGGTCATCACCGACAACATGGCCGCCCAAGTGATGCGGGAGGGGCGCGTGCAGATGGTGATCACCGGCGCCGATCGTATCGCCGCCAACGGCGACGCGGCCAACAAGATCGGCACCTACGGCGTGGCGATCATGGCCCGCCACCACGGGATACCCTTCTATGTGGCGGCGCCGGCCAGTACGTTCGATATGGACCTGGCGTCAGGCAAGAGCATCCCCATCGAGCAGCGTGGGGCCGAGGAGATTACCGAAGGCTTCGGTCGGCGGACGGCCCCCGACGGCATCGCCGTATACGCCCCGGCCTTCGACGTTACCGGGGCCGAACTGATCACCGCCATTATCACCGACCGAGGCGTCATCGAGCCGGTCACCATGGCCAACGTGCGGAAGGTCATCGGCGGATGAGATTGGGTATTGATGTACTGCCCCTCATCGTGGGTTCATGACGGATTAGCGGGGAGTTCTCACGGTCGGCGATCTGCCGTTACTAGCCCCCTGCAGTGCAGGGGGTCGCCGGACCGACGGTGTTCGGTCGGTGGCTTCGATGTCGATGGTCTCGAAGCGGCGGTTGGATCCAAAGATCGTGGGTTCACACGTCTTTCGACCCCCCGCACTGCGGGGGGCTAGTACTCCGTCACACCAAAACCTACTAACTCCGCTTGTGGCGAACGGTCATCTGCTTCGTCAGAAAAACTCGGCATATCCTCGAATATGCCATCGTCTTTCTTCCTTGCATCTGACCATCCGGCACGGCGCGGACTTAGCATGTTTTGGTGTGACGCAGTACTAGTAACGGAAAGCACGCATCCGACCTGCTTCCCGCCGTCGGGAGTCTGGTCAGGCGGCTTGTGACCGTTGGTAGACCTGCTGCGCCATTCGGACGACGACGGGGTCGAATTGTTGTCCGCTGCATCGTTGAAGCTCAAACAGGGCCTGGGCAATGGATCGCGCCCGGGCGTAGGGCCGGTCGGTCAGCATGCTGACGAGGGCGTCGGCCACGCAGAGGGTCTGGGCTTGGCGAGCCTCCGCCCGGGGCAGGGCGTCGGCGGATGTGTCGGAGGCATAGGGCCTGTGGTGGTGCAGAATCAAGTTGACCGTCAATCGGTCGGCGCCCCAGGATTCGGCGATTCGAGCGCCGAGCAGGCTGTGGGTGGCCATCACTTCTCGTTCGGCGTCGGTTAACCTCGCCGGCTTGGCCAGCAGGGATTCATCGATCATGCATTTGCCGACGTCGTGGAGCAGTCCGGCCACATGGAGCCTGCGAACCGCCATCTCTCCCAGACCCAGCCCGCGGCCGAGTCGGGCGGCCATGGCCGCGACGGTCCGACAATGGATCGAAAGGTGTTGTTGTTGGGTCGGTCCGAGGCCGGACCAACGGTTGCGAAGAAAGCGGCTTCGTCGGCTCGTTACGCCGGAAAAACCGGCGGTCTCGAAGCCCATGTCGGCGGCTTGGTCTTGACATACGGCGCTACGGTTGGCGTCATCACGCATAGGTGGTTTCCCTCCGGCTACGTTCATCCATGTACACGCTCAGGAACTGAATTCCCCCTGCATCCTGCTGAGCGGCAATACGGAGTTCACCCGTTCTCTGCGGCGAACACCACTGATATCAGCCCGTTGAAAAAGCTGTTCCTGCTGCGACCGGCTCAAGGGTCTTCGCGTCTGCGGCGGAACCCATTCTTCAACGAACTGCTAGGATGTACTTCGGCCTAACGGGGGCAAGGCTTTAGGAAAGGACACTTGTAAAGCTATCCCATGTCAGTGGTTATAATCCTGTATTCTCCTTGCGATCCCTACGCGCCTCACAGGCCCACCAGACCGACGCCCGGCCAGACGGTACAGGCGGCAGAACCGATTTGAACCGGCATCGAGTGTCGTGACCGGCTCAATCGATCTGCCGTTACTAGCCCCCTGCAGTGCAGGGGGTCGCTGGACCGCTGGTGCTCCCGCTGTTGGTCGGAGGGACGGGGAAGCTCTATCTATCCTATGACGGGTTCACACGTCATAGGATAGCTTCACACGTCTCTTGACCCCCCGCAGTGCGGGGGGCTAGTACTCCGTCACATCAAAACCTACTAACTCCGCTTGTGGCGAACGGTCATCTGCTTCGGTCCCGGCGGCGGGTGGGGCGGACAAGCCGGCACCTGCCGGCGACCCAACGGTCGAGGTCGGTCGGGCGGAATCGAAGCTGCCCTCCATATTTGACGTGCCGCGGCCCGCGGTCGTTGGCGAGCAGGTTGTACAGGTGCCCCAGCGAGATCTCCAGGTACGCCGCGGCCTCGGCGCTGGTCATCGGGAAATGCCTCAGTTTTGTCGCTTGCATCGTGGCCCCCTTCATGGGTTCAGTCGGCCCGTTCACGAACTCATCCGAACCCATTGCCGCCAGAGTCGCCGGGCGTTGGTGGGACGGAGGGTCGCCGATTGGAGAAACGCGAGTTGCTCGATCGTGCCGCCCAGGTCGAGGAAGCTCTGGGGGCTGCACCTGCCCAAGCCGATGAGAAGTCGCAGCTTGGCGGTCATCTCCAATTGCTCCACGGCCGACCGTGTTAGTCCCATGCGGCCGGCGATTTCGGTCTGCGTGTAGGTCGTCTGCCGGCCTTGGGCGGCCAGGGCGTCCTGCTCTGCCGAAAGCCGACCCAGGGCCTCGGTTCGATCGTCGGTGAATGACGTGGTTCCAGCGATCATCCTATCTCCTCCAGGTTGCTCGCGCCCCATTGCGCTGCTGCATCGTCTCGGCGGGATGCGGATCGGCCCCGTAGCGGCGCCGACAATGGTCCCCCCAGGCGTGGTCGTCGGTTTCGAAGGGGGTGTTGGCGGCCGCGAAATCGGCCAGATCAACCGCGCCAAGCGCCGCCAACGCCATCATAAAGGCCGGATCGACCGTGTAGCCGCCTTGCTCAATCGCCCGGCCGACGATCTCGGCCAGCTCACAGGGAGTTCTCCAGGCGACCAGCCAGGCCGCGTACAGATCCCGGTCGGCGTACGCATCTTCCAAGAGGATCATAAACCCACCCCTATAGAACCGTTGAGGCCGGGAGCCGCCCCCAGACCGAACGCCGGCCCGACAACGGTTCGACTCCTCGTATCCTCATCCCGTTTCATTGAGATGGATAGTACTGGATATCCACACGTAGGTCAAGGATAATCTTCGATATTGTCGTGGCCGTGGCGTAATGGCGAGATTGCAACGATTTGGACCTGTTCAGCCTTCAAGCGGGGCGCCATGTATGTACCTTCTATGCACTGTGGGCGTCACACATCGTCGGCGTCAGATCGTCGTACGGCAGAAAAAGCAATATCGGGGCTGATAGGTCTTGACCTATTAGCCAAAAATGGCGACACTGTACACATGGCCATCAAAAGAAATGCAAGCGAGCAAGTGGCTTATAGAATTGAGCCGGAACTATCCACGGCATGGGCTGAATTCGTATCCGACAGTCTCATCCCCAATCGCGCTCATCACGCGTGTGCAACGCTCCTGTATCTTGGCGCCGCGGCCTCGTTACGCGATGCGGTGCAGCGTTTGTATGCGCGGTTCCAGCGATCGGGCGAATTGCAGCTTCCCTCGGTATCGGCGGAGGCATCGGCCGACCCGATGTCGGCCGATGAACGTGACTTGCTGGTCGCCTACCGCGCCGCCACCGAAGAGGCGAGGGACGAGGCTATCGCGAACCTCCTCGAGCAACCCGGCTCAGTTTCCCGCAAAGCCGGCACCTCCGAAAAGCGCGACCACCGTGTTGGATGATCAGGAACGACAGGGAAGGCTTCTCGCCAACTTCCACGGTTACAGGAATCTGCGCGGGCGCGTCGACGAGCCGAATATTGGATTTGGGAGTACGCACTTGAGACATGGACTCTCCTGATACTTCTTGTACCCCCCGAAAAGAATATGCGAGTATGGTACCACAGTCGGCCCGGTTCGTCAATATCAAAAGGCCCCTGCGAATTGGTGTAAGAGGCTGTTGGGGAAGGGATAGAGCTATGTGGGTCCGATACGGCTCTGGGTGCGGCGAACGTACTCGATGACGATTTCGTGCACCTCGGTCGGCTTGGCGATCATGACCCAGCCGGCTTCCATACGTCCGGTTCCGGCGGTGGCGAACAGCACCGTTCCCAAGCCGAACACCCTCTCGCCAAACGACAGCGACAGCACCGTATTCTGGATCCGACTCAACGGGCACTCGAAGATACTGATCCGCAGCACGCCCTTGACCCGGATGATACGGTGATTGGTCAGCACGTACACGCGGCTGAGCCACTGAAGGCAGGACAGCAGTATCCGCACCAAAGCCGAAGCGACGCAGAGCAGCGCCACCGAATGGAGCGGCAACTGGATGATGTTGAAGCTATCCAACGAGTAGGCCGCCACGCCGAGGACAAACACGGCGAGGATGAACGGGCCGCTGGCCAGCAGGATGAAGAATCCGCCGGGTTTGAGCGCCAGGATGACCTCTTCGCCGTCCTGGATGAGGCGGGCGGGCAGCACGACCGGCTCGGGTAGTTCATGGGTGTGGCTGGGCTGAGCCATCGCGGCCATCGCCGGTTTGAGGGGTCTGGTTTCCAGGACTTTCATCGAATCCCACTTCCACCAACCGACAGTTCCGGGCTCGACCTCGCGTTCGGCCGCAGTGCGCCCACGTGTCGGGGCCGATAGACGGTTCGGCCTCGGCCCCAGTAGATCATCGGTCACCGGAGCCCTTTCAGTACGACAATATCGGGAAGATTGCGGTAGTAGTCGTCGAAGTCCATACCGTAGCCGACCACGAACTTGTCGGGGATGTCGAAGCCGACGTAATCGGCTTTGGCCAGTCCGTTGTCGGCTCGGCGGGACGGGGGCTTGGCCACCAGGACGCAGGTGTGGATCTCCACGGCCCCGGCGGCGCGGACATCCGCCGCGGCTCGTCCCAGCGTGCGACCGCTGTCGAGAATATCGTCGACAATCAGCACGTGTTGCCCCGAAAGATCCTCCGGCAGCGGCGATTGGACCGTCAGCGGCCCGCTGCGAGTCGCTTTCCCGGGGTAGCTGCTCATCTCGCTCAGGTGGATTTTCATCATCACCGGCAACTGGCGGATCAGGTCGGCTACGAAGATCAGCGACCCGGTCATCAACGCCGCGAGGGTCAGCGACTGGTCGCCAAGATCCGCCGCGATCGCCGCTCCCAGGTCCGCCACGCGTTGGGCGATCCGTTCACGGTGTACGAGAACCTCTCCGGCGCGCGCCCGCAATGGATCGGAACCGTCTGCTGATAACACGATGGCGACTCTCCACATACAACGTCAAACCTGAACTGCCAATAGCGGCTATGCTATCGGCGCCGGCTCGAAGCCGCAATAGGCTGCAGGCGCGGCGGCGCGGCGGTTGTCTCAGACGTGAACGCTGACGTCGGCGATCTTGGGGTGGACGAGTCTGGAGTAGTCAGAGAAGTCCATCTCGATCGCGTCTCGATGACTCCCGGCGGCGAAGAGTATTTGCTCATCGTCGGCGAGGTGAGTGTCGACCAGCGTGATCATGTCATAGAGATTGCCCATTGGCGGCTCAGACCCGATCTCAGCGTCGGGGAACAGGTCGGCCATCGTGCTCTCCTCGGCCAACCGGCAGTCGGAGGCGCCCAGCGCCTTGCCGAGTTTGGCCAAGTCCAGCTTGTAGCAAGCCGGCAATACGCACATCACATACCGCCCGTCCGCACGAACGATCACGGTCTTGGCCACGTTCATCCCCGCCGTATGTTCTTCGGCGGCCAACTCTTGGGCCGTATACGCCGGTTGGTGAACGCGACGCTCAAACCAAACGCCTTGCTCTCGCAAGTAGTTCTCCACTTTCATGATTGCTTCCTTTCCGGCTCACACGGCCGAACGCTTCGCTGAAGTGTCTTCAGCAACTTGCACGTACCCCACTGTATTTTAGGCCGCCGGCCTGTGACCGGCAACTTCATCTCAAGCATACCGAACGGTATGTAAGCGGTGCGCCTCGGGGCCGACGCGTCGAGGGAGGGCGGCAATTACTTGCCGATGCAGAAACGAGCGAAGATTTGGTGGAGTACTTCTTCGGTGATGGCGTCGCCGGAGACGGTTCCCAACTCGGTCAGCCCGTCGCGAAGTTCGATGGCGAGGAACTCGGCCTCGTTGGACACCTGGGCTATTTGGCCGGCTCGCCGGGAGGCCGCGAGCAGGATGTCGCCGGCCCTTTCCACCGCCTGTCGCTGCCGGTCGTGCATGGCCACCCCTGACGCCGTACGCGTCGCCCCCACGGCGAGCATGTCGCCCAGACGGCCGATCACCTCCTCGGTCCCGGCGCCGGTGGTCGCCGAGGTGGCCACGACGGGCAGACCGGTGCGATCGGCCAGAGCCGTCGTTTGGCGTTGCGCCGACTCGGGGTCCAGAAGATCGGTCTTGTTGGCCAGGATCAGCGTGGGCTGCCCGCGGCCCATCGCGACGATCCGGTCAAGATGCGTCGTATCGGGGGCTGTGATGTCGACTACGGCGACAACGCCGTCAGCCGCGGCCAACGCGTTGCCGGCGGCGTCATTGGCCGCCGCGGCCGGCAAGTCATCGGTATCGGCCCACCCGGCCAGATCCATCAGCAGGATCTCGCGGTCGCCGTCGAGCGTCAACGGGGCGGTAAGCACGTCCCGGGTCGCGCCTGCGGTGGCCGAAACAATCGCCCGATCGAGCCCGGTCAAGGCGTTCAGCAGGCTGCTCTTGCCGACGTTGGGCGCTCCGGTTATGGCGATACGCGGGATATCGACCGTCGCCGGGGGGCGCCCGGCGGTCGCCGCGGCCTCGGCCATGTCAGCGGCCAGCGCCGCCAATTGGCCGGCCAGAACGCCGGGGGCGATCAGGTCGAGGTCCTCCTCGGCCATGTCGATACTCGCCTCCACCTCGGCGAGGGCCTCGGTGGCCGCGTCGGTCCAGCGAAGGCACAGGCTCGCCAGGGCCCCGGCGGCGTTGGCTTCTGCGGCGCGCAACTGGGCGTCGGTCGCGGCGGCGATAATGTCGGCGACCGCCTCGGCGGCCGACAGGTCGATTCGCCCGCTCAGAAACGCTCGCTGGGTGAATTCCCCCGGTTCGGCGGCCCGGCCCCCGGCGGCGATCATCGCATCGGCCAGCATCGCCGCGGCCAACGGGTGGCCGGGGGTGTGCAGTTCCACCACATCCTGACGCGTGTAACTCAATGGTGCGACAAAGACATAGGCTCGCCCCGGCAGCGACAGGCCCCCGAAGCCGATCCATCCGGCGACCGTCCGAAAGCCCCCCAGCTCGGCAAGGGGCTTTCCTATACTGGTGAAGACGCTTTCGGCCAAATCCAGCGCCCGAGGGCCGCTGGCGCGGACGATGGCCCTCGCGGCGGCGCCGACGGGGGTGGAAATCGCGACGATTGTGGAGTTCATGTCCTGCATCGGGTCTTGTGGTCTGTTCGAGCAGTATGGCTCGAACGAAGTACCAGCGCCCAATGTCCGGCCCCGGGCGGTCCGTGTCAAGGGCGGCGCTTGGGGACTCGTTTGCGGCCGGCGGTAAGGAGGCCTCGGAGAACCTCCAGATTCACCTCGTCCCACGGCCGGCCGTCGGGGGCGGCGGCCTTGGGCGTTTCGAGGATCTTGGGGATCGACCTGATGAGACGGTCGTTCACGATCGCGGCAAACGCCGCCAGCGGAATGTGCCCGCGGCCGATGTGCTCGTGGCGGTCGACGCGGCTGCCCCGAGGGGTCTTCGAGTCGTTCAGGTGCATGACGCAAATACGGTCGGCGCCGATGATCGCCCGGCATTGGTCGAGGGTCGCTTTGGCCCCGGCGGCGCCGGTCAGATCGTACCCTGCCGCGAGCATGTGGGCGGTGTCGAGGCAGACGCCCAACCGTTCGGGGACGGCCACGTCGTCGAGGATGTCCCGCAGGTGTTCCAGCCGACAGCCCAGGCCCGTACCCTGCCCTGCGGTGGTCTCCAGGCACAAGGTCGCCTTGCATCCTTGGGCATCGCCAACGGCCCGATTAATCGCACTGACGACACGCTTGAGCCCTTTGCGTTCGCCGGCGCCCATGTGCGAGCCGGGATGCAGTACGATCAGGGGGATATCGAGAGCCTCGCACCGTTCGATTTCCGCTCGCAGGGACGCGATGGATTTTCGCCGGAGGCGGGGGTCCGGGCCGGCCAGGTTCACCAGGTAGCCGCCGTGGCTGACCACCGACTGCAGCTTCGCCTTACGCCTGCTGCGGCGCCACGCGTCCAGATCCTCCGGCGTCAGGTCTCGGTTGGCCCATCGACGCTGGTTCTGCGTGAAGATCTGGACGCAGTCGATCCCGAGGCCCGCAGCTTGGTCCAGAGCGTTGTGCAGACCGCCGGCGATGGACAGATGGCTCCCGAACATACAGGCACGATACGGGCCTTCGCCGTTGGAGGCAAGTAGGGGGCTTGGCTTAGATTCCTCCCCCCCAATCGCTACGAAAACGTCGCTGCCACATCTTTTTTGTCACTGGCGACGGGGCTCATGCACGCGGCCTCAAGCGACTCGACGAGGGGATCGTCACGCAAAAGCGGCCGTCCGGGAAGGCTTGTAACCTGTGGTTGTGTATGTAGTACAGACGTCATAACCGTCACAGACCGACCCTGTCGCCCCGGTGGTGTTCGCGGCTTGCCGTTGATCCGTCCGAGGGTTGATGCTGCGGAAAATATGCAATTTTCACTTGCAAAACACACCACATTTGGCCGAATTACTGTACTAAATCGTCCCGTTCTATGGACTTTGCTCGGGACCATGATTGGGAGATCCTGTCTATGCCAGGTACAGTACTCGGAATCGAAGACAAGTGGGTCTGGTTGGCCTACCTCTTGTGTATCGCCAGCGCCCTGCTGTGTGTTGTGTACGGGGCGGTGAACTGGAACAGAGGTGACGAGCCAGTCCGGGAAGAAGACGTGAAATGGGCCGCTGAGGAGAAGAAGGTCGAGCAAGATCTCTAGGTAGCCCGGAGTTAGCCCGGGGTTCGGGGTTTTTGGGACCGCGTCGGCTTCGCTGTCACTTCTCGCCAGATCGATCGTAGTTCGGAGACCATCATTATGGTATTGGCACAAACGCTCGGGGCCGTAGAAATCATCGTCGTCGTGGCTTACCTGTTGGTTGTGGGATATCTCGGATGGCTCGGCTTCAGCCGGACCAAGACGGCTACCGACTATCTCGTGGCCGGTCGAGGCGTTCATCCATTTGTCATGGCGCTCAGCTATGGCGCCACGTTCATCTCCACCAGCGCGATCGTCGGCTTCGGCGGCGTCGCCGGCATGTTCGGGATGAGCCTGCTGTGGCTGACGTTCCTGAACATCTTTGTGGGCATCTTCATCGCCTTCGTCTTTCTCGGCGGCCCCACCCGTAAGATGGGTCACCGTCTGGACGCCCACACCTTCCCGGAACTGCTTGGCCGTCGGTTCAATAGCAAGTTCATCCAGGTGTTCGCCGGATTGTTGATCTTCGTGTTCATTCCGTTGTACGCCGCGGCTGTGTTGATCGGCGGCTGCGAGTTCATCGAAGCGAAGTTCGGCGTCGACTACAATATCGCCGTGCTGGTGTTCAGCGTGATCATCGCCTCCTACGTGGTCATCGGCGGCCTCAAGGGCGTGATGTACACCGATGCGCTGCAGGGCTCGCTGATGTTCATCGGCATGATCGCCCTGCTGATCGGAACCTACAGCATGCTCGGCGGCGTCACCGCGGCCCACGAAGGCCTGACCGAGATGGGCAAGAACCCCAGCCTGTTCGGCAAAATCGGCTTCCAAGGATGGACGGCCATGCCCAAGTTCGGCTGGGGCGTGGCGGAGACCGCCAAAGGTTCCGAGCCCGAGATGTACAAGCTCTGGTGGATCGTTATCAGCACGATCACCCTCGGCGTCGGCATCGGCGTGCTGGCCCAGCCCCAGTTGGCGGTTCGCTTCATGACCGTCAAGAGCAAGAAGGAACTGAACCGGGCGGTGCTGATCGGCGGCGTGTTCATCCTCATCATGACCGGCGTGGCCTTCACGGTCGGGGCGCTGAGCAACTTGTACTTCATGGAGAAGGAAGAGGTCACCGGGACGATCGTCAAGACGACCGATCCGGCGTGGGTCATCGCCAAGAACGAACGTGACCTGGTGAAGAAACTTCCGGCCCGCCTGTGGCACATCGATACCACCGGCGATGGCGAAGCGGATGTCGATATCGTCGCCAATGGATATAATTTCATTGTCGGAAAGGGCTTGGCGACGCCAAAGGTTCTGCCGCTCGGCGACAAGACCAAGCCTGGCGAAGGGCAAATGCTCATCCCGGCCTCGATCCTGCTTCCCATGGCCGAGAAGGTGGCCGACTTCGATGACGGTCGCGTGACCGTCAAACCGAAGGCCAATTCATACATGCGGGCGCTGATCACAAACAAGAAGGGCGATTGGGAATTCAACACCGACTCGATCATCCCGACCTTCATCACCCGGGCCATGCCCGGTTGGTTCGGCCTGGTGTTCCTGCTGGCCCTGCTGGCCGCGGCCATGAGTACGCTATCGAGCCAGTTTCACGCGTTGGGAACCAGTATCGGTCGCGATGTGTACGAGCAGATAACCGGCTCTCGAGGTGGCAGCGTTCTGATCACCCGGATCGGAATCATCGTCGGAATCATCATCGCCGTGCTGTTCAGTCTCAACGCTCGCGGCGGGTATTTCATCGCCCGTGCGACGGCGATCTTCTTCGGGCTATGTGCGTCGGCGTTCCTGCCGACCTTCCTCGGGGGGCTGTTCTGCAAGGGCGTGACCCGCGCCGCGGCCAAGGCCTCGATGGTTACGGGGTTCGTCGTAACGGCCTTCTGGCTGCTGTTCATCAAAGACAAAGAAGCCCGGGCGTTGGGCGTCTGCAAAGCCCTGTTCGACAAGCATTCGCTGCTTGTGGACGCCAAGGCGGTTCCGACGTCGGGCGACTGGTACGTCGTTGATCCCATCGTCGTGGCGTTGCCGCTGAGCTTGGCGGTTCTGATCGTTGTCAGCTTGATCACGAAGGCTCCCGAACAGGAGCATCTGGACAAGTGCTTCGCGTCAAAGCAGTAGAGGTCTTGCACCCTGAATTGGGTTTTACATAAATCTCTGAAGTGTTTGGATCGGTCTAGCCGATGCACTTGGTGACAATAACTTGGAAGATCTCAGGTTGGCTCTGAGAGTTTGAGCGACGGATGAAGGAGTAATCGAATGAACAAATGGACTTGGACATTGGTTTTGGCGGCGGGTGCTATGACGCTGGGCTTGGTTGGGGCTTCCCAGGCGACAGCTCAGGCCCCCCATGAGACCGAAGCGACACCGACGGAATTCTGCGGCATCTGTAACGCCAAGGAGTCGGTGCATGACGTCGTTGGCGAGTGGTTCAGCTTCACGCTCGATCAGCGTTTGCGGGTCACGTATGGCGGCAACACCAACCTGGACCGGCACGCGGTAGCCAAGGGCGATCGGCCCAACAGCGAGAAGTTGTTCCAGCGTTATCGCACGCGTTTGGGTGTGAAGATCAAGCCGGTCGAGAGCGTCGAGATCGGCGCCCGCCTGGTCTGGGAGTGGTTCGTCTTCTGCCAGCCGAATCACGCCGAATCGACCCCCAGTTCGGATGTGCCGTTCGACGAGTTGTACGTGAAGCTGACGAACATCGGCGACATCCCGCTGTCGGCCACCATCGGTCGTCAGAACATGCGGCTCGGCAATGGCTGGCTCGTCTTCGAAGGGACGCCCCTGGACGGCTCGCGGACGATCTACTTCGACGCCATCCGCGTGGCCTACGACCTCGCCGACTACGACACGAAGCTCGAGGCCGTTCTGGTGGCCAACGGCGCCGCTCGCGACCAGTACCTCAAGCCGCTCAACGGCTCGGCTACCGACGATAAACTGCTCGACAACAACGACGAGTCGGGCGTTATTCTGTATGCGACCAACACGTCGCGTGAGAACACGACGCTCGAAGGGTACTTCATCTATGCCCATCGTGAAGAGCCGATGACCAGTAACAACACCGGCGACCTGTACACCTTCGGCAGCCGCATGGCTGGGGACCTCAGCGACAACATGAAGTACAACGCCGAAGGCGCCTTTCAGTTCGGCAAGAAAGAGCGCGAGGACGGCACCGATGCGAATATCTGCCCGCAGTTCGGCATGTCGACCGAGTTGAGCTACCTGCTGAAAGATTCGCTCGACACCACCGTCCACGCCGGGTATGAGTATCGCTCAGGCGACAAGGATCCCGAGCAGGGCTTCGACATTCTCTGGGGTCGCTACCCGTCGTTCAGTAACATTCTCCAAGGCGGCACCGACTCCCTCGAAGGCCCCAAGGGCGCGATGACCAACTTCCACCGCTTCAACCTGGGCGTCGACCTGAAGCCTTGGGACGCCTCGGTTGTCCTGTTGGATTGGCACATTCTGTTCGCCGATAACAACAACCAGCCTCTGGTGGATGACGATGGCAATGGCACGGGCTTCAGCGACGACGGCTGCCTTCGCGGCAACCTGTTCACCGCTCAGTGGAAGGTCACCCACAACAAGCACATGGCCAGCACGGTCACCGGCGAAGTGTTCCTGCCGGGCGACTACTACACCAAGGACCGTAACGATGTCGCCACCTACGCTCGCTACGAAATGATGCTGACCTGGTAACCACGTTGTGACTTCAAGGCGGGCCGTCCATTGGACGGCCCGCCTTTTTTGGGTCATGGGTCTGCCGTTACTAGCCCCCTGCAGTGCAGGGGGTCGCTGGACCGATGGCGTTCCCGTGGTAGCTTCGATGTCGATTGTCCCGAAGCGGCAGTTGGATCCATGGATCGTGGGTTCATACGCCTTTCGACCCCCCGCACTGCGGGGGGCTAGTAACGGCAAGCACGCATCCGACCCACTCCCCGCTGATCCGACATAAGCCTTTTCTTTCAGCCGGCCAGCCCCGTTAGGGGCGAAAGACTTGTAGCTCGGTCCGTAAGGGCCGGGAATCGTAATGTACCCCCCCCCCGATACAAGCCCCGATAGGGGCGACACACAGACCGTATGGCCACGGGGTGTCGCCCCTATCGGGGCTTGGGGCGTTAGGGGGCG
>CBDVCA010000005.1:0-50549 GCA_965372365.1 uncultured bacterium
GAGACGCTTCGGAGCCAGTCCCCTGCGCTGGCGTCCTGTACCCGTTCAATACATGTGCGGCATCCGCTTCGGGTACAGGCGCCTTCGCTTTCGCCTTCGCTGGCGCTGCGGCGAGACGCTTCGGAGCCAGTCCCCTGCGCTGGCGTCCTGTACCCGTTCAATACATGGACGGCGTCCGCTTCGGGTACAGGCGCCTTCGCTTTTGCCTTTGCTGGCGCTGCGGCGAGACGCTTCGGAGCCAGTCCCCTGCGCTGGCGACCAGTCCCGTACGTCGGGCTGGGCAAATGCGTTCGAGAATGGATTGGTTTCGGGTAAGATACGGGGATGATTGGACCGGTCGGAGAACATGACGAGGGCGAGATCTGGACGCCGGAGGTGCTGGAGAATCCTCACGCGGCTCCGGATAAGGCCGCACGGGTGAAGGCTACGTTCGGCCGGATTGCGCGTCGGTACGACCGGGTGAACCGGATTCTCGCCGTCGGTCGCGACCGCGCGTGGCGCCGGGCGGCGGCGGTGGCTGTCGGTCCTTGCGAGGGGGCCGACGTTCTCGACGTGGCGTGCGGGACCGGAGCCTTGGCCGGGCAATTCGTTGCGATGGGCGCCGGACGCGTTGTGGGTGTCGATTTCGCCCCCGAGATGCTGGCCGTGGCGCGAGAGAAATACGCCGGGTCCGCTATCGATTGGGTCGAGGCCGACGCCCTGAACTTGCCCTTGGACGATCGGACCTTCGACGTGGTCTCGATCGGGTTCGGTCTGCGGAACCTCGCCTCGGCGGCGGACGGCTTGGCCGAAATGTATCGCGTTCTACGCCCCGGCGGGCGCATCGTCGTATTGGAGTTCGCACCCCCGGCGGGGCCGATGGTCGGGGCGGTCGTGCGGTGGATCATTCTTAGGGTGATTCCCCTAGTGGGACGAATGCTTTCAGGGGACCGCTCCGGCGGGTATAAGTATCTGTCAGCAAGCGTGGATACGTACATGACATTTGAGCGGCTCGCTCGGCTGATGTCCGAGGCGGGCTTTGTCGACGTTCGGCAGGCGAGACGATTGGCCGCCGGGACGGTTGGCGTTCATACAGGAGTTCGCCCGTGAGCGGTCGCACCGGCAAACCGGCCGATCCGCGTGGGGACGATTATCCCCGCGGGCCTTTGCTGCGTCATGTCAGCCGGGTCAGGGCGGCCATCTTCCTGAGCCTGAACCTGATCGCGTACGCGTTCGCCGCGGCGTTCCTTCATTACATCAGCAGCGGGGAGTGGTTCAGCAAGACGGCGGCCGGCTACCATCGGTCGATCAACCGTCCGCTGGTCGAGATGCTTGCCGAACCCCTGAGCGTGCTGAGCCATCCGTGGATGATCTTGGTGATTGGCTTGCTGTTGACCGTCCTGGTGGTGGCGCCGTTGCTGATCGCGTGTCTCTATCATTCGCGGTTCTGCGCCCTGTTTCTGGTGTGCGTGGCGGTGCTGGCCCATTCGCCGATGCTTACGCTGGTGGTGGCGGCCGGTTGCGTGTTGGTGGCCGCGACTCCGTTGCGTCGGCGGAACCCCCCGCTGGCGGTGCTGGCGGGATTGATTCCGGTGGGGGTGTATCTGTATGTCGCCCGTCCGTCGGACATGGTGCTGCCGCCGATGCAGCAGTTGGTGATGTACATGCCGCTGGCCGTGGCGCTGGTCGGGTCGATCGTCGCCGCCGGGCTCGTGTTGCTGATCGCTCACTGGGTTCACTACCGCCCCGGCGTAATCTGGCCGGTGGTGACGATTCTGGTCGCATCGCCGGTCTGGCTGTTTTACCGGCAGGTGGGCGCCGACGAGTTGGCCTTCGGCCTGCTGAGCGGGGCCTTGACGCCTTCGGAGACCGTCTTCGCGCACGAGTCGTTCCAGCGTGAGGCGGGGAGCCGAAGCTTGCAGGCCACGCTCTGGGAGCAGCAGCGAGCCGAAGAGGCGTTGCAGCGGCGAAAGGCCGCGTTGGCCGGCGCGTGCGACGACTTCCTCCGCCGATATCCCCGTAGCAGTCGTCGGCCGGCGGTGCTGTGGATCAAGGGCGTGGCCCTGGATACGCAGGTGGTGCTGCGAACGGTCGAGGAGCCTCGTGCGATCTATTACGACGAATTCCCCCAGACCGCTTCGGCCGACACCTGGCGCCGGCTGGTTCGCGAGCATCCCACCGATCCCTGCGCCGCGATCGCCCATCGGCGTCTGGCGCACCTCGCCGGCTGCGACAGTCGGACCGAGGAAATGCGTCAGCATCTGAATATCGCCGCCGAATTGCTCGCCGACATCCACGCGGCTGTGCCTCAGGTTCGCTCCGATACGCCGTGGGAGCATCTGTTCGTCCCGCATCCGGAGGTTCCATCGCGAGCGTATTTGCGGAAGGTCGCCGAGGAGACCGATCGGCTTCGCTGGCTGATCGATCGCAACGACGTGGGGACCGAGGTGTTCGCCACCGAAGCGTTCCGTGCGTATCTCGGGGTGGACCGGCGGCGGTACGCCCGGGGCGACCTGTACGCTCGGTTTGAGAAACTCCGCGAGATCTACCTGCGAAGCCCGCTGGAAGATAATTTTCGCCTGGAAGTTTTCCTCCACGAGCCGATTCGTCGCGATCGCGTCCTGTTGCTGGTCGGGCTGGCCGAAGAGCCCGGCTCCGACGCCGGGATCGAGGCGAATTTCGTCCTGGGGTCGCTGGCGATGAATATGGACACCGGCGGCGAGTTCAATCGCATCTTGAAGCGGCCGGAGGTCTATTTCAAACGCGTGCAATCGGCCCCGGCCAATCCGTGGCGGCGCCTGGCGAGCGAACATCTCGCTGCGCTGACCGCCCTGGAAGCGGCGACGCGGTAGGAGATTTTTCGGGGATGTGGAGCTTCCTCCCGATCGTCGAAGACCGGCGGGGGCTTGAAACTTCATCGCCGTCGCGTAACACTGTTGCGGATGTGCACTGCCCAAACAAAACGTCCTCGCGTGATTCTGGCCACCGGCGGGGTGGGGGCCGGGCACAATCAAGCGGCCATGGCCCTGCTGGCCGGCCTTGAAGCGGCCGATCCCTCCCTTCGGGCCGAGTATGTCGACTTCCTGCCCATGGCCAACCCGCTGTTTCGCCTGTGCTACGCCGGGGGGTACGCCAAGACGGTTTCGCTGGCGCCGGCGTGCTACGGGCTCGGCTACCGGCTGAGTGATCGGCCCCGGGGACCGAAGCGAACCGTCTCGGAGCGACTTCGCCTGTGGCTGGAGCGAGTCGCCGTCCGCCGGTTCATGGGATGGCTGGCCGATCGCCAACCGGCGCTGGTGGTGAGTACGCACTTTTTGCCCCCGCCGATGATCGGTCGGATGATCGATCGCGGCGCCGACCTTCGCCAGATGGTGGTGGTGACCGACCACGATCTGCATCGCGTGTGGGCGGCCGAGGGGGTGGAGCGTTACTTCATCTGCGCCGAAATGGCCCGCCAGCGGCTGCGGGACTTCGGCGTCGACGACGATCGCATCGAGATGACCGGCATTCCGGTGCATCCGAAGTGGCTAGGGCCGATCGACGAAACCGCCGCCCGTCGCGACTGGAACCTCCCGCCCGGCCGGCCGACGGTTCTGGTCAGCGGCGGGGTCGACTTCACCTGCGGGAGCGTTCAACGCCTGGCCGTCGACCTGTGCGGCAGGGCGCCGGAGGTCCGCGTGCTGGTGCTTGGGGGCGCCAACAAGAAGTTGCTCGGCCGATTGGCTCGTCGCCCCGAGGCGGCCGGCGACGACCCCCAACTGCGGCCGATCGGCTTCACCGACCGAGTCCACGAACTCGTCAACCTCTCCGACCTCGTCGTCACCAAGAGCGGCGGCATGACTACCAGCGAGTGCGTCACCGCCGGCGCCCCCATGGTGCTGCTGACGCCCGTGCCCGGTCAGGAGGCCGCCAACGCCCGATGGTTGTGCGATAACCACGCCGCGATGATGGGCGGATCGGCCGCGGCGACCGTCGATGAGGTCGTTCGCTTGCTGGGCCAACCCGACGAACTGGCCCGACTTCGCGACAGCGCCCGCCGGATCGCTACGCCGGCGACCGAGACGATCGTCCGGCGCATCCTCGATACGGTCAACAACATGTAAATCGCTATAGCGGACCTTCCGGCTCTCTTGGCCCGGGGCGCCGGCGGTGGTATACTGACCCGTCGCGGCCACGACGTGAACCGACCACCAACGAAGGACGATTCTTATGCTGTTCAAGACGTATGGAAATACCGGCAAGAAGATCTCCGCCCTCGCTTGCGGAGGGATGCGTTTCGCCAACCCCGAGGACATCGACTCCAACGCGGCCGTCGTGCTGCACGCCTACAACAAGGGGGTCAACTACTTCGACACCGCCCCGGGCTACTGCGCCGATAAGAGCGAAGAGATCTTCGGAGCCGCGGTGCGTCAGATGACGCCGGGGACATTCTACACCTCCACCAAGTGCATGGCCTCCGACGGCGACGATCTTCGCAAATCGCTGGAGAGGTCGCTGGAGAGGCTCGGCGTCGACACGATCGACTTCTTCCACATCTGGTGCATCGTCAAGCCCGAGCAGTGGGGCCGGCGCAAGGCCGGCGGGGCCGTCGCCGCGGCCCAGAAGGCCAAGGAAGAAGGACTGATCAATCACCTGGTGTTCAGCTCGCATATGACCGGCGACCTGATCTCCGGCATGATCGACGAAGGTATCTTCGAGGGCGTTACGCTGGGCTACTGTGCGATTAACTTCCCCTATCGCCAGAAGGCCGTCGACGCCGCACACGCCGCCGGGCTCGGGGTCGTTACGATGAACCCCCTCGGCGGAGGCGTGATCCCCGCCAACGCCGGTCGCTTCGACTTCATTCGCGGCCGCGACGACCCCGACGTGGTCTCGGCCGCCATACGATTCAATGTGTCCCAGCCGGCGATTACCGCCGCCCTGGTCGGCTTCACCACCTTCGAGCACGTCGACGCGGCGGTCGCGGCGGTCGAGAACTTCCAGCCCTACCCGGCCGCTCACGTCGAGTCGATCAAAGAGAAGATCACCGAAAGCTTCGAGGGCCTCTGCACCGGCTGCGGCTACTGCCTGCCGTGCCCGGCGGGCTTGGAAATCCCCAAGCTCATGGACGCCTACAACCAGAAGATTCTCGCCGACGAGAATACGCTTATGGGTCGGCTGAAGTGGCACTGGAACGTCCCGGCCGACACGGCCGCCGGCTGCACCGGCTGCGGCGCGTGCGAAACGGCCTGCACCCAGCAACTGCCCATTATCGAACGTATGGCCGATATCGTCGAAATCGGTGAACGCGACAAGAAGAAAGAGTAACACATCCGGTAGGGAAGAACTCCGGGATTTGGAGAGCGTGTGGCGATGGCGGTGAAGTTCACATTGCAGGGCGCGTTGATCTACTTGGCCATGGGCGCCTATCTGCTCTCGGCGGTTCTGGCCTGGACCCATCGTGATCGCTGGGGGCGCCGCCTGCATGCGATTGGCTTCCTGGCCGCCGCGGCCGCGATCGCCGTCAGGTGGGTCGAGTCGGGGCACGTCCCGATGCAGAATATGTACGAGATCTTTGTGGTGATGGGCGCGCTCAGTTGGCCGATCGCGATGTTCTGCCGGAGATTTCTGGCGGTGGGCGGATACGGAGCCGACGCGATGGTGGGGGCTCTGCTGCTGTTCCCGGCCGGGTTCGTCTTCAGCGCCGAGCCTCGACTGTTGCCGCCGGCGCTGCAATCGTGGCTGTTCGCGCCGCACGTGACCAGTTACCTGCTGGCGTACATGATCCTCGCCAAGGCTTCGGTTCAGGCGGCGGGGCGGTTGTTCGTCGGCGACTCGCCGGCCGCGGCCGGTGGGGTCGGTCGCGAAGTGGCCGCGTACCGCTTGGTGTGCCTGGGCTTTCCCCTGTTGACGGCGGGCCTGCTGCTGGGAGCGGTCTGGGGCAAGCTGGCTTGGGGCGACTGGTGGAATTGGGATCCCAAAGAACTGTGGTCGCTGGTATCGTGGCTCGCCTTCGTGTTCTACTTTCACTTCCGCGCCGTCTACGGCGTCCGCCGATCCCGAGCGAACGCGGCCATCGTTCTGGTCGCCATGGGAGCGATTCTCATCACGCTGCTGTGGGTGAATCTGTCCCGCATCTTCGCCGGCCTGCACAGCTATGCCGCGTAGGCGCAGCTCAGCTCCCGCGCAGGGGACTGGCTCTGCAGCGGCGGCCGTAGCGGTAGCGAAGGCCAAAGCGAAGTGCCTGTACCCGTAGCAGGTGTCGCATCGCCGCCCTTTGGCCTCGTGCCCCCTCCGCATCTCCTCCCATCGTCGTCCCCTCTTGGGCCGGGTACAGGCGCCTTCGCTACGGCCTTCGCTGGCGCTTCGGCTTCCGCTTCGGAGCCAGTCCCCTTCACCCCCTCCCCCCCCCGTCGCGTCGGCCGGGCCGCGGCCGCCGCGGGTGGTGGAAGCGGATGGGGCGAAGGAGTAGCGAGCCGTATTGCCAGCCGGCAGAACACAAAGGCGGCGGCGGAACCCGTTGGAGTCCTGCCGCCGCCTCTTGAGTACGCGTTCGTGTCCGAGATCGTGCTACGCGATGCGTCTGCGGCGGATGTAGGCGCCGATGCCGCCGATGCCGGCCATCATTGCGGTTATCGTCATCGGCTCGGGTACGGGCGCCGGGACGCCGCCGCCGGCGGTGGTGATACGCAGGGCCGGACGCAGGGAGATATCCTCGTTGTCGGAGGAGTAGATCAGGTGTCCGATGGCGTCTTCGCACCAATCTTCGCGCCGCTCGATCATCACGCCGTTATTGGGCAGGCCGGCTTTCCAGAGGGTGTACAAGTCGGTGATGTCAAATGCGACTTCGCCTTCGAAGAAGGTATAATCGTCGCCACCGCTGACGTTCGAGAACATCAACATGCTCGACGCCGCGGCTGTCGGATCCACGAGCGGCCGGGTGTTCCAGGTGAGGTCGGTTTCGCTCCAGGGCGCCAGGATGGGGAACAGATCGAGGGTCGGGTTGGGGATCGGGTAGTCCCAGCCGTAGCCGCGGGTGATCTTCTGCTGGGTGACCCATTCGACGCGGATCACGTCCTCGTAGTCCGGGAGGGTCGAGATATCGAACTGGAAGAAGCTCTGTGTGGTCCAAGGGTTGCAGGTGCTCTTCCAGGTGGGATGGGCCGGCGTATCGCCCTTGTTGGCGTTGGGCTCCACCTGGAAGGCCCAGGTATCTTTGCCGCCGTCCAGCGCGCCTTGGTCGGAACCGTCATTGGCGCCGGGGCCGGGACGGTAGGTGATGACGTTGGTCGCCGAAGCCTCGTAAGTGGAGCCGAGAACGCAGGTTCCAACGATTAATACGATCAGGGACACATTTGACACAGATTTCATCGAGCTTTCCTCCGAAGGGCCGCCCTGGTCAGGCTGAGTAGCCATGGTCACCAGTAGCGGCACAGCACATAGATGAGGAGTTGAGGACGTGACCCATCGCGGGTTCAGGTCGCACATCTCGCCTGAGATACAATGACCATTTTACCACATTTCGCTGAGGCGCAAACCCCTGTTCTGTCGCAGATTCGTGTGGCGCACATGGCGTCGTCGATCACCTCACAGCCGCCGGCGCGTGGGAAAACCAGTGGTCGCGAGGGGGCCGAGTCGATACCCTGATATGGCGATGGACGGAGAGCCGACGATGAGCGATGGTCGTGATGAGAATGCAACGGCGCCGGTGTGCCGGCCGCGGGCGGCGACCGAACCGCTGGGCGACGGGCGGCTGCTTGTGCGGGCGCCGGCGAAGCTGAACTTGGCGCTGCGCGTGGGGCCGGTGCGGGACGATGGATTCCATCCGTTGGACTCGCTGGTGGTGAAGGTGACGCTGTATGACGAGTTGGAGTTCATGGCGCGCGACGATGGGCGGGTGAGGCTCACCTGCGACGATGCGTCGATCGGGCCGGTCGCTGACAACCTGGTGGTGCGGGCGGCGACGGCGATGCAGGCGCGGGCGGCCGGCGGGGCGGGGGTGGATATCGTCCTGCGGAAGCGGATTCCCGCCGGCGCCGGTCTGGGGGGCGGGTCGGCCGACGCGGCCGTTACGTTGGGGGTGCTCAACGAGCTCTGGGACTGTGGCGTGGCCGAGGGGCCGCTGGCGGCGATGGCGGCCGAACTGGGAAGCGACGTGCCGCTGACGTTGGGTCCGCCGGCGGCGCGGATGCGGGGGCGGGGTGAGATTCTGGACGCCGCGACGATACGCCCGTTCTGTGCGGTGCTGATTACGCCCCCCGTGCACAGCCCGACCGCAGCGGTCTATCGCGCCTTCGACGACGCTGCCCCGTCGGCCCTGGCCCCGCTGGACGTTTCGGCATTCGCGACGCGGCCGGCGAGCGAGTGGGCCGATGCGACGGTGAACGATCTATACGCCCCGGCGTGTCGCGTGTGCGGCCGGATCGCCGAATGGGTCGACGCCGCGACCGCCGCGACCGGCGAGGCCGTGCGGATGACCGGCAGCGGCAGCGCGCTGTTCATCGCGGCCGACGACCTCGACGCCGCCGTCGCCATCGCCGGGCGCCTGGACGACCGGGTGGCCGGGCGGGCGAGGGTGGTGTCGCAGAATTCGTGGTAGTCCAGCTTGACAAAACAAACGCCGATAGAGTACAGTAAGCCACTGCAACGATGCAGGAGACGCGTACTTGAATGAGCAGCATGCCAACTTGGGCCGGGTGATTTCGATGCCGAACGCATCGTCGCGGGCTCTGTGCGCCGAGGCCGTCTCTGTAATTCTGGTCGTTGTACTCTAGGTCGCCCGCTCCCAATCGAGTGTGCGGCCGCCACTCCACCGCCGCCTGCGGTCGGAATCCCCACCAAAGATCGAGGGGCGATTCGCTTGCGGTTGTTCGCCTACTGTGTACCCTTAGGACCAATAACATTTGACCCCGCACCCGATGGTGCGGCGCGACGTGAGAAGAGGAGTAAGACGATGGACCAGGACGCCAGCGACAAATTCGTCGGCATGAGCGGCGCGGATATTTTCCACGAGACGCTCAAGGACGAGGGCGTTGAAGTGATGTTCGGCTACCCCGGCGGTGTGGTGTTGCCGATTTTCGACAGCCTGTATGACAGCCCCATCCGGTTCCTGCTGACCCGGCACGAGCAGGGCGCCATTCACATGGCCGACGGCTACGCCCGCGCCACCGGCAAGACCGGCGTGGTGCTGGCCACCAGCGGCCCCGGCGCCTGCAACCTCGTGACCGGGCTGGCCAACGCCCACATGGACAGCGTGCCGATGGTCGCCTTCACCGGGCAGGTCCGCAGCACGCTGATCGGCAACGACGCGTTCCAGGAAGCCGACATGACCGGCATCACGCGTCCGGTGACCAAGCACAACGTGCTGGTGAAGGACGTTCGCGATCTCGGCCGCGTGACGCGCGAGGCGTTTTACATCGCTCGCACGGGCCGTCCCGGGCCGGTGCTGGTCGATATCGCCGTGGACGCGACGGTGAACAAGCTGGAGGAGCCGGCCGACCTTGCGATGCGTCTGCCGGGGTACCAGCCCCGCCTCGAAGGCCACCTGCGGCAGATCCAGGCCGCGGCCGACGCCATCAACAAGGCCAAACGCCCGGTTCTTTACGTCGGCGGCGGCGTCATTATCTCCGGTGCGGCCGATGAACTGCGGGCCGTGATGGCCAAGGGCAAACTGCCGGCGACCACGACGCTGCTGGGTCTGGGCGCCGTGGACGAAGCCAACCCCCTCTGCCTGCGGATGCTCGGCATGCACGGATCCGCCGCGGCCAATTACGCCGTCCAGGACTGCGACTGCCTGGTCTCGGTCGGCGCCCGGTTCGACGATCGCGTGACCGGCGTGGTGGAGACGTTCGCGCCTAAGGCGAAGATCATCCATATTGATATCGACCCGACGAGCATCTCCAAGAACGTCCGGGTCGACATCCCCGTTGTCGGCGACGCCAAGGATGTTCTCGCCAGGATGCTGGAGTTCATCGAGGCGCCCGACCGGTCGCCGTGGCTGGCCAAGGTCGCTGATTGGAAGAAGCGGTATCCGTTCAGGTATGAGGCCGTCGGCAAGATCAAGCCGCAGGAGGTGATCGAGACGGTTGGTGAGATGACCGACCACAATGCGATCGTCGCCACCGGCGTGGGTCAGCACCAGATGTGGGCGGCCCAGTTCTACAAGTTTCGCCGGCCGCGGCAGATTATCACCTCCGGCGGGCTCGGCACGATGGGCTTCGGCCTGCCGGCGGCGATCGGCGCCCAGGTGGCGTGTCCGGACGCGACGGTGATCGATATCGACGGCGACGGCAGCTTCTCGATGACGATGCAGGAAGTGATCACGGCGGTGGAGTACGAGATCCCCGTCAAGGTGATCGTGCTGAACAACGGCTACCTGGGCATGGTTCGCCAGTGGCAGGAGATGTTCTACGGCCGTCGCTATTCGGCGTCGACGCATCCGTGCCCCGATCTGGCGGCAATCGCTCGTGCGTTCGGCGCCGCGGGCATGACGGTGACCGAGCGAGGCGAGTTGGCCGACGCGATCGCCGAAATGCTCAAGACCCCCGGGCCGGTGGTGATGGACGTTCACACCGAGCCCGAAGAGAACGTGTACCCGATGGTCGCCTCGGGGAAGAGCCTTCACGAAATGGACCTCGGACGGCTGGCCTGACATCGGGCCGCCCCGACGCTATCGATGGGAGATACGAGTATGGAAACCAAGCAGAACAAGCATGTGATTACCGCTCTGGTTCAGAACGAGCCGGGCGTCTTGGCCCACGTGGCGGGCATGTTCGCCGCTCGCGGGTTCAATATCGATTCGCTCGTCGTCGGCCGCACCGAGACCTCGGACGTCAGCCGGATGACCATCGTGGTGACCGCCGACGATCGGACGCTGGAGCAGATCCGCAAGCAGTTGGCGAAGATCATCGCCGTGCTGAAGGTTCGCGACTTCAGAGGCGTCGACTACGTTCAGCGCGACCTGATGCTCATTCGCGTTCACGCCCCGGCCGGGTCGCGAAGCGAGGTGCTGGAACTGGCCAACCTCTTCCGCGGCCGCGTGGTGGACGTGGCGCCGGCGAGCGTTCTGGTCGAACTGGCCGGAACCGAAGAGAAACTCGAAGCCTTCATTGACCTCGCCCGCTCCTACGGCATCAAAGAGATGGCCCGCACCGGCGTCATCGCCATGCCTCGCGGCAAGCAGAAGAACGACGTGTAGGTTTCCGTATATCGGTCAATCCAAGCGGGCTCGCGGTCATCTTCGATCGCGAGCCCGTTTGTGTATACGGCCAAGGGTGTGCCTTGACCCGCACGGCGAAGAAGCCATAATGGTTGGTTCAGCACGGGTGCGGAACTGGAGCTTTGGGGCCTTGCGACTGCTCGTGCGGAGCAAATTGGAATGTAACGTCACCTCAACCGGGAGACCGCCGTGATTACCTTGTGCATTATGATTGTGACGCTCGTTCTGTGGCAATTAGCGATCGCGTGGCTGATGGCTCGAACAGCCCGGGCCGTTGGCTCTTTGCGAGGGCGGCTTGGCTTCGGCCTGCTTGCCGTTGTATCTCTTCTGGCTATCAATGTTGCGTGCTTGATGATTGACGCATGGTTGGCCCCGGCGGCTTCGGGGGTAGGCTTGACGGTTGTGATCCTGCTTGTGCAGTTGATCGCTACTGTCTACGTCCTGCAACGGATATTCGCATTGTCGGCCAAGCGATCGCTTGTTCCATTGGGCGCGTCGATTGCGGCGAATCTGATTTTTGTCGGAGCGGTCTTGTTTGGCGTCAGGCCTTATCTCCTCGATGCATTCAGGTTTCCCACCCAGGACATGTCGCCGACGATAGAGACCGGCGACCGATTCGTCGTCAGCAAGGTCATTCAGCCCCAGCGATGGGACATTGTGGCCTACCATGTTGACGGCCCGCAATCAGCGATTTTCTGCAAACGGCTGATCGGACTTCCGGGGGAGCGTTTACGATTCGATCGGGGCGGGGTCTACATTAATGATCAGCCCGTCTCGCCTCCGGCGGTTCTTGCCGGTCGCTGCCGCGCGGCTCTCCCGGGTTCACCAAGGGACTTCCTCAGCTATCGTGATGGACAGACGATTGTGCTGGGGGATGAAGAGTATTTCTTCATCGGCGACAATGTCGACGTCTCCAGGGACTCGCGATTGACGGGCCCGTCGCACGCATCGTCACTCGTGGGGGTCGCAGTCTTCACCTACTGGCCCCCGAATAAGGCGCAGATCCTTCGGGCGGATGTCAGATGATCTCAGGCGTGGTTCGTCCGAGCCAAGGACTTTTGGCCCAGAGGATGGGCACCGGATCGGTCTGTCGCCCCTGAAGGGGCTTGTGGCATTGGATGGACGGTTCCACACCCGGCCCTGACGGACCGGGCTACAATTCTGCCGGCCCTGCGGGCCTGACGTGACAGAACGTTATGCCCAAATGGGCGACAGCCCACTTCGAAATTCGAAATTCCGTGTCGAAGACCGGCCGTGGCGGGTTGGATATTCAGTATTCGCCGTTACCCCCCCCCGTGCTCTTCGCACCAGGCCGCGGCCAGTCGTATGCCTTCGTCGTAGCCGACGGTGGGTTTCCAGCCGAGTTGGGTGCGGGCTTTTTCGGCGGTGAAGAAGCATTGGCGGCCGATGAGCCAGACGGAGTAGCGGGTGACCAGGGGCGGGCGGGCGCGGCCGAACATGTGGCCGAACAGTTCCATCAGGAACGCGGCCTTGTAGGCCACTTTGTACGGCACATTGCGGGTCGGTGGCTTGGCGCCGACGGCTTCGGCGATCTTCGTGAAATACTCAGCTTGGGTGATGACGCCGTCAGTGGACAGGTTGTACGCTTCGCCGATGGCGTCGGGATGTTCGGCGGCCAGGATGCAGCCTTCGGCCTCGTTGCCGGCGTAGGTGAGGTTCATCCGGTTGACGCCCCCGCCCAGCAGTTTGCCCTTGCCGGCCTTCAGGGCCTTGATGATTCGTGGCATGCTCGCCCGGTCGCGCGGTCCGTATAGCCAACTGGGCCGACAGACGGTCACCGGAAGGTTCCCCGCTTCCCATTCTGCCCAGACGAGCCTTTCGGCGGCGACTTTCGCGTGGCTGTAGTAGCTCCATTTGTGCAAACATTGGCCCAGCGGCGCCGATTCGTCCAGCACCATGCCTTTGCCGTCGGGATGACCGTAGGCGCTTATCGAACTTACGTGCAGAAAACGCTTTACGTCGGCCATCTTGGCCGCGGCCAGCATGTTGGCGGTGCCGTCGATGCTCACGCGAACGAAATCTTCCCACGGGCCCCAGTCGCCCACTCTGGCGGCGGCGTGGTAGATCACATCGACCCCCTCGACGGCGGCCGGGAGGCTCTCCGGTTGGGTGATGTCACCGTAAGCTAGTTCTACGCCTAGGGTTTGGAGGAATGCCGTGTCTGAGGTCTTCCGCACAAGCGCGCGGACCGGAGCCCCGCGTTTGACGAGTTGTTCACAGATATGGGACCCCAGAAGGCCTGTCGCGCCCGTGATCAGGTTCATGCTGGAAGTGTAGGCGCGCATGGTTGTAACGTCAAGGTAAGGTGGGTCGGAAAGTGTGGTGGTGGCAAACTGTGCGGGCGAGATTCGGGGGATTCCCATTGTGGCGGGCTATGTGCCCCCGTTTTGGGCGAATGTATGGTATACTGACCCGCCGTACGCTCCACGGAGGGGGCGCTCCCTAGAATATATCCAGATGCGTGACCCGGCATGCTCAGCCGGGACCGGCGGGATTCGCGATGGAGTTCTCGAATCCGCGGCGACGATGTATGTGATATCGCGCCAAGGCTCAGCCGGGCTTGCGTGGATGAGGAGTTGCTATGCGTACCTCGAAGTTCCGCAGTCCCTCCACTGTGTGGATTCGCCTTTCCGTGGGCCTGGGGTTGTTGGCCCTTATCTGCATTCAGTGCTCCCAGCCTTCCGGCGTGGCCCGGTCGGCCGGATTGGCCACTATGGCGTTCGCCGAGGAGGCCCCGGCCCATCCCGACATCGCCAAACTGGTCGAACTGGCCAAGACCGATCACATCGCCCTGCTGAAACTCTGCCTGGACAACTGCGAACAGACGATCCAGGATTACACCTGCACGTTCGTGAAGCGGGAGCGGATCAAGGGCAAGACCGGCCGGGCTCAAGAGATTGCCGTGAAGTTCATGGACCAGCCGTTCAGCGTGGCGATGCGATGGCGGAAAAACGCCCCGATCAGCGATCGTTGCCTATTCGTCGAGGGCGAACACGACGGGAATATTCTGCTGCGGCCCAAGGGTCTGCTCAGCGTGATCGGCACGGTTCGACGCAAGCCCGACAGCAAGGACGTGATGGCCAAAACGCTGAAGCCGATTACGCTGTTCGGCTTCCGACGTGGGTTGGAGAAAATGATCGAGGTGTACGAAACCGCCGACGCCAACGGCGATCTCGTCGCTCGCATGGCCGGGCAAATGGATGTCTCCGGCCGGCCCACCGTCGTTCTGGAGCGGCTGCTGCCGGTCGGCAAGGACTATCCCGCTTACAGGACGAAGATCTACATCGACACCGAGCGGCTGATCCCGATCTGTATCGAGGCCTGGGACTGGGACGGCGAACTGATCGGGCGGTACATCTACAAAGACATCGTGTTCAACGTCGGGTTCACCAGCGACGATTTCACCCCCAAGGCCAACGGCCTGTAGAACCCGCCGCGACACCAGCACGAGAAGAACAGGGCCCCACGCGGGTCCTTTCTCTTGCGCCTTGCGAACAAATACCCCTGCCGGTACGCTGATCGGTATGGGGAACCGGCGAATCGAAAGGAATCGCAGAATGAGAACTTGCTTCGGATGCATCGTCCTGGCGTGTGTTCTTTGTGTCGCCGCGGCGGCGACGGCCGAGACCGAATACGCGGCGATCTTCATGAACGACGTCAAGATCGGCCATACCGTCGATACGCGCGAGGTGGCCGGCGGCGAGGTGACGCATCGCCAGAAGATGCAGATCACGCTCGATCGCGGCCTCGTGGCGATCAGCATCGCCGCCGAAACCGAGTTCGTCGAAACTCCCGACGGTCGCCCGCTGCGATTCCGTTATACGTCGCAACTGGGCCCGCTGGGCGCCTCGACCAAGCGAGGGGAGATTCGCGACGGGCAGATCCACCTGACCACCGATCAGATGGGGACCTCGTACACCAGCGTCACGCCGTATCCCGAGGGCGCGCTGATGCCCGAGGGTCAGAAGCTTGCTTACCGCGCCAACGTGGGCAAGCCCGGGACCACGTTCTCGATCGTCGAATTCTACCCCGACAGCCTGCAGGGCATCGCCGCGGAGATTTGCGTCGGCGCCCCGACCAGCATGGCGGTGATCGGACAGGTGATGACGCTGATTCCGCTGAAGATCGACGCCACCGTCTCCGGCCAAACCCTCACCATGAGAGCCTGGGTTGATGAGGACCTCAAGCTCAAGAAGATGGAGATGAAGATGCTGGGCATCCCGCTTCGAATCGTCGCCTGCGACAAGGCTTACGCCACTGGCCCCAACGGTCGGTTGAACGCGATGGACGCCGCGTCGGTAGTGGCTCCGACGCCGATCGCCGCCCCTCGCAGGGCGACGGAGGCGACGTATACGCTGGTTCCTGTCGGCAAGGACATCAAGCTGGACCTGCCCGCCACCGGCGCCCAGAAGGTGAAGGTCGCCTCCGACGGGTCGGTGACCGTCACCGTCGTGACGCCGTCGCCGGCCAAGGGGTCGCGGCCGTATCTCGGGGCCGATCCGGTCGCCCAGGCGGCGCTGTTGGCCAATGCGTACATCGAGAGCGACCATCCGGCGATCAAGGCTCAGGCGAAGAAGATCGTCGGCGGCGGTTCCGACGCGATGGCCGCGGCCAAGTTGATCGAGAAATGGGTTGGCCGACACATCAGTGACAAGAACATGACTATCGGCTACGCGTCGGCGTTGGCCGTTCTCAAGGGCAAGGCCGGCGACTGCTCCGAGCACGCGGTGCTGACCGCGGCGTTGTGTCGCGCCGCCGGCGTACCGTGCCGCGTCGTGGTCGGCGTCGCCTATGTCGACAGCTTCGGCGGACTCACGAATCGGTTCATGGGTCATGCCTGGGACGAGGCTTACGTCGGCGGGGTTTGGGTGGGTCTCGACGCCTCCCTCGGCGCCGCCGACGCCGCACGCGTCGCCCTGTCCGTCGGCGGCGGCGACCCGATCAGCTTCATCGGCATGATCAACAGCCTCGGCAATTTCAAGATGACCCGCGCCCAGGTGAAGTAGCGTTGAATGCTTGGTACTCGCCGTGTTCGCCCCTTCATGTGCGGTTCATGACGGACTATCGGGGGGGGGGCTCGTGGCCAAGGGTCTGCCGTTACTAGCCCCCTGCAGTGCAGGGGGTCGCAGGACCGCTGGTGTTCCCGCGGCAACTTCGATGTCGATTGACCCGAAGCGGCAGTTGGATCCGTGGATCGTGGGTTCACACGTCTTTCGACCCCCCGCACTGCGGGGGGCTAGTAACGGCACGTCCGACCCACTCCCCGCTAATCCGACATGAGCCCTATTTGCCTCCAATAAACCCCTTGTTCATGAGCGCCGAGACGGTAGAATAGCTGATCTAACCTGCGGGTGATTAGGTATGCTTGCCAAACGAATTATTCCCTGCCTGGACGTGAACTTGGGTCGTGTGGTGAAGGGCGAGAATTTTCTCAATCTTCGCGACGCTGGAGATCCGGTGGAGGTCGCGCGCTCCTACGAGCAGCAGGGCGCCGACGAGTTGGTGTTCCTGGATATCACGGCCAGCCACGAAGAGCGGGACATCACGCTCGATATGGTCCGCCGCGTGGCCGAGGAGATTTTCATGCCGTTCACCGTCGGCGGCGGGATCCGCGAGATCGCCGACGCCACGGAACTGATTCAGGCGGGGGCCGAGAAAGTCAGCATTAACTCCTCGGCCGTCAAGACGCCCAAACTGGTTACGCAAGTGGCTCGCCGGTTTGGCCGGTGCGCGACGGTGGTGAACATGGACCCCAAGCGGGTCGTCAAAGACGGCCGCGAGTTCTGGGAAGTGTTTATCCACGGCGGGCGCTTGGCCACGGGCCTGCAGGTAGTCGAATGGGCTCGCGAGGTCGAGCAACTCGGCGCCGGTGAGATTGTTCTGACCGTGATGGATGCCGACGGCACCCAAGCCGGGTATGATATCGAGATAACCAGTGCAGTCGCCGACGCGGTCACCATCCCCGTGGTGGCCAGCGGCGGCGCCGGCGGCCCCGAGCACATGTACGAGGTCGTAACGGCCGGCAAAGCCGATGCGGCGCTGGCGGCGAGTATTTTTCACTACGGGACCTACACCGTGGCCGACGTGAAGCAGTACATGGCCGACCGCGGCGTCCCCGTGCGACTGTGAGTACGTGAGGAATTGCCCATGGCGGAACTTGACGCACAACCGATCGACCAGCACGACCAGCATGGCCGCAAGAAGGCCCCGCGGCTGAACAAATACTTCGAGGCGACGATCCGCGCCGATGCGTCCGACCTTCATCTGAAGGCCGGCGCCCCGCCGCATTTGCGGGTTTCGTCTCGCCTGGCTCCGACGACGAGCCCGCCGCTGACCGGCGAGCAGATCGAGGCGATGGCGTTGGAACTGCTCACCGACAAGCAGGCGGCCTTCCTCGAAGAGCACGGCAGTATCGATGTCGCCCACGACCTGCCGGGCTCGGACCGGTTCCGTATCAACATCTTCCGTCAGCGGGGCGAGCTATCGCTGGCCGCCAGGCGCGTGACGCGAAAGATCCCGAATTTCGAGCAGCTGCATCTTCCGGCGGTGTTGGAGAAGATCTGTGTTCATCATCAGGGCCTGGTTCTGGTCGCCGGCATTACCGGCAGCGGCAAGAGCACCACGATCGCCTCGATGCTCGAGTACATCAACTGTCGCCGGCCGTGTCACATCGTGACGGTTGAAGACCCGATCGAGTATATCTACACCGACAAGAAAGCGCTGATCAATCAGCGTGAGATCGGCATCGACGTGGCGAATTTCTCGGACGCGTTGAAGTACTTGATGCGTGAAGATCCCGACGTGATTCTCATTGGCGAGATGCGAGACAAGGAGACGTTCCAGGCGGCGTTGCAGGCCGCCGAGACCGGTCACCTCGTGTTCGGGACGGTTCACGCTTCGACCAGCGGTCAGACGATCGCTCGGGTGTTGGACCTGTTCGAGCCGGAAAACCGCGACATGGTGCGTCAGACGTTGGCGCACAACCTGCACGCGGTGGTGTGCCAGAAACTACTGAAGTCTATCGATAAGAGCATCGGCGTGATTCCGGCGTTGGAGATCATGTTGAGCAGCCCGGTGGTGCGGAACTTCATCGAAGAAGGTCGCGACGGCGAGTTGAACGACGTGATCGTCGCCAGTGGCAACGAAGGAATGCAGGATTTCAACAACTCGCTGATGGAGTTGATCGAGAACGAGATGATCGATCCCCGTGTCGCCTACGCCGTGTCGCCGAACCCGGACGAGCTGAAGATGCGAATGAAGGGCATCAGCTCCGGCGCCGGCGGTCTGCTGGGTCGGTAATCGGAGATGGTTCTAACAACGGCGCCGACGTCAACGGCGTCGGCCTGATGAGCTGGTATTCGGAGAGCGTATGAATCACCTATTGAGCGCGATACAAACGTATGTACCGGAGATGGGGGGGTACTTCAATCCGGTCAAGGTCGTCGTCATGGCCGCTCTGGCGTTGCCCTGGTTGTGGGGCAGTGTGTGGACGGACAAAGACACCCGCCAGACGCGGATGCCCAGATCCATCTGGCTGCCGGCCGTCTTCGGCGGCGGCGTCCTCGGCATGCTGGTGATGCTGCTGACGCCGGTGTTCATCGTCGGGGTCGGCGTGTACGTGGTCATTGTCTGCGCCGTCGGGGCGGTGTATGTGATGCAGCGTAACAGCAAGGTCATCCCCGAGGCCCGGGTGCTGACGGCCGAGTGGTTCGCCAATATCGCCCAGCGCCGCAGGGATGCGTCGGTTAATCTGGTCGCCCGGCTGAAGGTGTACGACCACGCCGGCCAGCCGGCGGTCATCCCCGCCGACGGCAGCGTTCAAGAGAAGCGCGTGTACAACCAAACGCAGGATCTTCTGTACGATATCATGTGGCGCCGGGCCAGCGAAGTGGACGTATCGCCATCGAAAGAGGGCCTGGCGTTGCGGTATGTCATCGACGGGCTTGTCAATAAGTGCGACCCGCTGGATCGCCCGGACGGCGACCGGATGTTGGACTATCTCAAGACCCTCGCCGGGATGGACGTCGAGCAGAAGCGTCGGCCCCAGACGGGCAAGATCTCGGTGGATCTCGCCGGTCAGCAGGTGGATATCGACATCGTCGCCGCCGGGACCACCAGCGGCCCGCGGATGCAGTTGAAGATCGTTCAGGAAGCCGTCCGCATCCGGCTGGGTGAGTTGGGTATTCCCGACGATCTGCTGGCCAAGCTGAGAGAACTCAACAACGACCCCTCCGGGCTCATCATCGTGGCCTCCCAGCGGCACAATGGGCTGACCAGCACGCTGTATTCGCTGATGCGAGACCACGACGCCTACACCCAGCACCTGATGACCATCGAGGCCAAGGCCGAGGCTGATTTAGAGAACGTTACGCAGAACACCTACGACGGCGAGGACGACCAGATCCGTGTCATCGCCGCGGCGTTGCGTCGCGATCCCAATGTGGTGATGATCGATCGTTGCCCGACGGCGACCGTCGCCGAGCGGGTGCTCGACGGCGTTTCGGATAAGAAGATCGTCCTGGGCATCCACGCTCGGGACAGTTTCAAGGCCTTGGCCAAGTGGGTGCAGGTCGTCGGCGAGGCTCCCAAGGCGGTCAAGCCGCTGCAGGCGGTGCTCAGCCAGGTGCTGGTGCGAAAGTTGTGTCCGGCCTGTCGCGAGGCGTATCAACCCAACACCGAGTTGCTCCGCAAGGCGAATCTTCCGGCCGACAAGGTGGAGCATTTCTATCGACCGCCCTCCAAGCCGCTGACCGACGAGAAGGGAAGGCCGATGATTTGCCCGACCTGCCAGGGCAGCGGGTACTTCGGCCGGACGGCCGCATTTGAACTGCTCGTGTTCGACGACGCCTACCGCAAGTTGATCGCTTCGGGCGCCAACCTCACGCAGATCAAGGCCGGGGCTCGCAAGAATAAGATGCTGTACCTGCAGGAGCAGGCGTTGCGGCTGGTTATGGAAGGCGTTACGAGCGTACAGGAAGTGATTCGCGTCACGCGGATCGCAAAAGGGCAAGGGTAAGCCATGCTAAACCTCATCATCATTGTTCTGATTCTGGCCATCGTGTTCGTCCAGGCCCTCCACGGCCTGTTCAGTTCGTTGATTATGGCCCTGTGCACGCTGGTGTGCACCGTGATGGCCTTCAACTACTACGAGCAGGTCGCCGCGATGCTGGTCCAGTACCAGCCGGCGTACATGGAGTCGATCTGCCTGGTCTTGCTGACGGCGATTCCACTGTTCGCTGTCCGCTTCTGCGTGGACAATTACCTGCCCGGCAACGTGACGCTCAGTATGTGGGTGGACCGCGCCGGCGGCGCCGCGTTCGGCCTGATCACCGGCGCGCTGCTTACCGGCACGCTTCTGGTGGCCATGCAGATGATGCCGTTCGATCGCGGCTTCCTCGGCTTCGATCCCTACGACGACAACCTCGAACCCGCAACCGGCCTGGTGGTCAACACCCCCGGCTTCACGCTTGGGGTGGTCAAGGCTCTTTCGGGGGGCTCGCTGTCGGGGTCTCGCAGTTTCGCACAAGCCCATGATAATCTTACCCTGGAACTGTGGGCGAACCGGAACCGGCTGCCCGGCGCCCGCAGCGACGCCCATCCGCCGGACGTCAAGGTCCAAAGCGTCGGCGACGTGACCGACCTTCCGTATCCCGGTAAGGGTCCGACCGACACGTTCGGCGTGTTCGCCCCTGACTACCGCGGCTCCGGCGCCGAAGACTCGATGGTGTACGCCGTCCGGGTCGACGTCGCGGCCGCCGCCGCCGATACCGACCGATGGTGGCGGCTGATGGGCACCCACTTCCGCTTGGCGACCGCCGAAGGCGAGGGCGTGTATCCGGTTGGGTACATGATCAACGTGGGCGAGTGGCGGGTATTCACCGATCCGATCGGCAAGCTTCAGATCAACCGGCCGGCGCCCAAAGGCAAAAGCTGGCTGACCCTCGACTTGCTGTTCCGCGTGCCGATGACCGACGCCGGCAAGCCCGCCAAACTGGCGCACATGTCGTTCCGCCGGGTGGCTCACTCGGCATTGCCGCGGATCGAAGAGCAAATGCCCCCGGCCGCAGGATCGCTGGCCCGAAAGGAAGTCTTCGGCGAAGTCGACGTCAAGGGTTCCGGTACGTTGACGTTGTTCCGAGCGAGGAAGGCCGTGGTGAACGACCGGTTGCCGCTTCTGTTCAGAACCGAGGGCGGCCGGGGCGCCGAGCGGAATGTGGACATCGTTCGCGAGGGCGCCCGGGCCAAGGGCGTTACGCATAACGATCGTATGATCTCCGGCGAGATCAAAGGCCCCATCGAGGGGCTTCTTAAGCCGATCGCCTCGGGGCGAGGCCAGGGCGGAACCGTTGTGGAACGCTTCAATCAGCCCACCGGCAAGAAGATTGTCAAACTCCGAGGCGACGCCCTGGTAAGCGAGATGTTCCTCGGTATACTCGCCAGCGCCGCTGTTCAGCCGGCGATGCTGATGGCCGACGGCAGTGAAGAGCCCGTACTGGGCGCCTGGGTCCATTGGTCCGAGAACGGAACGCCGATGGGCCACCTGTACTTTGCTACCGATCGCGAGGAATTCGCCGAGTTCCGCATGACCCCCGGCCAGGGGATCATGGCTGTGATCGATACGTACAAGCAGCACCGCAAGGTGGTCACCGAGTTCGGCTTGGTCTTCTTGGCCGACGAGGGGGCCAAGGTCGTCCGCTTCCGCGTCAAGGGCGCCGAAGTGTTCCACTGCGAAAGCCCGCTCAGCACCGGCGCCAAGCCGCGAGCGAGACGACGACGAAGGTAGCCGCGGCCGGAAGGTTCGGGAGTAGAAACAACCGCCGCCATCGGGACCCTACCCGTTGGCGGCGGTTTTCATATCGTCAAACGCGGCGGCTCGGTTACAGGTCCGGGAAGTAATCCTGCAACGCCCGTACGTCCCATGCGTCGTCGGTGGCCGACAGGGCCGTGATGGCGCCGATGGCGGCTCGGGCGCCCGTGATCGTGGTGATCAGCGGGATGTTGTGCGAAACGGCCAGCGATCGGATCTTGCCTTCGTCGGTCGCGTGGCCCTTGCGGGTGGGGGTGGTCACCAGCAGGCCCACTTCGCCGTTGGTGATCAGGTCGGCCACGTTGGGTCGGCCCTCGGCGAGCTTGTTCAGACGCTTCACCGCCACGCCAGCGGCGGCGATGGTCTCGTAGGTGCTGTTGGTGGCCGTCAGCGTGAAGCCCAACTCGGCCAACTGACCGGCGATCTCGGCGATCTCGGGCTTGTCGGCGTCGCGAACCGACAGGAACACCGTTCCGGCCGTCGGAAGCGTGACGCCGGCGGCCATCTGGCTCTTGGCGAAGGCCATGCCGAACGACATGTCCACGCCCATCACCTCGCCGGTCGATCGCATCTCCGGGCCCAGAATCACGTCGACCCCGGGGAATTTCGCAAACGGGAAGACACTCTCTTTCACCGACGTCTGCTTCGGTCGCGGCGCCTCGCTGACACCCAGACTGTCCAGCGTTTCGCCGGCCATTACCTTGGCGGCCAGCTTCGCCCACGGTACGCCGGTGGCCTTGGAGACGAACGGAACCGTACGCGAGGCCCGGGGGTTCACCTCCAGCACGTACACGTCCTCGTCCTTGACGGCGTACTGGATGTTCATCAGTCCGTTCACGCGAAGCCGCTTGGCCATCGCCAGCGTGGCTTCCTTGATCTTGGCGATCACATTCTCCGACAGTGCGAACGGCGGCAGCGCACACGCCGAGTCGCCGGAGTGAATGCCGGCCTGCTCGATGTGCTCCATCACCCCGCACACTACCGCCCGGCCTTCGACATCGCCGGTCGGGTCGCCGCCGGCCGAAAGGGGCGGGTAATCGGCGATGCAGTCGACGTCCACTTCCGTGGCGCCGTCGAGGAACCTGTCGACCAGAATCGGGTGGTCGCGCCCCACGCTGGAGGCGTCGACGGCCTTGGACATATAGTTGGCCAGTTGCGTTGGGTCGGAGACGATCTCCATCGCCCGCCCGCCCAGTACGTAACTGGGCCGCACCAGCACCGGATACCCGATCCGCTCGGCGACCCGCTTGGATTGCTCCACCGTGAACGCCGTCCCGTTCTCCGGCCGCATCAGTTGAAGGTCGGTCAGAACTTGGTCGAACTGTTCGCGGTCCTCGGCCAGGTCGATCGACGCCGGGCTGGTGCCGATAATCGGCACGCCGGCCGCTTCCAGGCCCTTGGCCAGGTTCAGCGGCGTCTGACCGCCGAACTGGACGATGACGCCCTTGAGCAGTCCGCCGGGTTCTCCCAGCGGCTTGCCGTTGAGCCGTTCGCAGATGTTCAGCACATCCTCGTGGGTCAGCGGCTCGAAGAACAGCATGTCGGAGGTGTCGTAGTCGGTGCTGACGGTCTCGGGGTTGGAGTTGACCATGACGGCCTCGTACCCGAGTTCCTGGGCCGCGAAGGCCGCGTGGACGCAGCAGTAGTCGAACTCGATGCCCTGGCCGATCCGGTTGGGGCCGCCGCCGAGGATGACGACTTTGGGCTTGTCGGAGATGCGGACCTCATCGTCGACGAACGAGCCGCCGTCGGCGTCGGGACGGACGATGGGCGTCTCGTACGTGGAGTAGTAGTACGGCGTGGCCGCTTCGAACTCCGCGGCACAGGTATCGACGAGCTTGTACACGCACTCGATCCCAAACGCCTTGCGGCGGTCTCGAACGTCCTGCTCGGTCGCCCCGACGGCCGTGGCGATCTGGATGTCGCTGTAGCCCCATTGCTTGGCCTGCCGCAGCAGATCGGCCGAAAGTCCTTCGAGGCTTTCGGCGGCCAGAATCTTCTCTTCCAACCCGATCAGGTCGGCGAGGTTCTGCAGATACCACGGGTCGATCCCGGTCATTTCGTAGATCTTCTCGATCGACCAGCCGGCTCGCAGGGCGTAGCGGATGTAGTACATCCGGCCCTGGCAGGGCACTTGCAGCTTCCGCCGGAGCTTCTCGTCGGCGATGGGCCATTCGGCGCCTTCGACGCCTTGTCGACCGGCGAGCCACTTGTCGTTGGCGTCGAGGCCGAGGCCGAATCGCTTGACCTCCATCGACCGTATGCCCTTTTGGAAGCTCTCTTTGAATGTCCGCCCGATCGACATGGCCTCGCCGACGCTTTTCATCTGCGTGGTGAGCGTCTCGTCGGCCTCGGGGAACTTTTCGAACGTCCAGCGCGGGATCTTGGTCACCACATAGTCGATCGTCGGCTCGAAGCACGCCGGCGTCTGGCGGGTGATGTCGTTGGGGATTTCGTCGAGCGTATAGCCGACGGCCAGTTTGGCGGCGATCTTGGCGATCGGGAACCCGGTGGCCTTGGAGGCCAGGGCCGACGAGCGGCTCACCCGGGGGTTCATCTCGACCACGATCATCCGCCCGGTCTTCGGTTCGACGCCGAACTGCACGTTCGACCCGCCGGTTTCGACGCCGATCTCTCGCATGATCGCGATCGAGGCGTCCCGCATCAGTTGATATTCCTTGTCGGTCAGCGTCTGGGCGGGGGCGACGGTGATGCTGTCGCCGGTGTGCACGCCCATGGCGTCGACGTTTTCGATTGTGCAGACGATCACCACGTTGTCGGCGGTGTCGCGCATCACTTCCAGCTCGTATTCCTTCCAGCCCAGAATGCTCTTCTCGATCAGCACCTCGGTGACGATCGAGGCGTCGAGCCCGCGCTGGACGATGGTTTCGTACTCTTTGACGTTGAAGGCGAACCCGCCGCCGGTGCCGCCGAGGGTGTACGCCGGCCGGATGCACAGCGGAAGGCCGATCTCGGCCATAATCGCACGGGCATCGTCCATCGAGTGGGCCACGCCGCTTTGGGGAACGTCCAGGCCGATCCGCAGCATGGCGTTCTTGAATTCCGTGCGGTCTTCGGCCTTGTGGATGACGTCGCGCGTGGCGCCGATCATCTCGACGTTATACGCGTCGAGGACGCCGTTATCGTACACAGCCGCGGCCGTATTGAGACCCGTCTGGCCGCCCAGCGTCGGCAGCAGAGCGTCGGGGCGTTCTTTGGCGATGATCTTGGCGACCGCTTCGGGGGTGATCGGTTCGATATACGTGCGATCGGCGAACTCCGGATCGGTCATGATCGTCGCCGGGTTGGAGTTGATCAGTACAATGCGGTAGCCCTCTTCCCGCAACGACTTACACGCCTGCGTACCAGAGTAGTCGAATTCACAGCCCTGGCCGATAACGATCGGGCCTGAGCCGATGAGCATGATGGTTTCCAGATCGGTTCGTTTTGGCATGGCTCGCCTGCGTGCTCCTGTGTGCTGCTCTATGCGCGTACATCCACTGCAACAAATTCCCGGGACTCTAACACGGTCGGCAGACGATTGCAACGGGCAGTCAAAGGGGGTAGCGATAGGGTCGAAGGCGCATGACAAAGGCCTCGTCGCGAAACGGGGCCTTCGTCGTGCTGCATAGGACTATATTGCAGGCGTTATTTCCGCCGGCGGAGGGCCATCAGGCCGCCGAGGGCGAGGAGGGTCATGGTGGCCGGCTCGGGGATGACGGTGAGGCTGAAGCCGCCTGGGGCGATGCTTTCGTCGAGCGGGAAGGACGCATTCGTGTCGTCCCAGGTGTAAGTGTTCTGGTCGAGGCCGGGGCTTTGGGGGTTCTCGTAGTTGACGATGCTGAAGCATGTCGTCTCGCCCACGATATCGCCGGCGGTGAGGGTGAACGTCGCCAGAGGCACGCGGACGGTGTCGACGTCGATGACGATCGCGGCTACGCCTTCGGTCTCGAACAGGTCACGGTCGGCGATGACGATCGGGTCGGGGAAGGTGGTCACAACGCCGTTGAACTCCGGGTTGACCTCCAGCAGGGCGATGTCGGCGGGGTCGGCGCCGGCGCAGGCCAACTCGATAGTGAAATCGACGCTGAACAGCCCGTGCTGGTCCAGCAGTACCGACGACTGGCCCGGGTAGACGATCTCATCGAGGAAGATCGTAACGGTCACCGACTCGCCGGCCGCGGCGGTGAAGGTGGGTTGGTCGGGCACGTAGCTGAAAACCGGAACCTCCACGAAACCCAAGGCCGGACTCGGAATGACGGCGCCCAAAGCCGCCAAGCATAGGCATATGGATGCTGCTAACTTCATTGTATCCTCCTCCTCAATCACTAGAACGCTGAACAACGAGTGTTACGCACTAAACAACAATCACGTAACGTTTGAAGCCGTTGGCGGCCGATTGTCCACCAACGGCTCCATACTACCACGGAACTGGATTTATGGCAAGCGCTTATTGAATCTCTGCGACAGTTGGACGAAATCGTCCAAGTCGATGACTCCGTTGCCGTCGTGGTCGAGCGAGGCGTCGAACGTCGGCGAGCCGCGGAGAGCGCCGAACGATTGCTTCATGGCGCCGAAATCGAGCAAATCGACATCGCGGTCGCCGTCGGTGTCGCCATAGAGGCGGTGGAACGATTTATGTTCGTCGGCGCCGGTCAACGAGATTCCGGCGGCGTCGGTCAGCAGTTCGCGACGGACGGTGAGAGTGTACTGGCCGTCGGCGAGCGATCCGCCGGTCCCATCGGGGCCGGTCACGGTCAGGATGAACGTTCGCCGGTCGCCGCTGGGATTGCTCACGGTCGTGTCGATGCGGTCGCCGGCGGTGTCGGTGAGCACGAACGCCGCGGCGTCGGGGATGATGATCTTGTCGAACGCGACGATGAGGTGGGTGACCCTCGATCGCTGTTCGGACCCGTCGTTGACCAGGATCTCCACCACCTGCGGCTGCGAGGCCGGACCCTGCTCGCCGGCGGCCGGCAACCATTGGGGTTCGGAAAGGTGCGTATTGAGTCGCGATCGGATCTGGACGACGTCGAGGATATCGACGGTCCCGTCGGCGTCGTAATCGTATTCACTTCGGAAACCCGCCTGGCCCTCGCTGAGGCCGAGCGTGTTTCGGATCTGGATGTAGTCGCCGCGATCGACGTCGCGGTCGCCGTCGACGTCGCCGAACAGGCGGTGGAACTCGACGACGTGGTCGTCGGTCATCGCCATGGCCCCCGGACCGGCGACGCCGTCAGCGGCGACGGTGAGCCGGTAGTGGCCGTCGGCGAGCGACCCGCCGAGGAGGTTATCGTCGGTGACCGTCGCCACGTAGGTCATCCGGTCGCCGGATTCGTTGGTCACGGTGACGTCGACGGCGGCGCCGGATTCGTCGGTGATGGTGATCGCGTCGGCCCCGAGCGTGACGGGGGCGTCGAACACGACGGTGATCGTGCGGACCATCGATCGCTGGCCGGAGCCGTCGTCGACGGTCACCGATTCGACGACTGGCGGCGTGACGGGGGTGACCGTGACGGCCCACGACGCGTTCGCTTGGCCGCCGTCGCCGTCGCTGACGGTCAGCGTGACGGTATAGTCATCGGGCGTCAGGTAGGTGTGGTTGACGTGGGTGAGGTCGACGCCGCTGACCGGGCCGGTCCCGTCGCCGAAGTCCCACGTGAAGGTCAGCGGGTCGGCCGCGGCGGCCGGATCGCCGGCGGTTGCGGAGAAGGCGGCCGGCGCCCCGGCTCCGATTTCGGCGTCGCCGCCAAGGGAGTCGATGGTGGGAGCGGCGTTGGCCACGTCGAACGCCCGTGTCCGGAGGCCGGTCTCGCCGGCGGCGTCGGTGACGCTGACGGTGAGGGTCCGGGGGCCGTCGTCGGGGTAGGTGTAGTTCAGCATGAAGTTGTGGCCGTCGAGGGCCAGCGGTATGGCCCCGTCGCCGTCGCCGTAGTCGACAGTGGCCGTCCACGAATCGCCGAAGTCCTCGTCGAGGAAGAACCCCGGCAGCGAGATCGGTTCGCCCTCTTGGGCGCCGATGGGAGTGGCCATCGTGACGACCGGGGCGTTGTTGGCTCCGACGGTGGTCGTCGCGTCGGCCTTGACCGGCGCGGCTTCGATATTGCCCACGTGGTCGGCGCCGACGGTATAGAAGGCGTACTGATGCCGACCGGGGGCGGCGGTGAAGACCGACTCGGTCCCCGGGGCGTCCGCCAGCCACAGCGTGTACGGCGCGCCGTTGCGTGAGACGTACACATCGACCGACGCCAGGCCCGATCCGTCGCCGTCGTCGGCGGCCCAGGAGACGGTGAACGGGGCGCCGTCGTCGATCAGATCCGGCAGCGAATCGACCTTGGTGACGGGGGCGTCGTTATCGATGGCGTTGAAGATCGGCGGCGTGTCGATCGCTTCCTCGGTGTCGAACACGATGCCGGCCTCGGCGTCGACGATGTCCCGCGTCGCGGCTTCGGGGTTGGCGTAGATCGTGTAGCGGACGAACCCTTCGCCGGCGCCGGTGTCGTCATTGATCGGCAGGAAGCCGACCCTGGCGTCGACGGGTTGCTCGCCGGTCGCCGGGTCGATGGTGGTGAGGATCCACTGCACCTCGCCGGTGAACACGTTGATGCTGGCGATGACGTCGACGTAGAAGCCCTCCGAGTCGGTTAGATCGATCCGGGCGGAGTAGGTGGGCCTGCCGCCGGCGTTCTGGAAGATATGATCGCCCCAGCCGAAGTCGCCGAGTTGGAACGTACGCCAGTCAAGGTCCGGGTCCAACTGCTGGGTAATCACCACCTGCTGGGCCGTCGCCGTCGCCGTCGGCTGGTTCTCGAAGCGGATCGTGTAGGGCATGATCTCGCCGGTCGACACCCACCGCTCCTCGCCGTAGCCGTCGGGGCCGAGGATGTCGTTGGGGTCGGAGGGGCGAATGACCGGGGGCTCGTACGGCGGATCATCGTCCTTGCATTTCTCGGTGGCCGGCGGGCCGCCTATGGCCCCGGCGCTGGAGCCGGCCGAGGCGGAGAAGCAGTTCGCTCCGCCTTCGATGGTGACGACGTCGTGGACGTAGACCCGCACCGTTCGGCCGGTCATGTCGGTGTAGCGCGGATCGCCGCTGCTGACCTCGTGTTCGATGAAGTCGAAATGCAGGCCCTCGTCGTCGTCGCCGTCGGCGTTGGCGGTAACGGTGATGATCTGCGGCTGGTCCCAGTTGCTCTCGTTGAAGCTGACCGACGAAGGCGACGCGCTCACCTCGCCTTCGGTCGGGTACAGGTTGACGGTGACGGTGTAGGCCGGTTTGCCGGTCAGCCAGATCCTGTACTCGTCGTCGTGACCTTCCTCCTGAACGTCGACTCGTCCGTCGGTGGAAATCGCCACGCCCGGCACGCCTTCCTCGTTATCGATCACGGCGGCCACCAGCCCGCCGCCCCCTCCGTTGTAGGCGGGGTCGTCGCTGGTCATCGCGTGCTGAATATAGCTGCTGTGCGGGCCTTCGAGGTCGAGGTCGTCCACCGCCTCAACGTTCACCGATCGCGGCGTGCTCCAACTGGACGGCGTGAACACCAGTCGCTGCGGCGAGGCGAACGTCTCGTTGTCGGGAGTGATATCGATCACGACCGCGGCGGTCGGCTCGCTGGTGAGGAACACTTCGTACGAATCGCCGGGGCCGGCTTCTTCGACGGTGGTGTCGCCGCCGGTGTGGCGGATGACGACGCCGGCGGTGTCGTCGTCCCAGACGGTGGGGATCTGGTTGATGATTACGGCGTTGTACATCGGGTCGGAACTGAAGGCCGTGTGGCGGATGAGCCCGTGGTGCGGGTTCGCTTCGTCGATATCATCGTCGACGGCGGCGATGGTGATTGTTCGCCACTGATCCCAGTTCTCGGGGGTGAAGACCAGCGAGTCGTACGCGACGATATCGGTTTGCTCGCCGGCGCCGGCGGTGATTCGCACCGTTCCGCTGGGCTGGTGCGACAGGCGGATGTTGTACGAGCCGGTCCCGCCGGCCTCATTGACCGAAACGCCGTGGTCGATCAGGATGCGGCCCTGGTCGTTATCGGTGATGACGGCCACGGCGTCGGCGATGGGAACGCCGGCGTACATCGGATCGGTCGTCGTCGTCGAGTGGCGGATCACGCTGGTGTGCACGCCTTCGACGTGGATGTCGTCGACCGCACCGACGGTGACGAATCGGGGCGTGTTCCAGTCGGTCGGGGTGAAGGTGATCGGAATCTGCGAGGCCGTGGCCGTGGATTCATGATCAGGCCGCACCGTTACGGTGACGTTCGTGTCCGGCTGATCCAGCAGGACGATCTGGTAGACGCCGGTCAGGCCGTCTTCGGAGATGTTCAGTCCGCCGGCGACGGAGATCTGGACGCGGCCCTTGTCGTTGTCGGTAACGCCCACGTCGATCGCGTCGATCGGCGTGTTATCGTATCGGGCGTCGAGACTGGTGACGTTGAACTCGATGAGCCCTTCGTGGCGGCCTTCGACGATGGTGTCGTCCACCGCCGAGATCGTAACGATCTGCGGCTGGTTCCAGTTGGCCGCGGTGAAGGTCAGCGTATCGGCGCCGACGGTGTGGAGCTGGCTTCCGGTCAGCACGTCAACGTACACATCGGCCATCGGCGGCCCGGTCAGGACAACCGACACGTGATCGTTCGCCCCGCTTTCGGCCACGGCCGTCGCGCCGCCGGTTTGGGCTACGGTTACGTTGGCGAAGAAATCGAATCCGGCATTGGGATCGAAGTCTTGAGCCGCCGACCAGCGACCGTCGGCGTCGAGGTGGACGTACTGGATTCCCACGTCCGCCGCGGCTCCGGCTCCGACATCCTGCACCCAGAAGACCACCGTGCGATCGGTCGCGCCGATCTCGGCGGCCGAGGCGAAGTCGCCGATCTCCCCGTCGGCCAGAATCCGCGGCTCCGACCATGCAGCGCCGTCCCACACCGACGCCATGAGGCGCTCGCGGCCTTCAAAGACGTTTACCCACGACAGCACCAGTTCGCCGTCGGCTCCGGCGCCGAGGGAGATGTGACGATCATCGTCGCCGAGGGCCAGTTCGTCGGCGGGGTCGGTCCAGCCCGATGCGGTCTTGACCGCGTAGGTCAGCCGGCCGGCCGCGACGGCGTCGAAGGCCTCCTGGGCGGTGCTGGTCAGGTCGACGCCGCTCATATCGGCGTGACGGAAGGCGACGACCAGATTGCCGAACACGTCGTATTCGGCCTGCACTTCGGAATTGTACCCGTCGGTGGCGGGGATCGTCTCAAGCGGCGACCACACGCCCGCGGCGTATCGGCTCGTCACGACCGACCCGAACGTCCCGCCCGAGGGGTCGTCGTCCTTGGCCCACGCGGCCAACGTCGATCCATCGGGGGCGGCGGCCAAGTCGGCGGGGCCGTCGTTGAACAGGTCGCCGGAGATGTCGGCCAGGATCGAGTTGTCGCCGTAGACGGCGCCGGTTCCCACGACAGGCTGGATGGTGACGTAGGTCCCGTCGGCCAGGACGTAGGCGCCCGAACCTTCGGCCGCGGCGGCGATGATGGACGACCATCCGTCGGCGGGCGCGCCGTCGAGAGGCGTGCAGTCTTCGGCGAGGATCCATTCCCATGGCTTCTCGAACTTAATGAACGACAGCAGCGTGGCCTCGACGGTGAGGGTGAGCTTGGCGGTGTCGACCTTCTTGACGTTGTGGGTGGTGCTGCTGGAGACCACGCCGGAGCCGGTGATCTTGGCGCTGGCCAGCAGGCCGAGGACCGCCGCGATCTCGCCCGAGACGCTCACACTATAGGTCATCGTCGACGTCGTCGAAGCCGCCGGGCCGCCGAAGGGATGCGACGAGTCCCAGTTCGCCTGCACCTGTCCGTTGGCGCTGCCGCCGACGCTGACCTTGGCGTAGCCGAGAATCTGCGGGATCGGAATGACCAGGATCGGAATGCTGATGCCCACGCCGGCGGAGCCGGTGAGGTTCCCCGAGCTGAACTCCCACGAGTTGGTCTGATCGTTCTTGTTCCACGACCCCGACCCCGAGCCCGACGCGCTGAGCTCGACGAGGCCGCCGAGGACGCTGATCGAACCGCCCAGCGATCCGCCGGCCGACGCGGTGCATTTGTTGGCGGTTCCGGGGATGGTTCCGCTGATGCTCAAACCGCTGCCGCCGCCGATGATGGGGACCCAACCGGGGATGCTGATACTCGTGCCGCCGCCGAGATTGACGCTGAACCCGACTCCGCCTTCAGAAGGGGCGCTCATCAGCAACAGCGAGTCGCCGGCGCCGTCGGTCCCGGCCAAGGCCGGGTCGGTCAGGTGGGTCAACAGAATGAATTGCGGAACGTCGGCGCCGGCGTCGAACTGAAGATCGTCGGCGTCGAGGCTCAGTACGTCGTAGTACAGGTCGGTGTCGTCGGCGGTGTCGAAGTCGGACTTCTGGTACACCACGACCACCTCGCCGGCGTCGGTTACGATCATCGCCGGGGCGTTGTCGAAGACGCCGTCGTTGGTGATCGCCACCGGCGCTGACCATTCGTAGGCGCCGTCGCCGTCGGAATCGACGCCCGCGGCGTACTGCAGTTCGGCCTCGTTGGCCTGACCGGCCTGCCACAGGACGATCAGCCCGGAGCCGTTGCCGTCGATGAGATTATCGGCGGCCTCGATGCGGACATCGTCGCCGAAAGCGCCGGGGATCGGCCCGGAGTCCAGCCAGTCGTCGCCGTCGAACCACGCGTGCCAAATCTCCGTCCCGCGGACCCACGCCATGTGCGTGTTCCCGGCGCCGTCCATGGTGATCGCCGGCAACTGGTCGTGTTCGGCCGGTTCGGGTTCCTCGGTCTCCAGCGCGAACACGGTCAGATCGGTTACGTCGGTCGCATCGGCGATCAGGACGCTGATCGGGTCGGGGTCGGCCAAGCCGTTGCGATCCTGGTCGAGCACGTGGGGGTAGTTCACGGTGATGTTGTAGGTGTCGTCGAGCAGGTACCCGAAGGTGAACCGCCCGCCGGCGTCGGTGACGGCGCGCCCGGCCAGAACGCCGGTCGAACCGATGACGCGGATCTCGACGCCGGCCATCGCGGCCTGGGAGTCCGAATCGAACAGCCGGCCGTTGATCGAGCCGGTCGGGGTGTACATGGCGTCGAAGTCGAACACCGCGGCGAACAGTTCACGAACCTCGTGAATCGGATCCCCGGGGGTCGATACGTCGATCTGCATTCGGTTGAGCATCCGGACTAACTCGCCCCAGGTGTCGCCGATGCGGGGCTGAATCTGCAGCCAGAACGGCCCCCACTGATCGTCATCGAGCCCGCCGGGGCGGACGGCCTGTTCGATTACGTTCCAATCGGTGATCGGAGCGCTGCTGTCGGCGGAGACGACGTCGGCGTCGAAGTGGAGGCTCGCGGTGCTGGACTGGAAGAACCCGCTGAGGCGGTACGAACTGCCCGGCCGGAACCGATCCAGCGGCCCGTCGCCGGGTGTGCCGAGTACGAAGATCGGCGCCCCGGCGGTCATGCCGTCTTGGGTGAGGCCGAACGGCGTGCCCGTGTTGCTCACCAAGACCAGCAGCGGCGGAGCGGCGTCGACGTCGCCGGCGTTTTCGTAATGTAGCGTGAAGGCGTTCAGCCGGTTCGGGCGAACCACGCCGGGGCCGGTGATTCGGCTACGCAGGTCGGAGCCGTGCCCGGTGGTCACATCGATTGCATCGCCCAATTCCGCCGTGGCGCCGTCGCCGAGGCGGCCGCGAAGCGACCAGGAGCCGCCCGGCCGACCGTCGAGGTTGAACGTGACATACGCGGCTGTCGAGTCGGTCACGAGCACGTCATGTGCGTAGGCGATTTGGCCGGTGGGGCCGACAAGCTCGAAATGCGTCGTGTCGTCGAACTGGGCGCCGGTGATCTTCAGCGTGAACGGGCCGGTCTGCCCGACGTCGGCCGGTTCTACGCCGAACAGCGTGAACGGCAGCAGCGTAGCGGTCAGCGTGAAGCTCGGCGTCCCCGATACGTTGGTCGCATAGGCGAGAATGTAGTACTCGCCGGTCTGCTCGATCGGAGCCAGGATGACCGGGTCGGGTTCGAGGGCGTTGGCGTTGGCGTAATCGAACTGGCCGCGGCCTGCGACGTCGCCGGCCAGGAGGAAGAGTTCATTCACGCCGTTGACCGACGCCGAGTCCAACGCCAGTTGCAGCGTCTGGCCGGCGGTGAGGCTGATCTTGAAGTAGCGGCCCTCGCCGAGGCCCAGAGCGCCTTGGATCGGTACGCCGGGGAAGATTTCCTGGGCGTCGACGCTGATTTGCCCGGCGCTGACCGAGGCGTTGTTGGCTTGGCCGCCGCCGGCCTCGCGCTGCTCGTCGCGGAGGTCGGTGGTCACAATCACGTAGTACTCGCCGGGCAGCATCCCCGGCAGTTGCGTCGTCAGCGAGGCGTCGTAGTCGCCGCCGTCGGCGATGGGTCCGGAGGCGCGGACTTCGCCGATCTTGATATCGTCGATATCCCAATCCTGATCCAGCGACAGGTACACGGCGTCCGACCAGGAGCCGACCGCTTCGCCCTGGAGGTTATCGACCGTCCAGTCGATCCGAACGCTGTCGCCGATGATGGCCGCGGCCGGAGCTGCGATGGATCCGGCGTCGACGGCCAGGTCGGCCAGGGGCGTCAGCTCTACGAAAGTCGCCTGCCCGTCGCCGGTGATGTTGTCGTTGTTGTTGGATTCGGGGACGGCGTAGCCGCTGTCGGTGCGAATCAGCACGTAGTACGGCCCGGTCATCCCGCGCGGGATCCGAACGTCCATCGACGCGGCGTACGACCCGCCGGCGGCCAGCGTACTGGAGTGATTGAGCGAGCCGACGAAGAGGTCTTCGGAGCCGTCGAAGAACTGGTCCAGCGACAGGTAGACCGAATCGCGCCACCGGGAGCCGATCGTGTCGGCGTCGCCGATATTGGCGACGGTCCACGATACCGTCGTCAGTTGCCCCGAGAACGCCGCAGCCGCGGCGTCCACGTCCGAGACGATCAGGTTGGCCACGCCTACGGGGCCGCCGGGGTCGACGGTCACGACGTTGTTGATGGGGTCGGAGCCGACGTTGTCGGTCTCGTTCGACTCGGCGACGAAGTCCGGATCGGTCGCGTCGGTCTTGACGAAGATGTACGCCGTGCCGATCAGGCCGACCGGCAGAGACAGTCCCGATCGCGAGACGATGTACCGCCCGTCGTGGCCGAGAGCGGAACTGCGGGCGACCTCGGCGACCAGGGCGTCGTCGGCGGGGTCGAAGAATGCGTCGGTCGAGACGTACACGTGGTCGATCCAGGCGTTGGCCTCGGTGGCGCCGCCGTAGTTGTGGACGGTCCACGATACGTCGAATGTGGCCGCTCCAGGGGCGGTGTCGGCGTTAACGCTGATGACGCGCAGGTTCGCCGGCGGGATGATAACGACCGGTCCGCCAGTGCCGGGGCCGCCGTCGCCGACGAACGTCGCCGCGGCGGTGTTGTTGCTTTCGTTGGTCTCGAAGACTTCGTAGTCGGCGTCGGTCCGGATGAATACGTACGCCGACGCGTAAGTCCACGACAGCGGAATCGTCACGGTCGTCGCGGCTCCGATTTGGGACCCGACCCCCAACCCGCTGGTGACATGCTGAACCGTCGACAGCACGAGGTCGCCGGCGTCGAGGGTCTGGTCGGCCGAGAGGATCACGTCGCTGGTCCACGTCGGGTTGGGCGCCAGGCCCGCTCCGACGTTGCGGACCGACCACGCGACGCTGAGGGCCGACCCCGCCTCGATCGAATCGCCGCCGTCGGCGACGGCGAACACCGCGCCCGTCACCGTCAGGTCCGGCGGGGCGTTGTCGATGACGATGGGCGTCGGCGCGCCCAGGATGTTATTATCGGTGAAGCCGGTTTCCAGTACGCGATCGTTGACGTTGGTTTCGACGAAGGCGTAGTACGTCCCGCTCAGCGTCACCGGCAGCCTGATATCCACGGTGCGGACGTATTGCTCTTGGAAACCCAGCGCCCCGTGATGGGTGTAGTCGCCCAGGATGATATTGTCGGCGGCGGTGGCGATGTCGTCATCGCGCGAGAGCGTGATGCGATCGTTCCAGTTGCTCACCCGTGTCGGCTGCGACAGTGCGTTGCGAACCGTCCAGGACACCCGGGTGTACATGCCCGCCACGCCGGTCGGGTTGACCAGCAGGTCCATCACTTCCAAGTCCGACGGCACCGGCTGCTGCACGTCGATCATGGCCGCGGCGGGGCTGCGGTCGAAGTCGGCCCATTGCGGCGGGTCGGGCCAGACGATGATGTGCCAGTCGCTTTCATGGTCCAGATCGGTCGGCAGGTTCACCGTCGTCGACAGCATCCCGCTGACGTCGCCGGGCTGGAGGTTGATCGAGATTCGCTCGACGTGGAACCGCAGGACCCGGTCGACGCCCTGGTCGAGTTGGCTGTCTTGGGACAGCACGATGGCGAAGTCGAAGCTCTCCGGCCCGGTGGCCACTTCGCCGGTGTTGGTCACCTTCCACGATACGTTGACCTGGTCCCCGGGCCACAGGTTGGCCGGGAACACGCCGACGTCGATCACGTCGACCTGGGCGGGCTGGACGGGCAGCACGTCGAAGGTGGTGTCGCTGACGGCGATGTTGTTGCTTTCGTTCAGTTCGGCCATCTTGCCGGTAACGTCGGTCCTGACGATCACGTAGTACTCGCCGACCGTTTCGGCCGGGACCGTGAAGTCGACGCCCTGAACGTAGCCTTCGGCGGCGCCCAGCGCTCGGGGGTTCACCACGTCGGGCGTCAGGCGGATGTCGGCTCCGTCCAGCGTTTGGTTGGCCGAGAGGTACACCCGGTCGTACCAATACGGGGCGTTGGTCGAACCGGTTCCGACGTTGGTCACCGTCCACTGCACGTGGGCGATTCCGCCGGCGAGGACGTCGACGGTCGGGGCGACCACCTCGTTGATCACGAGGTCGGGCTCGGGGGTGCGATGGATCACGAACGTGTCGCTGATGACGGTGTTGTCGGCGTAGTCGTCTTCGTACTGCCCGTGGTTCTGGTTGGTGGTGACGATGATGCGGTACAGGCCGCTGATGTCGGCGGGGACGTTGAACGTCGAGACCCGGTCGTAGGATGCGCCGGTCGCCAGAGAGGTCGGCCGCGTGATGTCGTCGAGGTGGATGTCGGCGGGGCCGTAGGTGCCGTCGGGGCGAAGGACGACGCGGTCGGTCCATGAACTGGCGGCCGTCTTGGCGCCATCGTTGGTCACGGTCCATCCCAGTACGACCGATCGGCCCGACCAGACGTCATGGGTCGGCAGGTCGATTCCGGTCAGCGACAGGTCGGCCACCGGCCCGGCGGTCGATTCGCCGTCGACGGCCAGGGCGTTGTTCGATTCGCCGGTCCCGGCGGCGTTCACTTCGAAGACGGCGTCGCCGTGATCGGTGGCGACGGTCACGCGAAGGGCGCCGACGCCGTCGGGGCCGTCGGGGAGCGTGAAGGTCGTGGTTCCTGAGACGGTTCCGCCGGGGGCGAGGGTTCCACCGTCATCGACGGTGATGCTGCGAGCCGGCAATTGCGCGCCGGTCGTCGTGTTGGCGACGATGATCCGATCGGTCCAGTCGATAGGGGCGCCGGCCTGGCCGATGTTGCGGACGGTCCAGTCGAGGGTCATCGCCTGCCCGGACTGCGGGTCGGCCGAAAGCGTGATCGACTCGACCACTAGGTCGGGCAGCGCGGGGTAGCTCACGTCGATCATCGCGTCGTCGACGGCGACGTTATCGTCTTCGTCGGCGTGCTCATTGATCAAGTTCGATACGTCGGTGGTCACGACGACCCAGCGGTCGGCGTCGATCGTCGCCGGAAGCGTGATCGAGACGTTTCGCACGACGCTGGCGCCGGCGGCCAGTTCGCCGCTGTACGGCAGCGTGATCATGTGCGTCAAACCCGTCCCGGACGGGTCGATCGCCAGGGAGATTCGATCTTCCCAGATGCCCGCGATGTCGGCGGTCCCGAGGTTGGCGACGGTCCACTGAATGGTGACCGTTTCGCCGGCGTCGGCGGCGGCCGGGGCGACGATGTCGGTCACGGTCAGGTTCGGCGTCGGCGGCGTGCTCAGCGTGATCGCGGAGCCCGTAGCGGTGTTGTCGGCCTCGTCGGTTTCGGCCTGCTCGGCGCCGGCGTCGGTGACGACGATGAAGTAGTACTGCCCGTCGAGCAGATCCGCCCGCAGCGGCGGCAGGACGGTTTCGGTCAACGTGTACGAGCCGGTCGGGGTCAGGGGCAGTTGGTCGGTAACGTCGATGGCGGCCAGCAGCTCGTCGCCGGCGTCCAAGACGGGGTCGGTGCTGAAGTAGATCCGGTCGCCCCAAGTGGTGGTGCTGCCTCCGGCGGCGTTGACGTTCTCGACGGTCCAGGTCACGTCGACAGGAGCCCCGAACGCGCCCGTCGAGTCGTAGCCGACCGACGCGACGGTCAGGTTGGGCAGTTGCAGGTCGAATTGGCCACTGAACGCCGCGGCCATCGGGTTGCCGAGCGGGTCGGTCACGTCGGGGCCGACGGTGACGGTGTAGAGGCCGTTGGCGCTTTGAGCGGGGAAGCTCACCCGGTAGGTGTTGGCCACAACGTGGTCGATCGCGGCGGCCGCGACGGGGCCTTGGGGACCGGCGATCGTGACGTCGGCGAGCGTGAATCCGCCCGCTGCGATCGGCGTATCGAAGGTAACGTCCACATAGTCGACGATCCGCGGCGTCGGCCCTTCGGGGGCCATGGCCGTGACGGCCGGCCCGGTGCGATCGATTTCGAAGCCGCTGACGAACGGCGCCGACGGTGCGGCGATCGCGCCCACCTGGCTGAACTCGATGTTGTCGAGACCGATCCGGTCGCCGTCGTCGCCGAGGTTGGCCGCGTCGATCCGAAGGGTGAGCGATTGGCCGATGATCCCGTCGCCGAGGTGGATGTGCGTGTGCAGCATGCCGTCGGAGTCGCCCTCGACGATGACGCGATTGACGGCGAACAGCGGGGCGCCGTGTTCGTTGACGATTTCGACGCCGTTGATGACGTAGTCGCCGCCGACAGCGGCGAGGTCGAAGCCATGGAGTGCGACCCATTCGCCGGCGGCGGCGCTGAAGGTGACCTCCAGCACGCCGGCCGACCCCGCCCGGTAGATCACGTCCAGCAGATCGCCGAACCCGGCCAGGCCTCTGCGGACCTCGGCGGATGTCGGCCCGTAGCTGACCGTGATGTTGGGCGTGTAGGGGCCATCGGCGCCGGTGGCGTACAGGAAGTTCTCCTGGGGCGAGATGGTGACGTTATCGCCGTAGCTCTGGGGCAGTACGGCTCCGTCGGTGCCGGAAGGTTCGAAGACCAGGATCGTCGAGTACCCCCGGTCGCCGCCGACCATGGGGTTGCCGAACGTGTCGGTCACGTCGGGGCCGATGGTGACTTCGTAGCGTCCCTCGGCGGCCTGGGTTGGGATTGTCACGTCGAAGGTCGTCGCGTCGACCTGTGCGATGGTGATATCGGCCGGGTCGATCGCGCCGGCGGGGGTGACGACCTGCACATCGTCGGCGCCGAACGTGGCGGGGTCGATGGTTTCGGAGAACCGCAGCCGCAGGACCGACACGTCGCCGCCGACGGCGCGCACGGGCGTCAGGGCCGCGATGTGAGGCCCGAAGTTATCGTTGATGCTGACGGTGTGGGCGAACACGTCGTCGATCGGGTCGCCGGCGGTTCCGTCGGCGTTCTGGTCCATCGCGTTGCCGGCGGCGTCGAGGATGTCGGGGCCGATGGTGAAGGCGTAATCGCCCGGTGCGGTTTGGGCGGCGAACGTGATGCGGTAGATCAGCGTCGAGATTTGCGCGACGGTCACCGGCGAGACGGCCCCGGCCGGGCCGGTCAGGTGCACGTCAGCGGCGGTAAACTCGCCGGCGTCGATGGCGCTGTCGAAGGTAACGTCGAGGTGATCGAGCGCCACGTCGGTCAGCATGGCCGGGGCGGCGTTGACGATCTGCGGGCCGGTCGTGTCGATTCCGAACGAACCGGCGTAAGGCGCCATGTCGTTGCCGGAGAGGTCCTGAACGTCGGGGCCGATCTCGATCTGATAGGCGCCTTCGTCGCTCTGGGCGGGGAAGCTGACCATGAACGCCGCCTCGCCCGAGGCCGCCTGCTGAGCGCCGACGGTGGCGCCGTACAAGGCGATCCGCTGGTAGTTGCTGCCGCCGCGATCGGAGAAGCGGATGGTTTCGAGCGTTTCATCGAGGAAGTCGTCCGGCAGGTCGATCGCCTGCTTGTCGATCCGCTTGCTGATGCCGCTGTACGACCACACCATCGTGGTGGTCGTGTTGTTGATGGTATTGGTCCATCCGTTGTGGTTGTAATCGCGGATGTCGGCGTTGCCGTACAGGTCCTTGCGGTAGTAGGCGCCGTCGGAACCGAAGAACTCGACAAAAGCGTTGGTCCCGGTTACGCCCCATATGGTGTTGATCAGCGTGTGGACGACGTCGGCGCCGAAAACGCCGACCGATACGTCGATGTCGACCGGGCCGCCGTTGGCGCTCCAGGTGTTATTGCCGACGGTCGGGATCGAGAACGGCACGCCGCCGAAGGTGGTCTCACCGACCGGCAAGCCGCCCATGCCGCCGGTGCTCTGCCATCGCATGTTGTGGTGGGCGGCGAAATCGAGCGTGGTGTAATCCAACTCCCCCGACCCGACCGGCAGTACGGTAATCGCGGCCGGGTCGATGACGCCGGTCGGTGTCGTGATTGTTACGTCGGCGCCGGTGAAGCTGTCGGCGTCGATCAGGTCGCCGAACGTTACGCGAACGGTCGAGACGGCGTCGTTGACCGGGCCGTCGGGCGTCTGGTCGATAATCCGCGGGGGCGTGTTGTCGGCCAGCAGGCCGACGGTGACGGCCATGACGTCGTCGCCGGGTTCGCCGTTGGTCGCATCGGCGTCCTGGTTCATCGCGTTGCCGGCCAGGTCGGTCGCGCCGGGGCCGATGTCGAAGAGGTAATCGCCCGGCGTCACCTGCGGGGCGAAGGTTACGGTGAAGTCGATCCCGTCGCCGACGACGGTCAGCAGATCGCCGCTGAGGTCGGCGCCGCCGGGGGCGGTGAAGCCGATGTCGGCCAGATCGAGCGACGCGACCACGATGGGCTCGCTGAAGGCGAACGACCAACTCGTCCACGGTGCGATTTCCTGGGAGCCGATGGCTGCGCCGCGAGGGCCGTCGGTGTCGACGGTGATCGTCAGCGATGTTGCGATCGGGTCGTCGGTGACGCTGTCGAACGTGACAGCCGCGGCGGTCGGGCCGTCGGCCAGCGGCGAACCGGCGGTCATCGCGTAGGACCCGGCGGCGGCGACGCTGAGAATCTCGTCGGTCGACCCGTCGCCGTCGAAGTCCATGCGAATCAGACCGGCTTCGCTGACGGTGACGTCGAACGTCGGAGCCGCGATGTTGGTGAGGTCGTCGCTATCGGAAACGCCCGAATCGCTGTCGGCCTGGAGGTCGAGCGAGACGGTCGCGTCGGCGGCGTCCAGCGTCAGTTGGCGAATCTCGTCGTACCCGCCGTTGAGGGGGTTGCCGACGGCGTCGGTCACGGTCGAGTCGCCGTCGATCGTCAGGCGGTACGCTTCGTCGGGAAGGGGGGTGTTGAACGCCATCGTCAGGACGCTTCCGCTGAGCGTCATCGAACCGACGCGGCCTGCCAAGTCGATCGCGACCTCGTTGCCCTCGGCGAACGACCCGTCGCCGCCGCTGGCGACCAGCGTGTAATTGGTCACCGACTCGGCCGAGGCTTCGTCCATGCCGGCCGGATCGTCGTAGGTGACTTCGATACGTCCCGGTTCGATCATCGCGTCGATGACCGTCGGCCCGGTCTTATCGATGCTGAAACTCCAGGTGGCGTCGCCTTGGGAAACCCGCTCGACGTACACGCGAACGTTGTCGATTCCCCAACTCTCATCGCCCAAGCCCTGAAGGCCGCCGCCGTCGGTGAACTGGATTTGCAGCGTGTCGCCGGTGTGGTCGGTCGAGCGGCTGATATTGCGATAGATCCTATCGCCCCAGCCCGCGGCGATGAAGTTGCCGGTGACGTCGGCCCCGACCGTATAGGTGTCCGGGTGCGTGCCGCTGTACATGTGCCAGAATTCCTTGGACCCGTCGTAGCCGATGTCAAAGCCCCAGTAATCGTAGCCGTAGGCGCCGAAGTCCCAACTGTCGATGATCATCGCGTCGACTTCGACGATGGCCCGCTGATGATCCAGCGGCAGCCCCGACAGCGTCAGCACGGCCTGACCGTTGGAGAACCGGCCGAGGAATCGGCTCGTCGTGGCGTTGGTGGTGGTCGTCGCCGTACTCCACGTTGCGTCGGCGCCCGACTCGAAGTCGGTCTGGTAGATCAGTTCAAGGTACTCGCCGGCCAGGCTGTTGCCGGCGAAGTCCGAAACGGCCGCCGCGACCACGCCGGTGTAGTCGCCTTCGGCCGTTTGGAGGGGGACGGTCGCCACGAACGTTCGTCCGTCGCCTTGGCCGACGACCGACGTGGCCGTGACGGCGCCGCCGGGGGTTTGCAGCGAGAGGGCGCCGGCCAGCGTGGCCGGGTCGATTCGCTCGCTGAAGACGACGGTCAGTTCGGTTACGTCGGTTCCCACAAAGCCGCTCGGCGCCGCCGAGACGATCCACGGGTGCGTATCGTCGATCAGGTCGAACGCGTCGACGTCGTTGGTGTTCGTGTTGCCGGCCAGATCGGTTACGCCGGTCAGGCCGAGCGTGTAGGCGCCGGCGAGGTACAGTTCGTCAAACCCGACGGTGAGGGCGGCAAGGCTGGTGACGGCGCCGCCGGGTCCGGTCAGGACGATATTGCCCGCGGCCGGCGGGGTCGCCGGCGTTTCGCTCAGGGCGATCTCGCGCTCGGTCACCGGGCCGCTGACGGTCGCCGAACCTTGGACGATGCTCACGCCCGTCCGGTCGACGGTCAGGTCGAGGTCGCCGGAGCCTGCCGCGCCGGTCAGCGGGGTCAGCGCCGCGTCGAAGGTGTGGGCGCCTTCGCCGACGCCGACGAAGGTGACGCTGTGCGTTCCGGCCGCGACGGTGAGGGTCTGGGGATCGGTTCCGCCGTCATAGCTGACGGTCAGCGAACCGGCCTCGTTGACGGTGACATCGAGTGTGATCGCCTCGGCGTTGGTAAGGTCGTCGCTATCGGAGGCGCCCGAATCGCTGCCGGCCTGGAGATCGACCGTCACCTCCGGCGCGACGGCGTCGAGCAGCATGTCGGTCGTGACATCGGCGCCGATCGGATTGCCCGCGGCGTCTTCAACGGAGCCGGCCACGACGAGGCGGTACATCTCGTCGGGCAGAGCGTTGGTGGTCAGCGTCGCAACGTCGCCGTCCAGACTGACGGTGAGGATCGCGGCGCTGGCGTCCACTTCATTACCGTCGTCGAAGGTTCCGTCGCCGCCGCTGGCGATCAGCGTGTAGTTGGCGGCGGTTTCGATCGAGACCGCCCCTAGAGCCGCGTCGTCGGCGAAGGTAACCGTCACAGCCGTCGGGGCGATGGCGCCGCCGGTGACTTGCGGCGCCGTTCGGTCGATCACCACTGTCAGAATCGTCGTCGCCGGGCTGCCGGCGGCGGTTACGGCGTCGAGCGTGACGCTGATGTCATAGGTTCCGGCCGCCAGCGGCGTCGGGGGTGTGAACGTCCCGAATGTCGCGGCGGCGACCTGTTCGGTGTAATCGGCTATGCCGTCGCCGGTCCAGTCGATCGACACCAGGCCCGCTTCGCTGACGCTGTAGTCGAACGTCGGCGTTGCGTCGGTGGTCAGGTCGTCGCTGTCGGATTCGCCGGTGTCGCTGCCGGATTGCAGGTCGATGGCGACGGCGGCGGCCGCGGCGTCGAGAGTCAGGTCCAGCACTTCGTCGACGCCTTCGTTGAGAGCGTGGCCGGCAAGGTCGGCGACGCCGGCGGCGCTGACGGTCAGTTGATAGACGTCGTCTTCAAGGTCGCCGTCGAACGTCAGCGTCGCGACGCCCGTGGCGTCGTCGAAGCTGACGGCGGTCACCGGGACGGTCACGTCGAGCGCCGCCCCGGCGCTGCGGGTGAGCGTGTAGTTGGCCGGGTCGGTGACGGTCGCCGGGTCCATGCCGCCGGCGTCGTCGAACTGCACCTCGATGCGATCGGTGTAGACGGCGGCTCCGGCGATGGCGGGGGCGGTGTGGTCGATGACGAACGTGGTGACCCAATCATCGCCGCCGCCGCCGTCGCCATCGCCGTCGAGGGCGATCCCGTCGGCGTCTCGCAGGCCCGGGGCTCCGGATCGTGCGGTGAGTTGGTAGGCGCCCTCCTCGAGGAAGTCGGCGGCCAGCAGGCCGCTGTAGCGGACGTCCGACTGGCTGATGTTAATGAATCCCACCTTGCCGGTTCCCAGGGGCGCGGGGTCGGTGACGTGGAATTCCGCCATCAGGTAGCTGTCGCTGGTTCGGCGGACCTCGATATCGATCTTCCCGTTGCTCTGGTAGAGGACGGTGAAGTCATACTCCACGTTATCGCGCCAGCCGGTTCCGGCGACGTTGTGGCGGCCGAGGACTTCCATCTTGCCCGGCCAGTTCTCGCCGTCCCAAAGTTTCTCGTAGACGGCCTGTTCGGTCTCGACGGCGGTGTCGGTCATCTTCAGGAGCTTGAATCCCTCTTCGCCGACGCCGTACACCGATTGGCGCCCCTGTTTCCAGGTCAGCACGTAGTAGCTGTCGGGGGCGCCGCCGCCGTCGGTAGCGAAGCCCCACACCACGCCGATGAAGTCGTCATCTCCGGTGGTCTCCACGCGGATCCGCCCCGTGAACTGGCGGTCGATGAAGTCGAAGTCGCTGACGTAGTACGTCGGCAGACCATTGGCGTACTGCTTGACGCTGGCGCCGCCGTCTTCGATCCGCCAATCGCCGGCCGAGCCGTTTCCGTAGTCGTGTTCGGTCCAGCCGTTCAGGTTGGTCTGCTGGCCGCCGCCGGCGAAGACCAGATCGATCCTGTTATTGCCGTCGCTGTACGCGGCCGTCACCGGCAGGACGATATCGTCGCCGCCGCCGGGCGCTCGATCGGCGCCGAGGTCGACCAATTCGTACGTCGCGGCGTCCCTGGCGTCATCCCCGACGACCGGGCCGGAAAGCTCCAGCGTCATCCCGGCGACCTGATCGGCGGTGTGGCCGGTGGGGTCGGTCGTGACGACGGTCACCGGCGTGCGGATGTCGATGGCCGCGGCGGCGAGGTTGTTCGTCTCGTCCTGCTCGGTCATCGCTTCGGCGCTGTCGGCGACGGCCAGCAGGTAGTAGATCCCCTCCGGGACCACCGGCAGCGTGACGTCGACGTTGCGGTCGAGCCCTTGGGCGGGCGCGAGCATCTGCGCCGGGTCGGCGGCGTACAGTTCGATGTCGTCGCCGCTGATCTGATCGTCGGTCGACAGCAGGATGCGTTCGGTCCAGGGGCCGGGGGTCGCCAGCGTGCCGACGTTATCGGTTCGCCAGGTGAGGGAGATCAATTCTCCGGCGCCGACAAGGGTCGGAGCCGTCGGGGCGCTGATCACCAGGTCCGGCAGGGCGATGGTGGTGAAACTCCACACGCCGGGGTCGAAGGGGTCGCCGCTCTTGTGGGAGACGATCCTCCAATGGTACGCGGTGTTGAACGCCAGCAGGCCGGGATCGTAGGTCGCCGTCGCCTCGCCGGAGGCGACCAGGGGCGGGTCGGTTTCGGTTCCGAAGTACACGTCGTACGTCACGCCGGCCGGCTCTTCGACCGACCACGCCAGATCGACGTCGACGGCTTCGTCGGTCGCCTCGTCGGCCGGGCTGGGGTCGCGGGGAACCGACGGGTTCACTTCCACGCCGGCGGGGGTCTGGCCGGCCGGTACGATGCGGTACTCATGCCCGATCGTCAGGGCGATATCGTCGATCAGCGTCGGGGAGGCGCCGCCGGCGGCGTACCACGAGTTGACGTCGCCGAAGCTGACCGAATCGATAATGAGGGTCCAGTCTACCCCGGTGATCCCGCTGACGCTGATGCCGTCGGTGTTGTCGCCGTAGCTGAAGCCGCCGACGAAGGCGTTCGATCCGGCCGGCGATTCGACGGCCTCGCCGGGATCGTCGGACTGGGAGACGTACGGGTCGGCGTCACTGCCGACGATGCGGAAGTTCTGCGAGGCGAGGTTGACCGGCCCGCCGCTGTTGTCCATGTCGAAGATGAAGCCGAACGAGTATTCACCGGTGTTGGTATTCTCGTGGATCCACAGGTTGCTCCGCCTCGCCGCGGCGACCACCGACGAGGGGTGGGCCGACGCACTGGTGTAGTCGTAGTGCTGGGCGCCGGTCTGGGCGGTGGCGATCGCGGCGATCTTGCCGACCGGTTCGGTTTGGGAGACATTCCAGTCGTACACGTCCAGCAGCGTGGGCGCATCGGCGGGGTCGCCGACGACCTGGAGGTTGTCGATGGTGAAGTAGGTTCCGTCGGTCGAGCCGCCGGCGGTTCCGGCGAGGGTGTCGAACTCGACGCTGTGGATGAGGGCGCCGCCGGTGTCGGCGGTGGAGATCGTGAACGTTTGTTGGCTTCCGGCGGCGGTCTGGCCGATCAGCGCGCCGTTGTAGTCGAAGGCGAACAGCGTCTTAGTGGTGGCGTCGTCGTCGGTATCGTCGAGGCTGACCTGCTCGACGCCCCAGGCGAAGTAGGCCCGGATGCCGCTGGAGTGATAATTCTGGCCGGGGCCGGACATATCGTTGAACGCCCCGAGCACCAGGTCGGTGGCGTGGCCGTCCTTGATGTTGCCGAAGTCCAGATTGGTGATGTGGACGCCGTCGGCGTCGCCGCCGTAAGAGCCGGCGGACCCGTCGTCGGTGATCCATGCGGCGAAGCCGTCTGCGCCGTCGAAGACCAGTTGCCCGCTGTCGGCTCCGTTGGCGTCGACCCCGGCGTTGAAGTCCACCTCCAGCAGGGTGCTGGACAGCATCAGCCGCGGCTCGAGGGGTTCGAGGGCGTTGATCGCACCGATAGCGACCGCTGTGCGGCCCGGGTGGAACATTCGGTGGTTCAACTCCCGCATGCGAATCATCACCGTCCGGTACATCTTACGAAGCCGATTGACACCACGCGAAGCCAGAGACATGGCCGATCCTCCCAGAGTCTGTATGTCGCGCGCGAGTGGCCGGAACCGGCGCTACTCCGCGCTCAACCCAAAACGGATAATCCAGATATCGATGGTTCTCGCCCCGCACGTCGGCAAGACTCGACGGAGCCGGGATACGATCCGCACGAGTCGGCGTTCGCGATCCAGCAGATAAGTCGCGTCTACAAATAGGCCTACGGAAGAACAAGATCCCCGGGGACGCATAAGCCCCCGACAGCCCCCCATACTACCACGGAACCGGAAATCGACAAGCGCGGATTCGAGGCCTCTCAATAGATCAAACAGGAGCAAGGGGTGTTGGATTCGGCGGTTAGCAGTCCGTTGAAGGCCTCAACGGCAGATTCACTTGAGCGATCGAATCCAATTCCAAGCCCGCTCTTGCATCATGGCCGAACGAATACCGGCTGCCATTTCGGGATGAGAGCCCCATTTCTCAACGGACTGCCAGTAACGGCAAGCACGCATCCGATCCACTCCCCGATAATCCGAATTCTCCGCGTTTGGGTTCGTTTGGTTTCCGCTCTGCTTCGTCGTATCTCCTGTCTACTCCATCCGTTCTCCTTGTCTGTGCGGCAAACCCGCACGCCCCCTCATACTAATGGCGCGTTTCAGAGGTATCCCCGGTTCGGCCAATCCTCGCTGACAAGTCGTCCGTGGTTCGCCAACGATAAGGTTATGCTGGACAGAACCTTGTCTTTGTCGTACTCTCAATCAGTCGTCTCGGGTCGTCAATGGACGATGTGGCAGGTCAGGGAAGGGCAGGGAAGTTCAGTATGGGTGTCCGCAAGGCAGAGTATGGGCGTCATGTTTCCCCGAACCCCGGTCCCTATGAAGTGCGGCGACTTGAACCCGTCGCGCCGGGTCTTTGGCTTCGAGATGGGGCAAGGCCTGCGGATAATCAGAATCTTCCAGTCGGGGGTCGTCCCGGTTTATTTCGGGTTGGCAATCGTCCTGGTAGCCGGTTCAATCAACCGTTGGACTGAAAGACTAAGGAGACGCAGTGGCGAGCAAAACAATGGATAGAGCATTACGGAGAGAGATCGTCGACACCCGTAGCATGATTCAGCAGGCCGAGAAGGCTGACTGCAACGAGTCAGAGACCCGTCGCCGTATCGAGCGGATATTCGAACGCTTGATGGGGTATGATCCATTCAAGCATCTGTCCCGAGAACGTGCAGTTCACGGCGCCGGCGAAACCGAGCACGTCGATTTCTGCATCCAGATTGAAGAAGGCCAAGATCCCAAGCCTGAGGTCATGGTCGAAATCAAACGCGTCTGCGTTAACCTTGCTCCCAAGCATCTCAAACAGGTCTCCTCCTACGCAATCAATGCAGGTTGCGAATGGATACTGCTGACGAACAGTCGGGAATGGCGGGTCTACCACGTTTCGTTCGGACAACCCCCGATTACGAAGCTGATCGCTTCGTGGAACGTCTTGACGGACGATGTCGTGGATATCGCGGAGTGTTTTGAACTCATCTCCTTCAAGAGCGTTCGGAAGGGAACACTGGCAAAGCTCTGGCAGAAGACAAATGTATTGCATCCCCGCAACCTGCTGGAGGCCATCCTGTCAGAGAACTGCGTGAAAGTCATCCGCCGAAAACTGAAGAAGGATTCAGGAATCGCCCTTTCCCCCGAGGATATTGTCTCGGGTGTGCGGCGCATGCTGAATGAAAGTGCGCTTGCCGAGCTTGAAGGGGTAAGGATTGCCTTCCCCGAGAAGAAACCAAGAAGACGCAAAGCAACAGCATCTGTTGAAGCTGTCATTCCCGAAGAATCCGGGGAAACGGCCCAGCAAGGGGATGAACAAGTAGCATCTGAAGGTGCGCCTTCGAATGAGCTGGCATGAGGTGAAACAGGGCGATGGCAAATGGGTGACTGTCGCGGGTGCCCCAAAGCTACATCGGGCCGGAGATCGGCGCAAATAGGCATAGTGTCCCCCGAGAACCGTGCCGCCGCCGCCGCTGGCGGTCGCGGTTAGACTCATGGCCACCGATGCCGCGGGGCGTACCTGTCGAAAGGGATCCGAGATGATGAACACACTCGCAGAGGCGACTATCAACGGCGTGGACTTGGTCAACAAGGTCGACGCATTCTACAATGCTGCATGGCAAAAACTTGTAATCGCCATGGTGTTGGTGGTGACGTTGTTCGGTACCGTGGTACCTCTCATTATCCATCTCATGCATGCCGCCTGGTTCAACAGCCGCGAGGCCAAGTTGCGGGGTGACTTGGCCGGAATTGCGAAAAACAATGAAGACACAATGAAGGGGCACATCAAAAAGGCTCGCGAAGATACTGCGAAGGAGATGAAGATGCTGTCCCTAATCGCCCGTGCAGAAGTGAGCAGGGCCAAGGCTGAGCCCGAAGGGGACGCGGCCCGCCGACTCTCCTATTCGATGGAGGCCGCAATACTCTTCCTTGATGCGGGATGTCCCGGCCAGGTGCCCTCACTGGTGGCCCCGATCGTGAAAGGCTGCGGCGACGAGTCCGTGAACTTATGTTACTTCATGGAGCCCAGAGTTCGTGAATTCTGGCCACAGTTGGTCAGCCGGCTTGAGGCGTCAACCTTTGCGGACTTCCGGCTCGACGATGTCGACTGCCTCCGTAAACACATGACCCATCTCCAATCAAGCTTCGAGGAACAAGAGGCCGCCAATCGTGCCGCCCGCGAGAAGGCACTGAATGAGAACCCGAAGAAGTAGTAGGTCCGAGCCATACCCCTCGCGCCAGGGAGCGATTGCTATGATCGATGCGATTACGTCAAGTTCGGCCTACTTGTGGGTTACTCACATTCTCGCCCTTGTCCTGGGTTCTACAGCCACCAGGATCGTGCTCAAACGCAGGTATCAGACTGCCGATCGAAACACCGCCGAACTCTCCCGACGGGCCACCGTCATCCTTGACGAGGCCGACAGCATCGCCGGTCTCCTCGAGGCTACCCAGAAGATGCATCATGCCTGGCTCAATCATGATGACTTCGACAAAACAGAGTGCGATGCCGATCCGTACCGCATTCTCAACCAGTTCCCTCATGTCAACCTCAAGCATTTCCTCCACATCTCGGCAGTGCTCCCTCGATGGCGAATCTGCCGTCGGCGTGCTCTTAGAACCTTCATCAAGGTCGTCGCCGCCGCCATAAAAGAGTTTCGCGATTTCCATGACACCCTGCCTGAGTTGTTCTCGCTGACGAAGGCCGAGCGTTTGGAGGTACTCACGTCCGATATGGAAGCGTGCGCTAGCGCGTCGCTCGCTATACACAAAGAGTTATTGCGCCTGCATATACTCTTCGAGCCCTGGAAGCGGCCATCTGTCATTGCCGCCGCTGCCAATTGACCCCCGCGGTTCGCCGTTCCAATCCACAATCCGAAGTTCGGGGGGCGCCATACCGAATTCGCATTACGTTTGGTGTGTCGTTGCCGTTAGCCG